>CAZZZH010000190.1:0-7464 GCA_964658445.1 Ilyomonas sp.
GTTTTATTATATTCTTAATGATTTTTAACGACTTTTTGATTTTTGATAAAAAAAGGCACATTGAAATAATCAATGTGCCTTGCAAATGTGATGAAAAATTTATTCGCCTGATGGCTTGTTAATTTTTGTTCCAATAGCGACCGGCATTCCAAAATTAGGTGTGCCATCGCTATTCCAGGTAAACTTTTGCATACGCGGATTTCGGGCATCGCCACAACCTTGACCTGAACTGTTATTAGCGTGATAAATGATCCAGTCTTCGGTTCCATCGGGCGAATTGAAAAAGCCATTGTGACCTGGTCCAAAAGCACCGCCACTTGTATTTTTTGTAAATACCGGGTCAGCATTCTTGGTCCAGTCTGCGGCATTCAGCGGGTCGCCGCCATCTTTTAAAGATAGTAGTCCAAGTGCATAATCATCGCTCCAGCAACCACCGGCAGAAAAGGTGAGAAAGAGTTTGTTAGACGAGTTTATCAGTGCTTCCGGTCCTTCATTTACTATTACATTGATACCGCTGGTAATCTTTGTTTCCCAGCCAAACGTTGGCTTAGAAATCAGTACACGTTCACTTCCAATTGTATAAGGGTTAGACAATTTCGAAATAAAGATATCCTGTTCGCCATCCACATCGCCCTGCCATCCGCTCCAGATAATGTACTCTATATTGTTGTAAGTAAATACAGAAGCATCTATTGCCCATTTGTTGGTAACATCAGTCAGTTTACCTTTCAATGTCCATGTTCCGGTAGTAGGATCGGTAGCTGCATTTTCCAATACATAAATTCGATGTGTGCTGTTGATGCCACTGCTGTCCGCCGCTACGTAGATATACCATTTGTTGTCAAGATAATGCAGCTCTGGTGCCCAGATATCATTTGAATATGCCGTGTTAATAGGCGGCGCCCAAACCGTTACTGGCACTGCATTTTTCAATTCATCCATTTTGCTGGTTTTCCACAACGCTACTTTATTACCCAAGGTATGTGTGTAATAATAGTAGCCATCTTTTTGCGCCACCCACGGGTCGGGACCCGAAGGTAGTAGCGGGTTTGTGAACGTGTTGGTGATTACCGGAGTCGTATCAATCGGAGGCGTTGGGGTAGGATCATTTCCGCCGCCTTTACCACAGCCAGCTGATAGAATCATTAATCCAAAAACGAATAAAAACAAGTTTTTTACAATCATCGTCAACATTTCAATACATGAAAATACAAGAAAGGTAAACAAACAGGATGATGCCAAATCGTTTATCATCCTGTTTGTTATAAAAAATTTACCAACCCGGGTTCTGTTTTAAGTTGGGGTTTACATCAAGATCGTATTGCGGTATTGGCAACAAAGCATATTTAGGCTGATAATGAATAAAGCCTGCATCTCTTGAAGCCAGTGCGGTGCTTAAATCGCCCCAGCGAACGAGGTCTTCCCAGCGGTGACCTTCGCACGAAAGTTCGGTAATACGTTCATGCTTTAATTGATCTAAAAATGTTTGCCCGCTTAAGCCCGGCATCACTGTTGAAAGCGGTAGCAAGCCAGCACGCTCGCGCACTCTGTCTACGTATTGATACGCCTGTTCTGTTTGGCCATTTGCATTTAAGGCTTCTGCATACAGTAATAAAATATCAGCATAACGTAGATAACGATAGTTGTTGCCAGAGTGAAACACTTCGCCATTCATTGTGGCATCATCTAAAAACTTACGCATATAAACAGTGTGCGTTGTGGCTACTCCCACAGGGTCAGTTGAATCAGTAGAATAGTTGCGATCTGTAAAAGAAACACCATAAATCATTGTGTAGTCTGGTCCTCGCTCATCCGTTGAATCATACAGGAAAGAAGCGGCAAGACGTGGATCGCGCTGATCGGTTGCGGTTCTTTCTTTCAGAAATTCATGCACTACCCAGCGACGTGCCTGACCATCGGTAAAACCAATAGGACGAGGTGCAAAAAAAGGAGGAATCGAAGTTCCGTAATTCAAATTATCAGAACCACCGGCAACATCGTCATCGTGGCTGTCTGTTGGGTTCAGCGCGTTCTGAAATTCGAACACCGACTCTTTGTTATTCTCAGATGTTTCGACGAAATTATCGCGATAGTTAGCGACCAGATCATAGATGTTTTTACCATCACCTTCTACCAGCCACTGGAAGGCCTGTGCGGCTGCGGTGTAGTTGTGAAGCTGCATGTAACATTTACCCATCATACCATAAGCGGCACCTTTAGTAGCTCTGCCAAGGTTGGCTGCATCATACGATGTGGGTAAAGAATTTTCCGCATCTGTAAAATCTGAAATTGCCTGCGCATATACATCTGCCTGGGCTGTGGTGGGCGGATAATCAGTAGGCGAAGATGTGTGCAACAGTATCGGAACATTGCCCCAATATGTAGCCAGGTAATAATAGAAGAAACCACGTAAAAATTTGGCTTCGCCCAGCAACTGTGCTTTGGTGGTTTCATCCATGGTTATGTTTGGCACATTGTCCAATACCTGGTTAGCGCGGTTAATGCCAATATAACAATCTTGCCACAAGGTTGAGGTTTCCCACAAGTTGTAGTCTGTTACGTTGAACTGATCAAAGTTGTTTATCAGTGTTGAATTCGGGCTTGTGCTAAAGCTTTCATCTGACTTCACAATTGTAGTGAAGAACTCATTTCTTGCAAGACCTACCCGATGGAAAGTACTGTAAATGGCATTGATGCCGCTTTGCGCATCGGCTGCTGTTTTCCAGAAATTGTCTGTTGTCGGCGTATTTGGATTGGGTATTTCCAAATCTTTTTTACAAGCTGTTGTAAGCAGAGCTATACAGGCAGCCATTATAAATATTTTTTTCATGCTAGTCATTTTAAAATAAATCTATTAAAATTCAAATTGTATCCCCGCTGAAAACACACGGCTTGATGGCCAGTAACCGGCGTCAAAACCTCTCTGTAAGATATCTCCATTAGATACATCAGGGTCTAGTCCTTTATACTTTGTAATGGTAAACAAATTTTGACCGCTTACATAAACACGTGCACTGCTGAAGCTGATACTCTTTAATAAATTGGAAGAAAAATTATAACCCAATTCAACATTTCTAAGGCGTACATAAGAACCATTTTCAAGCCAGCGATCTGTTTCTCCCATATTGTTCATTGCAACAGATGGGTCGTCGCCATTATCTATAGCTAAGCGTGGATCTGATGTTTTTGTGTTGGTTGGTGTCCATGGGCTAATATCATCTCTGAAATTGGTAAGCTGGTAGCTGTCAAGCGCACGGCGCACATCATCATAAATTTTATTGCCAAACACACCTATAAACTGGATGTTTATATTAAACTGTTTATAAGAAGCGTTGAACTGCAAGCCTGCTTGCAAAGTTGGCCAAGGTGAGCCGCGAAACACTCTATCCTGATCGTTAATTTGTCCATCGCCATTTTTATCAATGTACTTGATATCACCTGGTTTTGCATTCGGCTGAATGATGGCGCCATCCTTATTGACATAACTATTTATTTCATCCTGGCTTTGAAAAATGCCATCTGTTTGTATTACATACCAGGAGGCTAATGCGTTTCCTATCTGTGAGCGTGTGTAATTAGCAGGTTCAAGATAATTAACGGCAACGCCACTTGCTGCATCTACACCCTGGTTACCAACAGAAAGAACTTTATTTTTGATAGTTGTAAAGTTGCCTGACACATCCCATTTGAACAAGTGACCATTGTCTCGGTAAGTAGCTGATACTTCCACGCCGGTGTTCTTAATTGAACCTGAATTTACAAAAGGACTGCCCGTACTGCCTAAATAACTAGCCAGTGGCACATTTACTAATACATCTTTAGATACTGAATTGTACACTTCTGCTGTAAATGAAATCCGGTTGTTTAGCAAGCTTGCATCCAGACCTATATTCTTCTGCGTTCTTTCTTCCCACTTCAGATCAGGATTCGTAATGTCAGCCTGGTATTGACCAATAACAGGTGTTTGCCCTGTGCCATATACTGCCCGTGGATTGCTATTTATAAAGCCAACATACTGCCATGCACTTAACACATCACTAAAGCCTAACTTACCATACGAAGCCCTGATTTTAAGATCGTTAATCCAGCTTACATGAAAGAAGTCTTCTTTGCTGATTCGCCAGGCTACTGCAGCAGATGGAAAATAACCTGTTCTGTTAGAAGGACCAAACCGCGAATCCTGATCAATGCGACCAGTAAGGGTAAGCAAATACTTATCAGCATAAGCGTAATTGATACGGCCTAAATAGCCATGATTTCTCCACTTATTAATAAGGCCGCCATCAACAGATGGAGTGCCTTGGGCAGAGCCGATTGTTGTAAACACATCGCCATTTACTACCTGCAAATTCGTACGGCTTGCATTGGTATAATCTCTCATTTGTTGTGTGCGGGAAAATCCAACCACACCACTTATAGAATGTTTACCAAAAACTTTATTGAAGTTGAGAGTGTGCTCCATCAGGAAGTTAGTAAAACGCGATCTGCCCTCGCTTACACTGGTGAGTGGTGGTTGATTGGTATAGCGCCAGATACCTGTATCTCGTTCTTCCTTGCCATAATCGTAGCTAACTTCTACGCCCATATTAAACCGGTAGCTTAACCAGCTTGTAAAATTTAGTTGCGCATAAGCGTTACCAACAATTTTTGCATAGCTATAGGTTTGTTTGTCTAATGCTACTGAAGCAAGATAATTGGATATATAAGTAGGATCGTTTGATGAACCAATACCCCAACCGCCAGGGTTTGAAGGATATTGATTGGCGTCTGTGTAGGCGCTGTTTTGGACTGCAATAATTGGCAGCATTTGAGCCGAGTTGTAGAAGGCATTTACGCCACCACCCGGATTCTTTCCATCTGTGCTGCTCAGCACCATATTTTCACCTATTGTCAATATACCTTTTCGGGCTTCTGTGTTAATGCGCACGCTGGCTCTTTCAAACGAATTGCCTACTAGGGTTCCTTCATTTTTATAATAGCTGCCCGATATCAAATAATTGCCTGTTTTTGATCCACCGGAAACACCCAGGTTGTAATCTTCGTAAGCGCCATTTTGATAAGCCGCCTTTTGCCAATCAGTATTGATGGTATTGTTTGCTACCTGAGCCGCAACATCGGAAGGCAAGCTTTGTCCTGAATTAGCATATTCCTGTTTAACGGTTTGCAGAAATTGAGGAGCGCTCATTACATTCCATGTCTTAGGGATTTGCTGTGTTCCATATTTAGCTGAACCAAATATTTTTGAGGGACCTTCTTTTCCTTTTCTTGTTGTGATGATAATGACTCCATTGCCTGCACGCGAACCGTAAATAGCTGCTGCGGAAGCATCTTTTAAAATTTGTATCGAAGCAATATCATTACTATTAATAGTTGAATTAGCATCTGCTATCATACCATCAATAACATATAAAGGCGTTGAACTACCAAAGCTGCCGACACCTCTTATTTCAACTACTGCATTCTGCCCCGGCGCACCGCCATTTCTCACGGTTACACCTGGCACCAAGCCTTGTATCTGTTCACCGACAGAACCAGCAGAAACTTTGTTGGCATCTGTCATATTCACAACACCTGTGGCACCTGTTAAATCTTTTCTGCGCACGCTCTGATAGCCAATTACCACCACATCATTTAAGGTAGAATCGGTAGTGTTTACCATGGCTACGTTGATGGTATTCTGAGAGCCAACTGTAATTGTCTGGTCTTTGTAGCCAATGGAGCTGAACAGAAGCACATCGCTGCTGGAAGCCGATATGGTAAAGCGTCCTGAGTTGTCGGTAGCTGTTCCTTTTTTAGTGCTTTGTACCACTACAGACACGCCCGGTAACGGTTGATTGTTGTTGCCGGTAACGGTGCCGGAAACTGTATTTTGCTGCGCAAAAACGGCAGCGGATAAAAAAATAAAAAAAGCAAGTAAAGTAATTTTTCTTTCAATAAACAGGAACGTAGATGTATAGCCTTTCTTCGCTCCTGTTTTGCAAACAGGATAGCAATCTGACATGGTAAAGTATTTTAGTGAGTGTATAATTAATATATTGGCTAACAGTGAACTCTTTTTAAAGGGAAACGCCTTTGCGAAATACATTTTTCTTTTAGCCATCGTCCATTCTGCATTTTGTTTTTTTCATAATAAATTTATAAGATGTTAGTACCATTTTCAATGTTCGTTACATAAGCTTTTGCATCCAGGTTCATCTCTTCATTATAATTCTTTGTTACCTGTTCTATCATTGCATCAACGCCTTCTTCCTTTATAAGATTAATGGTACAGCCGCCAAAGCCGCCGCCCATCATTCGGGCACCAAGCACAGATGGATTGTTTCTAACTTGAGCAACTAAAAAATCAAGCTCCTTACAACTCACCTGATACTTCTTACTCAGTCCTTCGTGAGATTCGTACATCTTCTTTCCAAAGGCTTGCATGTCGTCTTTTTCAAGGTGCTGGCAAGCAACCAGCAGCCGCTCATTTTCTTCCAGTACATAGCTGCAGCGTTTATAGATCAGCGCATCTTTTGGAAGCACATATTGGTTAAGCATGTCCATGGTCACATCACGCAAACTGTTGACTTTAGGATGATGTTTCTTTATCATCGCCACTCCTTCTTCGCATTGCTCGCGGCGATTGTTGTACCCGGTTTCGTTCAACGAATGCTTTACTCTCGTATCAATTAAAACAATACGGAAACCCTTCATTTCAAAGGGCTCGTATTCGTAGTCGAGAGAGCGACAATCCAGTTTGATCACGTTGCCTTTTTTACCAAACATACTGGCAAACATATCCATAATGCCACACATCACACGGGGGTAAGTATGCTCTGCCAGTTGCGACATTTTTACCAATGAAAGCTTATCCAGATTGGTTTTTAGCATGGCATCCATTGCAATGCCCATAGCATTTTCTACCGCTGCAGAGGAAGATAACCCTGCACCAATCGGCACATCGGCGGTAAGCGCAGCATCGAAGCCTTTGGTCAGTAAACCTTTCTGTCGAAACTGATCGGCAACACCCAACAGGTAGTTTGGCCACGATTTTTTAGTGGGAAGAAAATCATGGATGTTAGTAGCATGGCGGTCATTCAGGTCAATAGAAAAAAGATTGATGACATCGTCTTCGCGTGGCGTAAAGGCAAGATAAGCTGCTTTATCAATTGCCGCCGGCAACACAAAGCCTTCATTGTAATCGGTATGTTCGCCAATCAGGTTGATTCTGCCGGGAGACCGTATCAGCAACGTCTCCGGTTTCATGTAAGGCAGAAGTTTATCAACAGACAATTGTATATCGGGTGGCGTGGATGTTTGCATTTGCTTTTATTTAGTTTTCTTTTTTCCGGTTAATGATGCAATCAGGTTCGTTTCTTCTTCACGATATGGCGTACCATCTTTCCGGAAGATTTCATGAAACCATATTTTTGGATCATCGCCGCCGGGCATCGGCGTGTCCCAGGCATATTTAGTGTTGGTTTT
>CAZZZH010000190.1:7474-9142 GCA_964658445.1 Ilyomonas sp.
CATTTTCTTTTTTCAGCATAGGCATTATGGTGGCAAATGTGCTATTTCTCGGGCGCGCCATATACTCGGTGCAGAGTAAGGGTCTACCGTATTTGCGCAGCGAATCTATTGTCTTTTGATGCACATCAATCGGGTTATAATCATGATAAGTGATAACATCAGAATGGCTTAGCTGATAAGCATTCAAGTCGGAAAGTTTATCGTTCCAAATGCCGGCAGACAGCGGCTGAGAGGGATTGATTTGTCTTGCCCATTGAAATTCTTTTTTTTGCAGTGGAAGGCTTTTGTTTTCATAATTCGAATTGCCTGGCTCGTTATACAAATCCCACAATAAAATGCGCTTGTCGTTTTTAAAAGTTTTCAATACATCTTTAACGTACATCTCTAACGTGTCGACGAGTTTAGGTTCATCGTAATATAATTTCCCCGGGTCGCGTATCCAGCCGGAATTATGAATGCCGGTCTTAGGTGCCGGTTGTGTTCCGGCATGATAACTTTCATTCCAGCAATCGTCAAAAAACACAAAAATGGTTGCAATGCCGTGCCGGTTGGCAATAGTGAGGTATTGGTTCATCCGGCTTTTAAAACCTTGTTTATCTACCTGCCATGCTACATGATGAAGAAACACGCGCATACAGTTTAAACCGATCGATTGTGCATAGCCCAATTCTTTGTCAATGGTAGCTGTATCAAAGGTTTCAGCCTGCCACATCTCTAGCTGGTTAATGGCAGTACTGGGTATAAAATCGCAGCCGCGCAGCCAGCCTTTGGTCCTGTACCAGGCATCGGCTTTTGCTTTTGTCCAAACAGGTCTTGCTGGCTGAGCCGAAGAAACAGTGGTAATGCAAGCGGTAACAAATACAAGCAATAAATATTTCATTATGGATTCTTTTGAATAAATGATTGCGATGTCAGCATTCGTGTGTTTACAAGTAATGATTGATTGCGGAAAATGAAACGATGTGTAAACTGGCTGAACCCGCTGGTAACAGAACAACATCGCCCGTTCTTACTACAATACTTGCCGGGCTTTCCAGCCATGGCGTCGCAGCCGTTTTTGCGTAGCCAACAACAAACGGTAAAATAAAATATCGGCAGGCGAAGAAGGAAACTGGTTTTTTCATAGCCAAAAGCAGGACGCAAAGCAAGCTCAAAATAATGGTAATCGTTTTATAAGTTTTCTAGATAAGTAGACAGGAATTAGTACCGGAAATGCTGCATCTATGTCGCCTTATTTTATAATGTCGGCATAAACTCTATTTTTGATTGAAATGGACTATCGTATGTCTTCATCACGACGGAAATTTATCAGGTCTTCTTTTATTGCCTCTGCTGTTGCGCTTAGCCATAAGAACGTGCTGGCAGCACCCAAAGAAATAAAAAGCAGCACAAACAATCCAATTGTTATTTCCACCTGGGATTTTGGTAAAGCAGCCAATGCCGAAGCCTGGAAAACACTGAGCAAAAACGGTCGTGCATTAGATGCGGTAGAAGCGGGAGTAAAGATACCGGAAGCCGATCCAATCATCAACACCATTGGCTATGGTGGCCTGCCCGACCGCGACGGAAACGTAACACTGGATGCTTGTATTATGGATGAAAATTATAACTGCGGCGCCGTGATGTGCCTTGAATATATTATCCATCCCATTTCGGTGGCAAGGTTAG
>CAZZZH010000191.1:0-9055 GCA_964658445.1 Ilyomonas sp.
CCCTTCACCACAGCACCCCAAAAGCCCCATTAAAATACCGTGCACGGATGGGCTGTATATCATCCGTGCTTGACTTTTTTTCTTCTTTTTTTGTGTCCAGACAAAAAAGAAGAAGTGGATTAATTTATGATAAGAACTGAATAAAAAAGAAACAATTACAAAGAAGAATTCACCAACCATAAAACAAGCAGAGGCAAGCTAAAAGTTCAACTTATATGAGCAACCGGAAAATGAAAACCCACGCAGTTTCCCGCACATTCCCACAAACCACCGCAAAAAGACGCAACGCCTGCAAGGGCTGATAGAATCCCCAAAACACCATCCTATTTTTGCACCAGCAGGCGCAGCAAAGCAGTACGAGTCGCCAAGCCTCGCACCTGCCGTTCCAAACAATATTTTATCACAAACAAATCCATTATCAATGGCTACATTCGACAAAGGGATACTCGGAGGCTTCTCCGGCAGAGTAGGTCCCGTAGTAGGCAGCTCTTGGAAAGGCAAAGACGTCATGCGAAGTCGTCCCCGCCGCAGGCAGACGGAGTCCAGCGTCAAGCAGCTCGATCAGCAGTTGCGCTTTAGCACCGGGCTCGGGTTTCTGCAGCCCATGACAAAGTTGTTGGAGGTTACATTCAAAGGGTATGCAACCGACAAAACCGCTTTCAACAGTGCTTTTTCTTACACCCTTAAAAATGCCATCGGTGGCAAGACACCGGATTATTTCATCAATTACGACAAGGCGCTTATTAGCCGGGGCACATTGCCCAACGCCGATGCCGTAGCCGCCACTGCCACCGGCAAAACAGTATATTTTACTTGGGTCGACAACAGTGGCATCGGTAGCGCTTCTGCGTCCGATCAGGCAGTAGTGGTCGTGTACTGCAAAGCGTTGAACACTGCCATTTGCAACTGGCAGGGTCCCCTTCGCAGCGAGGGTGCCGCTCAGGTAGACGTATCCCGTCTTGCGGGGCAAACGGTAGAAACCTGGTTAGCATTCATTTCTGCCGATGGCAGAAGTGTAGCCGACAGCATCTACACCGGCAGCCTCGATATCGAAAAATAAAGGGCAAAGCAGCGCTTACCGGCTAAAGACGCTGTCCCCAACCATCTCTCATAAAAGAAGCCCGCTGGTGCGGGCTTCTTTTATTCAGTTATCCTTTCCGCTATATCTGTTCGCAATGCCAATTTATATAGGGTAAGCACAGCAAAAAACAATAAAAGGCTACACAGAGGGCGTGCTGGCCCGGACAAACGAACTACCTCACTGAGTCCATTGAAAAAATAATTATGGTCGAAGTAATGCGCGGAGCGATGGCGCCGTCCTTGAACTGGCGAAGCGATTTCATTGAGTCCTTATAAAATCATTATCATCGAAATAACTAAGCGAAGCGTTCTCATGAATACCTATAAAAAAAATCATTAGACTTATTCATAGCTTTTTTGTTACTTTTTTCCATCAAGGGAAAAAAGCAAGAGACACCCCACAAAAAAGCCCGGCGCTTCGCACCGGGCTTATACACACAAAAACAAAACACTATTCCATCACCAGTTCACCCAATGCCGCTTTGGTAAATCCCTTCAGCTCATCCAGGTGCCCTTCCTGTATTTTCTTCACCCAGTTCGGGTCCGAAAGCAATGGTCTGCCCACAGCCACAAGGTCAAAATCACCCCGGTCCATCCGGCGCATCAGTTCATCAAGCGAGCTTGGCTCCGAGCTTTCCCCTGCAAACGCACCAAAGAAGTCCCCGGTCAGTCCTACGGAGCCTACGGTAATCGTTGCCTTTCCGCTCAGCTTCTTAGCCCATCCTGCAAAGTTCAGGTCGCTGTCCGCAAACTCCGGTTCCCAGAAGCGGCGTTGCGAGCAATGAAAAATGTCTACACCGGCATCTGCCAGTGGGTTCAGCCACGCTTCCATTTCCTGTGGCGTAGCCGCCAGCTTATTGGTATAAGCCGAGGGTTTAAACTGCGACAACCGGATAATCACCGCGAAGTCTTCTCCCACCTGTCGCCGCACTTCTTTTATTACTTCTGCGCCAAAGCGGCTGCGTTCTGCCAACGTCTTTCCACCGTAGCCATCGGTACGCTCATTGGTGCCTTCCCAGAAAAACTGGTCTATCAGGTAGCCGTGCGCGCCATGTATCTCCACGCAATCAAAGCCTAAGCGCTTCGCATCTGCCGCCGCCTTGCCAAAAGCGGCTATCGTATCAGCAATGTCTGCCTCTGTCATCGTCGTGCCGTTGGTAAAACCCGGTCTTCCCAGTCCCGATGGGCCTTCAAACGGTACCGGCGGCAGCCAGCCCGAGTGGTGATTATCCATTATACCCATATGCCAGATCTGCGGTCCCATCTGTCCCCCGGCCTGGTGCACGCCGTCTATTACCGGTTGCCATCCTGCCAGCGATGCCTCGCCATAAAAGTGCGGCACATTGGCGTCGTTCGACGATGACGGTCGGTCTATCACTGTTCCTTCCGATAACAATAAACCCACATCTCCTTCCGCTCTCTTGCGGTAATAAGCCGCCACATCTGCTGTGGGCACGCCATCCGGCGAAAAAGAACGGGTCATTGGTGCCATCACCACGCGGTTCTTCGTGTTCAATGTCTTCAGCCGGAAAGGTCTGAACAAACTCTCTGTACTCATATCTCTCTGTTTAATTAAATGCCTGTTTGTATTAGCTGGCTCAGTGCAGCAAAGGCGGCTTCGTTTCGCTTGTAGTAGGTCCATTGTCCGGCACGGGTTGCCGTCACCAGCCCTGCCCGTTGCAGTGTAGTCAGGTATTCCGATATGGTGCTCTGCGTAATGCCCGCCTTCTGTTGTATCATACCTACACATACGCCATGCGCAAAGCCCGCCGTCTGTTCGGGGAAGTGTTGCTCAGGGTCTTTTAGCCAGGCTAAAATCTGTAAACGGGTCTTATTGGAGAGTGCTTTAAAAATGTCCACTTGTTCCATATACCAAAGATATCGGTATTTCCCGATATGCAGATAAGGGTTGCGCAAAGATGGCAATTGTTTGACGTAGGCGGTAAATAGGCATTTCGAAGATGCCGGTTGATGTCTTTGTCTGTTTTCCTGCAAAATTCATTTCGCAACTTCAAAATGTAAACTATATTTGTCATAATGACAACCAAAGTTTACAATATGAACAAACCAAAAAACGAGTTAAACCTCCGGCTGCTACCTAATAAATATAAACTCTGGGGAGCCATTATCGCTGCCACTGCTATCCTGCCCGCCATTATCGTCCATCAGGCAGGAATACATCTTTCACCAACGGGCAAGGAGTTACTTAAGGCAACAACATTTGGTATTTTTATCATAGGGCTAAGCCTTATTGCCTGGGCAAAAGACAAAGTGGAAGACGAGCTTACCTTCCTTATCCGCATAAAATCTATGGCATATACATTTATCGGTGCTATATTTTATGCCGCCTTCATGCCCTTCGCCAATGCCTTGGTTGGCAATGGGGTTATCGAAATGTCTTCTTATCAGCTCGCTTTCACGATGCTCCTTGTCTATCTTCTCATGTATTATCGCCAGAAAAGAAGACGCTGAATGACCAACACCATCAAAGTCGAACGTGCCAAACAAAATCTCACGCAGCAGGATCTTGCCGACCGCGCAGGTGTGTCCCGCCAGACCATCAATTCCATCGAAGCCGGCAACTACGTTCCCTCTACCCTGCTTGCCATTAAAATCTCTAATATTTTTAACACCACTGTAAACCTCCTTTTTCAGCTCGAAGAAGGCGATTGATCGAAAGTGTAAATTAGCCAGTACGATTAAAAAGTAATGGATTATATCTTTCGCAACGCTCCCGGCTATAAATCCTGGGGTTCCATCACCTGTTTTCGGCGGAACCTAATCGACGACAATGTCCACATCCTCAACGACACCAAAAAGAAATACCGCAAGTTCGGCGCGCTCCAAACCCTCAAACGGAAGCTCCCATCGCTTGTGGTCGAATAAAAAAGGCAGCTAAAAACAATGGCAATGCTCCGTTTTTGCTACCCGGCCGCTTCAGCCGTTCCGTTGCCATACCTTTCAGGCAAAACACAATTACCAAAGTATCCCCATATAAAAAGCTGCCGGGCAAACAGCACCCAGCAGCTTTTTACAGACTGTCGTCAAATAACCTATAAGTTCCGCAAACAACGAACAGAAAATCCGTTGGTATTATAATCTGCCCCGGCCGATATCGCGCCGTAGAAATAAGTAAGGTACCGGTAAAAAGAAGCGCCTTCGTAGGCCTCTGTCGAGCTCCACCAGTATCCATATCCGCCCGCGTCAAAATATTGACCAAGATAATAACGCGTGCCACCTGGAAGCGCGGTAAAACCCGTACTGTTGGTTGCATCGGCGTTAGGGTCATTCCAGTGGGCGGTGCCCCTTTCTTTCAGTTTACCACCCGCTACTTCATATCCGCCTAAAAAGTTCGTCAGCACTGTCCATTCCGAGTCACTCGGCACATGCCAACCTTTCGGCGCCAATCCCCTCGGGTCATGCACTGCATACCAGTTATACAGTTTACCCTTGCTGGGGTCATTGTTGTAATAGCACCAGGCGCCGGTAGTTAGGCTTGCCCACTTGTTTGGGTCTTTCACTTCCGGAATTTTGTCGCCGTTTCTGTAATAGCTGGTTGCCAGGTCGGTTTTCTGCCAAACCTGTTTGCCAATCTTTACGGCAGTAAGGGCAAGGTTGTCAGGGCCGGTCGCAGCCAGCTGTGCTGCACTTTCATCAGTAGTACCGGCTGGTGTAAGGGTACTGTTTTCTTTTGTACAGGACATTACCAGCAGAAGTACCATGGCTGCAATTCCTGTTGTAATTGTCTTTTGCATGTGTAATAATTTTTTTTGTGTTGGAGAATGGTATAACAGAAATGTTTCTATACCATTAGTGATATCAGTCATGCAATGTGTAACCGGGAAAAGAAAAAATAATTCCATTGCCAGGCAAGCCTTACACCGGGGCATCTCCCATAACTCTTCAATCACTGGCAGGCAGGTTACGGTTTGTTCCATCCGCTGCTTTCTTTTTAGCATGGTATCGCTGCATCTTATCAGCCGTGCCGCACTCTTCCGGTTCGCACCAGCGCCGCCTGCCGTTTTTCGTTGTATCCACAAACACCCATCCGCAGCGCGGGCACTCTTTTATCCGCTTCCGGTCTGTCGTCAGCAGCATATCTTGTAGCGATTGC
The DNA here is from genome assembly GCA_964658445.1 of Ilyomonas sp. Classification (GTDB taxonomy): domain Bacteria; phylum Bacteroidota; class Bacteroidia; order Chitinophagales; family Chitinophagaceae; genus Ilyomonas. Next base: position 5,195 of record CAZZZH010000191.1, read on the forward strand.
ACCACCATCCACAAAGGGCTCAGCAAGTCGTCCGGCTCTTTCTGTAGCGCAAGAGCAAAATCATCATTGTCTAAAGAGATCGCTAAGTGAGCACTTGCCTTATGCAGCAGGGTATTAATAGACGGCAATAATTTGGTTACTTCCGTAGAGTCCTTCGCGGCAACGGCTGATATAAACGTATAGAGCAGTAACCGTATCTTCTTTATCTGTCGCAGTGCAGCCTCGGCAGCATCCGGCTCCTGCATTCCTTTTTGATGGAGTTGGGTTAATACAGTCCCATCACCAATAGTCAGCTTCCGGCACCAGGCAATAAAATCTGCATACGTACCCAGGTATTCATGCAGGTTTTCTCCCCGCCAAGCATAGACCGTATTGATAAAATCACAGCACAAGGCTCCGCCAACTACCGTTAGCGTACCAATGTTTCGTTCTTTCTCCATAAAAATATTTTACCACCAAAAATCATTTAACTGGTATAACATTTGAATTCTTCGCCTGTATCAAAAGTAAGCACATGCCAGCAAACAACAGAACCAACACCCGTGTTATATTGGCTTTTGCAGCCATCTACCTTATCTGGGGCACTACTTATCTCGCGGTCCGCATCGGGGTTACCACCCTTCCACCCTTTCTCATGGGTGCCATCCGCTATTCGGTAGCCGGCATCGCTTTCCTCGTTTGGTCAGCAACAAGGGGAGAAAAATGGCTCAACCGCAGTGTCGGTAAAAATCTCTTACTGGGTGCGCTCATGCAGACGGGCGGGCAGGCTATCCTCTTCTGGTGCGAAAAATACATTTCCTCCGGCTTCACCGCCATACTCGTCGGCACCGAACCCATCTGGTTTATCCTGTTAGATAAGCCGCAATGGAAATTCTGTTTTAAAAACAAGCTGGTCTTGCTCGGTGTAGCTGCCGGGTTCATTGGCATTATCGTGCTGTTCCAAAACCTTTTTACACAGTCAGCTTCGGTCTCGGTCAGTCATTCCATTCAGTTGGTAGCCTCAGGGGTTGTTTTGTTGGGCGCTGCAGTCTGGGCAGGCGGTTCTCTTTACTTTAAGTATAGCAAACCCGAGGGTTCCTTATATCTCAATCTCGGTTGGCAATTAGCGGGGGGTGTTCTTTCCTGCCTTCTGGTAAGCGTGTGTACCGGCGAGCTACAGGGTTTCCACTTCCAAAACGTCTCCCTGCCATCTTGGTTATCCGTTTTCTATCTGGCCATAGCCGGCTCCATCATAGCCCTTTCCTGCTACAACTGGCTGCTCACGCAAAAGCCTTCTTCCATCGTTGGCACCTACGCCTACATCAACCCCATGATTGCCGTTCTGGTCGGCAGCCTCCTTGTCGGCGAACAAATTGTTACTACCCAGGTCATCGGTATGGTCATCATCCTGTTCTCTGCCTGGCTCATCAATAGAGCTCATCTGCAGTCAACTGTATAAACCACTGCTTATAAAGAAACATCTTCCGGGGTTCCCCATGTAACGGCAGGCTTTCATTTCACTTTCTCTGCAGTCTAAAACTCGGTGAGAAAACCAATCTCTGGTTATCACAAAGTTGACAATGCAGAACAAATACTCACTATCCAATTTTATCCTATCCTGTCAACCACCAACTGCCGCCACCTCACTTCGGAAAATTCATATACTGCCAAACCGGTGCATAAAGCGGGTTCCCATTTTTATCTTTTGGCGTCACATCGTCCTGTATCGTTCCGCTGTGCGCATCACTCAGGTTTAGGTCCGTCGTCAGTTGGTGCGATCCGTTTACCGTTTTATCATCCACGCTGTTCGGCGCTCCAGGCAGTCCCAATACCTGCCACGTCACTTTCACATCACTCCATTTCCTTACCGGGTCTTTTATATGGTTAAACCCATACAACTTACTATACGGCGTCAATCCCGGCACCTGCATAAAGCTTGGATAATTCCCGTTTTTTAGCAAAAAGCTTCCCGGTCCGCCAATAAAGCCCGCGCGGTACAGCCCTCTTGCCTTACTCATATACATCGCGTGGTCGCTGCCCTGCGAGTGTCCCGCTACCGAAACTTTATCCCACCGTATTTGCTTGTCTGCCGTCAAAAAACGCTTCCAGTTTTCCGTTGGGTAAAGAGAGTCTAAATAAGAAACCATTTTAATAATCCGGTTTTCAAAGCTGTTTGCCCGCGTTACCGTTACCCGTGGCGATACATTGTTTCCCGTCAGGAATTCTTCCAGAATATCTTCCACCGTACTGTCCGTTGGGTTCAGTCCTTCATAAAACTCCACCGGGCTCAGGTTGCTGTAGGCCACACCAAAACTATAGTAGCCCGATTGCGCCGCCGCTTCGCAAACATTATTGTATTGGCTTGGTGTAGAAAAGGTACCCGGTATAAACACAAACAACACATCCTTCCGCTGCCCTGCATTTTGTGGCAGGTATGCGTATTGCAGCGGGTCACCAACGGTCTGTGTCGTAATCGCAGCATCCGTCTGTTGCGGTTCCGCATCATGTTCAACAATCGGGGTAAGAGAAGGCAAAGCAATGGCTTGCAGTTCCGAAGCAGGCGAGGAAGTAACTTCCACATCAGCAACTTCCTTCTTACAACTAGCAAAAAGAACAACAGCCATAACAAGCGTAAACAATACTTTCATAGTTAGTTTTTAATGCGCTAAAACTAACTCTGTTTTTCTTGCTGCGCAACTACTATTAGCGACTATCCGCTTATCTTAACCTGTCAGGTTGAAGCAGCTTATAAAGAAAGCGATCCCGCAACCTGACAGGTTATATTGCGCCGCTTGGTTATGATATGCGGATAGTTATCTTACTATTTAATCATTTTACTACTGCTGTCTCCTGCCCGTTTTAGTCGTCAGCCACCTTTCAATAGGTTAGGTTAAATAACCATCTCCATCATCAGCCACTCCAACCTGAAAGGTTAAAGCAGTTAAACGTCATCCCAAACCTGTCAGGTTCAACAACAGCTTCCACCACCAACCTGCCGGTTTCTATCCCCATGTTAACTTTCAACCATTATAACTTGGCTGGCTCAACCTCAAAAAATGCGGCACACCTACCAAAATAGTAAATCAATTTTTCTTTCAAAGACACCACTTAGCAAACAAATTAACCCGATACACCTAAGGCGCGCTGGCCCGGACGGATGCGCGGAGCGATCATGCCGTCCTTGATCTTTTTTGCTACTTTTTTCCATCAAGGGAAAAAAGTAGAAGAATAGCATTGCTTAGCAAAGGCACGTTGCCTAACGCAACTGCGCCTCACACAAAATAAATTTGGCACTCTCATATACCGAACGGTATATTTGCATCATGAAGTTCACGCCACGCAATGAAAAGACCCGCCAATTCATTATTGAAAGCACTGCAGATGTTTTCAATAAAAAAGGGTATGCCGGCACTTCATTGTCCGACCTTACCGAAGCTACCAACCTCACCAAAGGCAGTATCTATGGCAACTTCGAGAACAAGGAAGAAGTTGCGCTCGCGGTATTCGATTACAACATTGCCAAACGCAATAGCTGGGTAACGGAAGAAGTTGCCAAAGCCACCACCTGGAAAGACAAACTAACGGTCTATGCTACCGTTTTCTGCACCCGCAGTAAAGAATCTTTCTCCGGCGGTGGCTGTCCTTATCTCAACACCGGCATCGAAGTCGATGATACCAATGAAACAATGCGCACACGCGTTTCCGATGCCTTGCTTCTCTGGAAGAAAAGCATGGTAAACATCATTACAAAAGGCAAAGCCGCAGGCGAGTTCAAAGAAGACACCGACGCGTCCGCCATCGCCGTTTCCATCATTGCACTTGTCGAAGGCGGCATCTTTATAAGCAGTGTTACAAAAGATATGTCCTATATGCGCACCGTTT
>CAZZZH010000192.1:0-9007 GCA_964658445.1 Ilyomonas sp.
CTACGTGCTGTGGAACCGTTTTATTGATTTGGATTAACCTGCCATGGTTGGGAATAAGCCAGTCAGAGACCCGCTTTTATTGAATATTTAGAGAGCCTTGCAGAACTCCCTGGATAGCGAGGGGAAAAGAAGTGAGTAAAAGAATATTATTTTTTTAAAGAAAAATGCAAAATCCAATTGTTGATTCCTTTTCCATTTTATTTTGCAATCTCTTGATTCAAAAAACTAATTCCTCATGAAATTATTTTACTCTATTCCTAGTATTCTTTTTCTGTTTGCTTTCTTTCCTTCCTTTTCACAACCATGGCAGCGTGTTGGTGTAGATACTTTGACTTTAAAAAATACTGCCAGTATAGCTCTTGACGGCAAAAATATACCGTATATAGTATGTAGAGAAGAATCGTACCCAAATGGATTAATGGTAAAAAAACTTATAGGTAATCATTGGGTAAAAATTGGAAATAATATTTCTAAAGGTTCAGGATTAGATACGCATATTATTATAGGGCCTGACAACCTTCCAGTTGTTGCATTTGCAGACACTTCTAATGGAGTGGCAGTTAGAAAATTCAATGGTGTATCATGGGATTCCTTAGGAAACTTCGGAAACCTTTATGATTACTTTTCGATAGCAGTTGACTCTGCAAATGCAATTTATCTTGCAGTTGAGGGATCGAATTATCAAAACACCTTTGTAAAAAAATATACAAATGGTAATTGGCAGAATGTAGGCGTTGATACTGCTTCCTCTGCATCTTCATCTGAAGTTAGTGTTGCCATTAATCCAAAAACGAATCAGCCTTATATCTTTTATAATGTCTACAATAGTCAGCAAGTATTAATAAAAAAATTTGATGGAAGTGATTGGGTATATGTGGGAGGAATGAATTTAAATCAAAGCACCTATGCAGCTGAAGAGTTAACAATTGCGTTTGCACCGGATGGAAAACCGTACATCTCTTTCAAAGACGTTAATGGTGAAGAAAGAGTAAATGTGTACACTTTGGAAAATAATACATGGGTAGTGGCTGGAAATGTCAGTTCACTTCCCGCTTATTGCAGAAATTTATCTTTGGCAGTCTCAACTGATGAAACACCTTATATATGCTTTCGTAGACCTTATTCCGAAAACAAAGCCAGAGTTATGAAGTTAGAAGATGGAAAATGGCAAAACGTTGGCGATTCACTGTTTGCAGAATTCTCAAGAAACGATTTTCCATTTGCTCTGGGAAGAGCTAATACTCCCTATTTTTTGTCTGTGAATAAATCTTCTTTTAAAGGTACGCTTTACCGTTTTGCAATAGTTCCAACTGACCCCATTCGTATAACCTCTGGATTGTTTTCACAACCGGACTGCCAGCCTTGGCAACAAGATTCCAGTCAATGGGTGTCTTTTCATGAAACAGGTAATAACTCTTCTTTCCTGGATATGCAAACTTATTTTCAGACTTTCCCTGGCCAGTTGTGTGATTATCAAAGCTATATTTACGAAGGCAATGGTTTGCGAAGTAGTTATGGCTGGAATGGAGGTGCATTAAAAGCAAATAATGGTTATAGTAGCAGAAACTTTAAAATTAAATTCAGTGGTTCGCCTTTTTCAATTTTTGCGGGCCTCCGATTGTTTTATACAGTGCAGGAACTGACAGATTTTGTAAACGAATTTAACTTGCAACATAGTACTTCCTATACTGCCTCTGATATTTTTATAGTGCAGTATGATGGTACAAACCAAGACTATTTGTTATCAAATAATTCAGATACTCAAAGTGATTATACTAAAATTTATCCAACACTTTATTACTATGGTACTAATAATCAATATTGCTATTTAGAATTTTATACTACACATTGTTCTGAATTTTACGCTGCTTTATCGGATAGTACTGGCAATGTATTACCGGTATCATTACTGAATTTTACAACGACACTAATCGATAATAAAGCAATCTTAAAATGGAATACAGCATCTGAGATAAACACCTCACGCTTTATAATCTCGAGAAGTACAGACGGACTTACCTTTTCCAACATCTCATCTTTAGTAGCAAAAGGTAGCAGCAATTTTACTCAGACTTATCAATATGAAGATGATGTAACACATCTTCCGGTTGGACAAATTTATTATCGTATTGAGGAAATAGATACGGACGGAAAGCAAACAGCATCACAAGTTAGGAGTGTTAGCAAACTGGCTCAAACTTCTATTAAAATTTTTCCGAATCCGGCGAGAAGATTTGTTCAAGTATCAGGTGACAGTTTAGCTTTAATTAAATTGTATGACATAACTGGTAAATTGATTAATTGTGTGAAACCCTCAAATTATCAAACCATAATTTCAACAGAGAAACTTGCAAATGGACCCTACTTCCTAAGTATTTTATTGAAAGATGGCAATTCGTATAAAGAGAAGATAATAGTTAAGAACTAAATATTAGATACCAATTTAAGATTATAAAATGCTGCTATTAAGTTATAGCAGCATTTTATTTTCGAATAGAGAATAAAAGCCTTTATTCCTGTCTCACATCTTCCCAAAATTCTAACATTAAATTCTGATTACAATATTCTGTATCCCCGTATTAAAAAACAAAAACCCATTATTTTTACGCAAGTGCGTTTCCCTATTACATACCGGTTATTATCCATTGTCGTTTGCCTCTTCCTGATGCTGTCGAAAGCCTGCGCGCAGATGCACCATGGCGTGAACGATACCATATCGGTGAACGCCTGCATAGAAGCCAATGGCGATACCATTCCCTGTTCGTGGCTGCCGCAGGTGTACTTGTACACGCGCGAAAGCAAAGAAGGCAAACGGGCAAGGCTGGAGTGGACGCGGCTGCGCAATGCGGTGTATGTAACCTACCCGTATGCCATTAAGGCAAGCCAGGTGATGAATGAAATCAACGCGAAGCTCGCCGGCGTTTCAGACAGAGGGCAACGGAGAGACATCATCCGCTCGCGCGAGAAGGATTTGAAGAAAGAATTTGCCGATAAACTGACGCAGCTTTCGGTGTACCAGGGTAAGGTGCTGATGAAGCTCATTAACCGGCAAACCGGTAACAATTGCTACGAGATTATTGCAGAATACAAAGGTGGCTTTTCGGCAGGCTTATGGCAAACGGTAGCCGTGGTAATAGGAAGCAACCTGAAACAGCCTTACGACCCGCAGGGCGATGACAGAGCGATGGAAAGCATAGTGCAGGATGTAGAAAAAATGTATGGCGTGCACCGGCAGGCCATGATATCGCACTAAACCACTTCACCCTGTTTATTTACCACTCTTACCGTAATTGGTTTTCCCCAATCTTTCACATCACCCACAGAGGCTTATTTTTGCGCCCTTATGAAAGTGGATATACTTGCTTTTGGTGTTCATCCTGACGACCTGGAACTGGGCTGCGGCGGCACCCTGATTGCTGCCCTTGCCGAAGGCAAAACGGTAGCGGTGGTAGACCTGACAAGAGGCGAACTGGGTACGAGAGGCTCGGCGGAGATACGGACGAGAGAAGCACTGAACGCCGCGAAGGTGCTGGGTGTAGAAACGAGAGAGAACCTTGATATGAAGGATGGTTTTTTTCAGAATGATGAAGAAAATATCAAGAAGATCATTGTTTCTATCCGCAAATATCAACCAACCGTTGTGTTGTGCAGCGCGCCGGAAGACCGGCACCCCGACCATGGCAGAAGCGCCAAGCTGATAACGGATGCGGCTTTTCTTTCTGGCTTACGAAAAATAGAAACAGATTATAATGGCGTAGCGCAGGAAAGCTGGCGGCCGGCAAATGTGTTTCATTATATACAAGACCGCTACCTGAAGCCGGACTTTGTGTATGATATTTCGGCTCACTTTGAGCAGAAGATGAAAGCGGTATTGTGCTACGGCACACAATTTAACACAACGGATAGCAGCGAGCCTGCTACCTATATCTCGAATCCCGACTTTTTAGATGTTATAAAAGCACGCGCGCTGATGTTTGGCAAGCGTATCGGCGTTACCTTCGCAGAAGGTTACATAACTCAGAAGATGATCGGGATCACAAGCTTTGACCACATCATACAAAACGTTACTTAATTTTACTTCACAACATTATCTGGCACCAACGATTTTATCAGAATGACACCAAAGTTTGCAAACACCGGGGCTTCTTTTCATGTAGAATTGAAGAAGAGAATCAACCATTATTTTACAGCAACAGGCAAAGACACCACCGGCGGCTGGCGCATTGCTACGAAGGCACTTTTTTTAGTAGCGGTACTGATTAGCACCTATACTTTAGTGGTTTTCTTTACGCCTGCCTGGCCGTGGGCATTAGCGCTATGCGCGCTGTTGGGGCTGACAACGGCAGCCATTGGTTTTAATGTAATGCACGATGGCGGGCATGGCAGTTTCAGCAAGTATAAGTGGCTGAATAAAACAGCATCGAACATGGCCGAGTTTGTGGGCGCGAGTCAGTTTATGTGGAACATGAAGCACAACGTGATCCATCATGCCTATGCAAACATTGATGGTATTGATGATGATATTGATGCGAAGCCGATACTGCGCATGGCGCCCACACAGAAGCGCTACAAAATCCACAAGTTTCAGCATTTGTACTTCTGGATATTTTACGCTTTCCTGCACCTGTACTGGACGATGATGAGCGACTACCGGAAGTATTTTACAAAGAAAATCGGTGATATTCCTTTAAAGAAAATGAGCCCGAGAGACCATATCGCTTTCTGGTCTTTTAAGATACTGCACTATGGTTTGTTTATCGTGCTGCCTATCTTCAGCGTTGGGTTTGTAGACTGGCTGATTGGCTATACGGTGTTTACGGTTTTTGTTGGTTTTACCATCAGTATCGTTTTCCAGTTAGCGCATACAGTAGAGCATACCGAATTCCCGGTGCCGGATGAAAAAACCGGTAAACTGGAAGACGAATGGGCAATACACCAGTTGAAGACGACTGCTAACTTCGCTACGCGGAACCGATTAATCTCGTGGTACGTGGGTGGTTTGAACTTCCAGATCGAGCATCATTTATTCCCTAAGATTTCTCATATTCATTATCCTGCCATTAGCAAGATTATTAAGCAAGCCTGCCAGGAACACGGCGTTGTATATGTAGAGTATAAACGCATGTACCAAGCTGTGTTTTCGCATGTTTCTTTTCTGAGAGATATGGGAAGAGCGTAATAGCATGAGTGTTTGGTACTTTTTTATTTAAACCTTTTTCATTGTACAGTTACCTTCTACTTTCTTTTCTTGAAAAAAGAAAGTAGCAAAGAAATTCAAGCACGGACGAAAACTCCACGTCCGTGCACGGTTCCCTGATGGCCTTGGGACTACTGTAGTCAAGAACAGCTGAACCTTGATGGCTTGGGTGTAGCAGACTATTGTTTTTGTTTGGTTTCGTTAGTGCAATACTATATTTCGAATAGCAGTGCGGTATATCACCGCACTCTTTTTTTGCCCTTACTCTAAAATTGATTGCTTCCTTTTAGAAAATGCTGTTGGAGTAATCGGTGTTTAGCTGGAGGAGGTCGGGCTGCCTTACATAAGTGGTATTGTAGCGGAAACGAAGGTTGATGACCGATTTAATAACATAGGGATTCATATTCTGAATCTGGCGGGGGAAATATACGAAGCGAAGCTCCATGGTTCCGAATAAAAGGTTTTCGTTGCGTGTCCGGACACCGGCACCGAGGCTCCAGTAAACAGCAGATTTATTAATCGGTCTGTCGCGGGCAGTAAGCAACGACATATCGTGAAACACAAAAGGCGAGAACTGGAAACCAAAGGCTTTATATTTAAGGAACAGAAAAGTTTCGCCATGCAGACTTACCCGCCGCTCGCCGAAAGCGGAATCGGAGCCGAAATATCTTATCCCAAACGGATTATTGATCTTCAACGGATCTAAAGCGACCTGGTTGAACTGCCGCGTAAAACTCAGCCGCAGGTATTGGCGCATTTTAAACTTCGGGAAAATATAGAGCCGGCTAAAGAGGCTGGCGCCAATGAGCATACCTGCATCCTGTATCTGCCCTTTGTGCGAAAAACCACCTGCCCGCATGAAGTACTGAAGGAAATGACCCCGCTCGGAGAAGTGATAAAAATTGGCATCGAAGCCGGCATACATGCGCGATAAATCTAACTGCTGATACCAGCCCGAGGTAACCGAAATGTTATAGCCTGCAGGTATATCCTCCGTTGTGCCGAAACCATACACATAGTTGGTTTTATAGAAGTCCTGCTTGAAAAAAGTGAATTGACCAAGTATGCCTTTTTTATCGTTGTACGATTGATTGAAATGACCTTCGACCTGTAAAGGCAGTTGTGAAAAATCGTTGCGGAAGTAGCGAAGACTTACAAACTTGCGGTCGTGCATCTTATTATCGGCAAGAAAGCGTTTTACGCCAATGTTGTAGCCAATCCAGCCATCTACCACATTGAATTTATACTGATAAAACAAACTGTCGGGCTCACTGTAATCGTTGTTTGACTGATTGTTGCCAATGGTAAGCCCGCCGGCCATGCGACCATAAGCAGACGTAAGCGGACGATCGAGCTGGAGTAACACAGATTTTTCGTTGCGATGGCTGTTGCTGATGTTATTGTCTATCTGGCTATACACAACCGTAGCATTGATAAAGCTGTGGTTGATGTTATTGATGTTATACAGCAAGGAATAGCCAAACTGCGGGTCGCGCGCTTTCTCGTACAAACCAACGGCTTCTATTTTCTGCCCGGTGCCCATAATGTTTTGCTCGGAAGCTTTCAGCCTGATTTTATCTGGAGAAAAACTACCGACGGAACCGGTGATACTAAAGAGATCTTTGGTGATGACCTGAAGGTCTACAGAATCGGGGCTGCCCGGCACTTCTTTTATTAAAATACGGGCATCCTGTATATAATCGAGCGAACGGAGGTACCGTTCGTTTTCTGAGAGCACATAAGTATTGAGCGGCGTGCCTTCCTGGATAAACAAATTGTTGCGCACCTGCCAGGGACGGGTGTTGCGGTGAAGCTGGTTCAGGACACGGGTTCCAAAATATTGGCTTTGCTTAGACGTATCGGTAAAAGCCCTGCCGAAGCCAAACTGCTTGGTATCGATATGGCGGATGATCTTGCCCTGATATTCTTTGTAGGGCTGCTCGGCTTTTACAATCAATGCCGGGGCAATGGGCTGCGAAGAGGTATCGGGGTGGCGGCGAGAGATAACGCGGTAAGCCGATTGAAAAATGTTTCGCTTCTTCTTGATTACAAGGCTGTCTTTGTGTACAATGACGGTATCTTTCTGCGCAGCTACGCAATTGCCAACCGCGACTGCCATTACCAAAAGCAGAAGCCTGCCGAGACAGATATAATGGATTTGTCTGATAGCCGTTTTTCTTTATTGAGTTTGAAATATATGCTTTGCAACGCCAGTGGAAAGTAAAACTGAAACGTAAACCGCCAGAAGCAAAAGAGCCAACCCGATGCTGCTTCTGATTTACCTTTTTATTTTTCTTTTAACTACGTTAGAAACGCGCTTTACCGCGTTTAGCCAAGCAATGTTATAACACGTTGAGCAGAGGAAAATCGTATCTCCTGCAAAGTAGCTTTTTAATTTTAACAAGGCTCAAAACGTTTCCATAATTATACACCTACGCAAACAAAATGCCCGTGTGTACCTTTGCTCAAAATGAACAGGGTTATGATTTCTACCTGCGAAGGCATAGAGCGGATAACAGAAGCAGAAAAAGATACAGAATTAAGAAATATTGGTGAGAAAGTTACAGAAGGGAAGCGTCTTTCGTTTGACGATGGTGTACTGCTGTTTGAGAAGGCGTCGCTGCCTTACGTAGGTGCGCTGGCAAACTATGTGAGAGAACAAAAGCATGGAGACGTTACTTACTTTAACCGCAACTTTCATATAGAGCCAACGAATGTGTGCGTGTTCTCGTGCGCCTTTTGCGCGTATAGCCGGTTGTATGCGCACCGTGATGAGGGATGGGAACTGAGCACGCAACAGATGATGGACATTGTAAGAAGCTACGATGGCAAACCTGTAACGGAAGTGCATATTGTAGGCGGCGTGCACCCGAAGCTGAACCTGGCTTTCTTTATCGATTTGATGCAGCAGATAAAGGCGCACCGGCCCGACCTGCACATAAAAGGCTATACGGCGGTGGAGCTCGACTATATGTTTCGCAAGGCGAAAGTATCGGTAGAGGAAGGTATGCAACGGCTGCACGAAGCGGGACTGGACTCGATGCCGGGCGGTGGTGCAGAGATTTTTCACCCGGAGATACGGGAGCAGATCTGCGCGGACAAAGTGGACGCGGATGGATGGCTGGCCATCCATCGCGCAGCGCACAACTTAGGCATGCACAGCAACGCTACGATGCTGTATGGGCATATAGAGAAACCGTGGCACCGGGTAGATCATATGGACCGGCTGCGCAGGCTGCAGGACGAAACGGGCGGGTTTAATACATTTATTCCGCTGAAGTTTAGAAACAAGAATAATGATATGAGTAGTGTACGCGAGGCTACCGTAGCGGAAGATATGAAGCTGTATGCAGTGGCGCGGCTGTACATGGATAACTTTCCGCACCTGAAGGCATATTGGCCAATGCTGGGGCGGCAAAATGCGCAACTGACGCTATCGTTTGGGGTGAATGACCTGGACGGAACGATTGACGATACAACCAAGATCTACTCGATGGCGGGCAGCGAGGAGCAAACACCATCGCTTACGACAGAGCAACTGGTGACGATCATCCGGCAGGCCGGACGCAAACCGGTGGAGCGTGATACGCTGTATGGGGTGGTGAAGGAATGGTGAAGCAAGAATTAGGAATTGTGAATTGGGTATTATGTGGAACGTGTAGATAGAGGGTGAATGTTTTGATGATGAAAAGGTGGTGCTTAGGTACTGCCTTTTTGTTTTTAGGTGGAATGGTAAGAAGATGGGCGATGGATGAGAGACTTTTGGGGTTGGATGAAGTGCTTTTGAATATAGATGAGATGCTTTTGATA
>CAZZZH010000193.1:0-8977 GCA_964658445.1 Ilyomonas sp.
CCTATTCACAATGGATTGCTGCCCATTCACAACGGATTGGAGATAATTAATCACGGATTACACCTGATTTAGCAAGGATTGAAGACAATTCGACATTTACTAAAGACAACTTGGCAACAACATGTCTTAACAGTTTCGGTCATCACCATTATACTACTCGCTTCCCTATTTTCCCTTTGGCACTCCGCTAAAAAATCAGTCTATTTGCAACAAACAGCGAAACCACAACACACATGCTTCCGAAATACAAACGCATCGTCTTAAAATTATCCGGCGAATCTTTCGCAAACACCAAATCCAACACTTTCGAACCTTTTTCCTCAGAAATTATTGAGCAATATGCCAACGACATTAAAACCGTTACCGATCTGGGTGTGCAGGTAGCCATCGTTATTGGCGGCGGCAACATCTACCGCGGCATGAACGAAGCTGAGAGCGGCATCGAGCGCGCCCACGGCGACTATATGGGCATGCTGGCTACCATGATTAACGGCATGGCTATGCAAGCCATGCTCGAAAAAATAGGCGTCTACACGCGCCTGCAAAGCGCCATTAAAATGGAACAGGTTGCCGAGCCTTACATCCGTCGCAAAGCTATCCGACATTTAGAAAAAGGTCGCGTTGTCATTTTCGGTGCCGGCACTGGCAATCCTTATTTCACCACAGATACAGCAGGCTCTCTTCGCGCCATCGAAATTAAAGCCGATGTTATTCTAAAAGGTACCCGTGTAGATGGCATCTATACTGCCGATCCTGAAAAAGATCTAACCGCCACCCGTTACGAAAAAATTACCTACCACGAATGTATAGGTCGTAATCTGAAAGTGATGGACATGACAGCGTTTACACTTTGTATGGAAAATAGTCTTCCCATTATTGTTTTCGATATGAACAAATCAGGCAATTTATTAGAAGTAGTTTTAGGAATGAATGTCGGGACATTAGTATCATAGAATGATAATGAGATAAAGTGATAGAATCTATTCTTATGTTTCACTTCTCAGCAATAATTAAATAACAAAAAAAGCCTCGCAATTGCGAGGCTTTTTTATAACTATATAGTAAGCTTTTAAACTTTGAAATGCGAGAATGCTTTATTCGCTTCTGCCATACGGTGTGTATCTTCTTTCTTCTTGAAAGCGGCACCTTCACCTTTGCTGGCAGATACAATTTCATTAGCTAATTTATCAGCCATAGTACGACCATTTCTTTCGCGGCTATAACGAATTAACCATTTAATGCTAAGAGAAACTTTTCTATCCTGACGCACTTCAGTTGGTATCTGGAAGGTAGCACCACCAATACGACGGCTACGTACTTCTACAGCAGGCGTAACGTTAGATAAAGCACGTTTCCATATTTCATAGCCATCTTCGTTAGTAGTTTTCGCTACCTTATCTATGGCATCATAAAAAATATTGATTGCAGTACTTTTTTTGCCATCCCACATCAGGTTATTGACAAAGCGGGTAACCAGCTTGTCGTGATATTTTGAATCTGGTGCGAGAGGAAGCTTTTTTGCTTGTGATTTTCTCATTACAAAGAGAGATTATAATAGCTTGAATAAATTATTTTTTACCTTTTGCCGGTGCTGGTGCAGCGCCTGCTTTACCTTTCTTAGTACCATATTTAGAACGACTCTTTTTACGGTCTTTTACACCAGCCGTATCAAGACTACCACGAACGATGTGATAACGCACACCTGGCAAATCTTTTACACGACCACCGCGTATAAGAACGATAGAGTGTTCCTGAAGATTATGGCCTTCACCCGGAATATAAGCAATAACTTCTACCTTGTTGGTAAGGCGCACCTTGGCTACTTTACGAAGCGCAGAGTTTGGCTTCTTAGGCGTGGTAGTATATACTCTTGTACAAACGCCGCGACGTTGCGGGCAGGCATCCAAAGCTCTGGACTTACTCTTTGCCCGGATAATTTCGCGACCTTTTCTAACTAACTGTTGTATGGTTGGCATTTGTAACCAATTAATTTTTTTTAGGACGGCAAAGGTAAGCGGCTATATATAAACTTCCAAGAATAAAAGTTTAATTTTTGTGAATGAAAAGCGATAGAACCGGTTTCTATCGTTAAACAGGCATCAGCCAGCCATATTTATCTTCAGCGCGACCTTCACGAATGTCATTCAATTGCTTCTTAATCTCGGGTGCAATCCTCCACTTCGATGTATCAAAATACATCGAGTCATTTTTATACCGCAATTCACGGATATAAGAAACGGTAGCTGCAGTGCCGGTGCCAAACGCTTCTATGTATTTGCCGGCTTCGTAAGCAGCCATCAGTTCATCAATGCTGATGTTGCGTTCTTCTACTTCCACACCCATATCCGTCAGGATTTGAATGACACTCTCACGGGTAATGCCGGGTAATATAGTTCCTTCGTCTAAAGAAGGGGTGATAGCAATATTATCAATTATAAAAAACACATTCATAGTGCCTACTTCCTGTAGCCACTTATGTTCAAAGGCGTCTGTCCACAATACCTGGTCGTAGCCCATTTCTTTTGCTTTGTGTGCCGCCTGCAGGCTGGCTGCATAGTTGCCAGCATTCTTGGCAAAGCCAACACC
This sequence comes from Ilyomonas sp., assembly GCA_964658445.1. GTDB lineage: Bacteria > Bacteroidota > Bacteroidia > Chitinophagales > Chitinophagaceae > Ilyomonas. The sequence goes on from CAZZZH010000193.1 coordinate 2,587, forward strand.
ACCGGGCGCTGCGCGTGTATAAGTCTCTTCTACCAGTATCTTCATAGGCGTGGAGTAGTAGAAACCGGTAGGACTTAATAAGATTAAAAATTTATAGCTATTAGAAGGTCTTACACCAATGGCTTCCTCAGTAGCAAACATTACCGGACGGATGTATAAAGAATGGTCGGGCTTGCCAGGAATCCATGCTTTTTCAAGTTCTACCAACTGCCTCAATCCATCTATAAAAATTTCTTCGGGCACTTCGGGCATCTGCATCCGTTTTGCAGAAATGTTAAAGCGTTTCAAATTATCATACGGACGAAAAATATATGCACTGCCATCATCATGCTTATAAGCTTTGATGCCTTCGAAAATGGCTTGCCCATAGTGCAGTGCTGCCATTGAAGGCAGGAAAGAAAGCGGTTGAAAAGGTTTTATCTCAGCATTCGTCCATTCGCCGTCAATCCAGTCGGCTTCCAGCATATAGTCTGTAAAATCTTTACCAAATACAAGCTTATTAAAATCTGTGCTTTCTAATTTGCTGTCTGAAACTTTTGTAACGGGCAAGGCGAATGCTGTTGTCATACACTACATTTGTTGACAGCAAAAGTAGGAAAACAAGTGTTGTTTAATTGTGATAGAATATGAAAATTAAGTTGCCCGGTTTTGTACTTGCCGATTTGTACAAAAACTCATTGGTAATAACGGATAATATACAGCCAACGCAACAGCCGGTGGAGATAGAAGCCGCACCAGCTCTGCATTTGGGAAACAATGACAAGCATATTACTATTTTGGTAAGTGATAGGCAAAACCGCTTTACAGATGAAGAAAGCCTGCAACTGTTGGTAAATATGTTGGGCGCTTTACAACTCACCTTAGCAGATGTTGCGGTTATCAATATCCATGTTACGCCGTTTACTTACAAAGAGCTAATAAACAAATTTTATTCGCGGGTATGCCTAATGTTCGATGTGTCTACACAAGACATTCAGTTGCCTTTCCAGATGCCGGATTATAAAGTGCAGACGTTTGCCGACTGCCGCTTCTTGCGCAGCGCATCTTTACAGCAAATGAAAGGAAACGGCAAAGAAGCCAAACTGGAAAAAACCAAATTGTGGATGTGCTTAAAAAGCATTTTTGAATAACACTGTGTACAATCTAAACGGAAAATCATGCAGCCTGTCAAGTTGATATTTGCTACTAACAACCAGCATAAGGTGGATGAGATAAAACACATTATTGGCAACCAATACCAGATTGTTACTTTACAAGATGCCAGTATTGATATAGATATACCGGAACCGTTTGCTACGCTGGAAGAAAATGCGGTTGAAAAATCGAAGGTCATCCATCAACTCACCGGGCAAAACTGTTTTGGTGAAGACACGGGTTTGGAAGTCGTAGCGCTCAATGGCGAGCCGGGGGTAAAGAGCGCGCGGTATGCGGGTGAGGACAAAAATTTTTCTGCCAATATAGATAAGTTGCTAAACAAGCTACAGGGCGAAACCAACCGCAGCGCCCAGTTCAGGACGGTGATTTCTTTGCTTTTGAATAATGAACAGTATTTGTTTGAAGGTGTCTGTGCGGGCATTATTACCGAAGAAAGAAGTGGTGATGGCGGTTTTGGCTACGATGCCGTTTTTATTCCCGAAGGCAGCCATAAAACATTTGCAGAGATGACGATGGATGAGAAAAATGAATACAGCCATCGACGGAAGGCAACCGATAAGCTGGTCGCGTTTTTGAAGAACGGCTTTTAAGATTACCAGAAGATTTAGCCGTAGGCGAAAAGATAATTTGTTGCGTCCGCGAGTCTTTTTCCTTTATCCACAGAGCTTTTGCTTTCACCCGCAACACTTTTTTCGACATCCGCAACGCCTGGAACAATGTCCGCGAGTCTTTTTGCCTCATCCGCAAGCGTTTTTCCTTTGCCCGCAACAGTTTTTTCTTCATCCGCGAGTCTTTTTTTATGTCCGCAACGACTTTTCCTTTATCCGCAGGGCTTTTTCTTTCGTCCGCGCCGCTTTTGGGTTTATTGAAAAGCATTTCAGCTTTGCCGAAACGGTGATACGCTTCTCCATATTTACAAATTTTGCTTTGGTGGCGTTCCTTATTTTTGCCGCTGCTAAACACAACTACAAATGAATTTTAATCTGGCGCAGATTCCGGAACGTACACAGCAGCCACGTACCAATGGCATTACAATGGTCATGGATAAAGGATTGAGTTTGAATGATGCAAAAAACTTTTTAAGTGTTGCACATCCGCATGTTGACATCATTAAACTAGGCTTCGGAACTTCGTTCGTCACGCCGAACCTGCGTGATAAAATTGAGGCGTACCAGTCTTATAACATCCCGGTTTATTTTGGCGGAACCTTGTTCGAAGCGTTTCTTATCCGCAACCAGATAGATGATTATATCGCCGTTTGTAAAGACTATGGCATTACGTATATGGAGGTGAGCGATGGCTCGATTACCATTCCGCACGCGGAAAAATGCGGCTACATTGAGAAGCTGACTAAGTATGGAACGGTACTTAGTGAAGTGGGCAGTAAAGATGCGGCGCACATTATTCCGCCATATAAATGGATAGAACTGATGAAAGCGGAACTGGAAGCGGGTTCAACATACGTAATTGCTGAAGCGCGCGAAGGTGGCAATGTAGGTATCTATCGCGGCAGCGGCGAAGTAAGAGAAGGTTTGGTAAACGAAATTCTTACCCAGATACCGGGCGAAAAAATATTGTGGGAAGCGCCGCAGAAAGAACAGCAGCTTTACTTTTTAGAACTGTTGGGTTGCAATGTGAACCTTGGAAATATTGCGCCTTCAGAAATGATACCGTTGGAAACGATGCGGATCGGGTTGCGTGGCGATACTTTCCATCTGTACCTCGACGCGGAAACCAAACAGAGAATGTAGCTTATGCGCACGTTTGGTATTATTGGCTTCCCGCTGTCACACTCGTTTTCGCAAAAATATTTTACGAAAAAGTTTTTGGATGAATCTATTACAGACGCGCAGTTTGTGAACTTCCCGATTTCTTCCATTGAAGCTTTGCCTGAACTTCTTACCTCGACACCAAACCTGAAAGGCTTAGCGGTTACCATTCCTTATAAAAAAAAGGTATTGTCTTATCTAATGTCAGCAACGGATGAGGTAAAAGCGATGGGTGCCTGCAATTGTATAAAGGTTGTTGATGGCAAGCTTCATGGCTTTAATACAGATGTGGTTGGCTTTGAAAAATCGTTCATCACACACCTGCACTCACATCATACAAGCGCGTTGATTCTAGGGAGCGGCGGCGCGGCGGCGGCGGTTGAGTTTGTGCTAAAAAAGCTGAATATCGATTACAAGATAGTATCACGGAAGTCTGCCCTTGATGGCGTGATAAAGTATACTGATCTGACGGAGGAAGTAATGGAAACATATACAGTAATCATTAATTGCACACCGTTAGGAACCTATCCGAATGTGGACGAGGCGCCGGAGATTCCTTATCATTTGCTCTCGCCAAAACATTATCTATTTGATCTTGTATATAATCCACCGCTGACTAAGTTTTTATCTTTAGGACAACAGCAGGGTGCTGCGATACAAAATGGCTACGACATGCTGACAATACAGGCAGAAAAGAATTGGAAAATATGGAATGAAGAATAAAACACGGACGACGAAGAATGGAACACGGATGACACGGACTGCGTGCACGGATAATGAGGATTGAATAGTGAACAAGTAAGATTGAATATTTAAAATTAAAAAGGTTCTGAAGCTTTGCAACTTCGGAACCTTTTTATATATACTTAATTAACGAAAAATCCAGACAATCCGTGCACGCAGTCCGTGTCATCCGTGTTCTGCGCAATTAGCGTAAGAACAATAGCTCGCGATACTTCGGTAAAGTCCATTTATCATCATCTATCAGGTGCTCCAACTTGTCTACATGATAACGGATATCGTCAAAAAACCTGCCTTTTACATCGTCGCAATACGCAATAGCTCTTTCGCGGGTATCACCCATGTTGTTGGCTACCTTACGCGCTTCAACCATTTCGTTGCCTTTGCTGTAAATGAAATTAATATGCTCTGATACTTCACCCAAAATTTCTAACTGGCTGATATAAGCAGAATCGGGCAACCCGGCATCTTTCAATCCCCTGATATTTTTTGCCAGTGTATTTTGATAATTAATAGCCGCGGGTAGAATGTGATTAAGAGAAAGATCGCCCATGATACGTGCTTCTATCTGCACCTTTTTAATATATTTCTCCAGCTCAATTTCATGGCGCGCTTCCAGCTCTAAATGGCTGTACACATGATTGCTTTCGAAGAGGCGCTTTGCTTTGTCAGTAAGCATTGCATCTAAGGCAAGCGGCGTCGTTTTTACATTTGGCAGCCCGCGTTTTTCGGCATCCTGCGCCCATTCTTCGCTGTAGCCATCTCCTTCAAACAATACCTTTTTGCTTTCTACAATGTACTTCTGAATAGTATGCATGATAGCAATTTCCTTCTTCTCATTTTTGTCTATCAGGCTGTCTACTTCAGCTTTAAAATTTTTGAGCGTTTCAGCTAATATGGTGTTCAACACAATCATTGCGTTGGCACAATTAGCGGAGGAACCCACAGCACGAAATTCAAATTTATTGCCTGTAAAAGCGAAGGGTGATGTGCGGTTGCGATCGGTATTATCGAGCATTAATTCAGGAATGCTCCGATGCAAATCAAGCTTCAATATCGCTTCGTCCTGCTCATCGAAACGCTCGCCTACCCTTGTTTCTATATCGGACAATACTTTGGCTAGATACTGACCAATGAATACTGAAATGATGGCTGGCGGCGCTTCGTTTGCCCCTAAGCGATGATCATTCGGAGCCGATGCAATAGCGGCACGCAGCAGGTCGGCGTAATCGTGCACAGCTTTTATAGTGTTTACAAAAAAAGTCAGGAACATGAGGTTTGTCTTTGGCGTTTTACCGGGCGCTAATAAGTTTACGCCGGTATCGGTTGCCATGCTCCAGTTATTATGCTTACCGCTTCCGTTAATGCCCGCAAATGGCTTCTCATGCAGTAAAACGACCAAACTATGACGTTTTGCAACGCGTGTCATCACGTCCATCAACAAAGTGTTGTGATCGACCGCAATGTTTACTTCTTCGAAAATAGGAGCACATTCAAATTGTGAAGGCGCTACTTCATTATGACGCGTGCGTAAGGGAATACCTAATTTATAAGCTTCGTTCTCAAAGTCGCGCATAAAAGCATAGATACGCTCAGGTATTGAACCAAAATAATGGTCCTCCAACTGCTGACCTTTTGCTGGTGCCGCGCCAAACACAGTACGACCACATTGCACTAGGTCAGGTCGCGCATTGGCAAGACCTTCATCGATTACAAAATATTCCTGCTCCCACCCTAATGTCGGCGTTACTTTAGTAACATTTTTATCAAAGAAATTGGCGACTTCAACCGCCGATTTATTCAGAGCTTCCAGGGCTTTCATGAGAGGCGCTTTATAATCGAGCGACTCGCCGGTGTAAGACACAAAAATGGTGGGTATACAAAGTGTTTTACCGTTACCAATTTCTATAATAAATGCCGGTGAAGAAGGATCCCATGCAGTATACCCGCGCGCTTCAAACGTTGCACGCAAGCCGCCGCTTGGGAAAGAAGAAGCATCCGGTTCTTGTTGTATTAAAGCTGCACCATCAAACTCTTCGATAGGCGTGCCATCGCTTTTTATGGTAAAGAATGAATCGTGCTTTTCGGCTGTCGTTCCGGTAAGTGGCTGAAACCAATGCGTATAGTGCGTTACGCCTTTACTTTCTGCCCAGGTTCTAATGCCACTTGCAATTTGGTTGGCTACATAACGGTCTATTTTTTTACCGCCTTTCACGCTGCCGTTCAAGCTTTTGAAAGCTTCATCGCTAAGATACTCGCGTGCTTTTTTTATGGTAAATACATGCTCGCCAAAAATAGCAGTGATTTTAGCCGATTCTCCCGTTGGCGTTTGTGATTGGCTGGTCAAGTTTTTGATTGCCTGAAACCGTAACGACATAATAATTAAAAATTTTTTACAATAACAAAAGAAATGTTTTTCTCTGAATGGTGACGTGCTATTTTGTTTCGCGGCAATGAAATTTGCTGGCGCGCGTATGGCGTATGCTTTTACTAAGTGTGCGACAAGCATCCAAAGGTTCCCTGATTAGTGGTAATAGATTAACCTGACTGACTGTTTCGTATTTGATTTAAAGAATTACTTCAGTTTTTAAGATGACGGAACATAGTGTATCGGTTTCCTGATCTGTGAAATGCCTCAGCCGACAACTTTTTCTTTGGTGAGAAATGGATTTTTAGACACTCAACGGCTACTCATGTAAACCATATAGTTCTTGTGAAAAACCTTA
>CAZZZH010000194.1:0-8973 GCA_964658445.1 Ilyomonas sp.
CGAATGGGTAGCCGACGTATACCGTCCTACCACAGGTCAGGAAGAAGAAGACATGAACCCCTTCCGCGGTAACGTGTTTACCAAGGTAGATAAAAGCGGCGGCGAAGATGCGTCTGCCTGGTTAGATTCACTGGGTCGCATTAAAGAAGTGCCTGAAGATGATTCTTCTTTGCACAACCGTCGCAACTACAATCGTGCTTACGCGGTAAACTCTCTGGATGGTGATTCATTAAGCGGCGATTTTTATGATTATGGACGGACTACTTTAATCAACGACAAATCGCGCGTTTACAAAGGCGGTAGCTGGAATGATATGCCATACTGGCTTAGCCCCGGTACGCGCCGCTTTATGCAGGAAGATCAAAGCAGTAGTAGCATTGGTTTCCGTTGTGCAATGACTCACTATGGCGCACCGGAAGGCACTTCTGCCAAACAAAAGACGGGTAACTTCTTCCCTTCGAAAAGACAAAAGAGATAAAGAAAAGGTAAATACAAAAAACGAAGCCATCTGTTGCAAAGCAGGTGGCTTTGTTTTTCGTATATAAGTCAGCCAATTTATCTTATTTAATTCCTGTTATCCTGTCAAGTCCTCTTATTTTCTTCGATCGGAAATATCCGAATGCAGTAAAACATGTGATTTTGTTTAATCGGGAAAATGGAAACGCATTAAATCATCTTATTTAACTCATTCGGAGAAATAAAATGTACTAAACGAACTTGTTTTATTCAATCGGATATTTCCGGGTGCATCAAATCAGTTGATTTACTACGTTCGGAAATATAGGAATGCATTAATCGACTTATTTCACTCAATCGGAAATATCCGAAGGCAGCAAATCACTTTTTCTTTTACTCCTGAGTCATCCCGTTCTGTTCGCCCTACTTTTGTCTGATGAAAACGTATGAAGCGCAATTGGAACATTTGATACGCGAAGCTTTGCAGGAAGATATCGGCGAAGGAGACTACTCTACGCTGAGCGTGATACCGGAAGAAAAGAGGGGAAAAGCCGTGTTGAAAATTAAGCAGGATGGCATCTTGGCCGGCATTGCCGTGGCGGAAAAAATATTTGCCATGACGGATGCATCCTCCCAATTTATAAAATACAAAGAAGATGGCGAAGAAATGAAAGCCGGCGAAAGAGCTTTTGAAGTATCCTCTTCTGTACAAACCATTTTGCAATGCGAGCGCCTGGTGCTGAACTGTATGCAACGCATGAGTGGCATTGCTACGCTAACAAGGCAGTATGTAAACAAACTACAGGGCTATCATACCCGGGTGCTGGATACGAGAAAGACAACGCCTAATTTTCGTTTACTGGAAAAAGAAGCCGTGCGCATTGGCGGCGGCGTCAACCATCGCTTTGGTTTGTACGATATGATAATGCTGAAAGATAACCACATTGACTACTGTGGTGGGCTGCAACCTGCTATAGACAAGGCTTTCAGCTATGTGCAAAGCCATAACCTGAACCTTGCCATCGAGGTAGAAACCCGAAGTTTAGACGATGTAAAAAAGGTTTGTGAGATCGGCAGGGGAAAAGTGTTTCGCATTATGCTGGACAACTTTACACCCGGCGAGGTAAGCGAAGCATTAGCCATTATTAACCATCAGTTTGAAACTGAAGCCAGCGGCGGCATTAACCTGGATACCGTTGAAGAATTTGCCAAAACCGGCGTTGACTATGTAAGCGTTGGCGGCTTAATACACCAGGCACAGAGCTTGGATTTAAGCCTGAAGGCAGAGATAACATCCTGATGCCGAAAGTCGTTCACATCTATGGCTGCGCGGGATGCGAGCGAATGATTTTATCTACCACATAAGGGCTGTAGCCGCGCCAGGGCAGCGCGTGTTTGTATTCTTCGTAATGAAGGTCGTAATAAAGCCCGCTATTGTTCATCAGCACATTGGCAAGACTGTCGTTGGCTATCGAAAACTCAAACTCGTACGACTGCATAGAGCCCGGCGTTTGCGAGCGGATGCCGCTTTGTATTAGCTTGCCTTCGTAGGTTTTAAATACATTGCCTTTCTTTACCACATAGTTCAGTTGGCCAGACTTTACGCCTTCGCCAAACACATACAGGTAGTTCCACCAGAGTATAGAAAAGCCAATAACGATCAGTAGCAGCAGGAAGATGATGACAAACCGTTTGAAAGGCGATCTGCGTGCGGGTGTATTGTAAGTAGATGATTGCATGGCTTTCAAATTTATAACAACAAAACTAAGTAATCTGCATAGACAGATCTCTATGTAGTACAATGAACAAGTTTGCGACCATACTATAAAGCTGCGGCTTTATTTACCGAAAGAGCGTTCTGCCTGATTGCGGCAATGGCATAGTATTTATATAGAAGGATACAGTTGTGATAACACATCACTTTTTAAAAAAGTAAATACTATGAAATACTTACCATTCAAAACTTTTATTCTGGCAATTGCTATGTATGCAGGTCTTTCGTTGATTGCCTGCAAAAGCAAGGACAGCAACAATGCGACAAGTGCCGATACGGCTGCTGCTATGATGGAGCCTAAGCAGGATGCTGCTTCAGTAAAGCCAGACACAGCACAAGTTACTATTTCGCCCAATGATTCACTAACCGGCATGGCGAAAGATGCAATAAAAGATTATCCCGGTGTTACAGCAACCGTAAATGACGGTGTGATAACCTTAAGCGGTGATATTACTCGCGCTAAGCTGCCAAAACTGATGATGGCAGTACAGTCTACGCATCCAAAAAAAGTAGTTAATAACCTAACCATTAAATAATAAATCATGGCATTACAAGATAAATATAAAGAACTGACCGATGCAGCTACTGCAGCCGGAGTGAGCAACCTGCAGGTACGCGAGCAGAACAATGTTTTATACATTGACGGAACAGCGCCAACAGGTGAGGTGAAAGACAACCTCTGGGCTATTTACAATAAAATAGATCCTGACTTTCGCGCCGGCGATCTGGTACTGAATATCGATGCTTCTGCTGCCGCGGGCGCGAAGGCTACGGTCACTACACAAAGCTCTAACTTAAACATCCGCAAAGGTCCGGGAACTGACCAGCCGATTGTAGGCAAAGCGGCTCATAACGAAGTGGTGACAGTTATCAGTAAAGCTAATGACCAATGGAGTTTAGTGCGTACTGATAAAGGAGAAGAAGGTTATGTTTATACACAATACCTGACGAAAGTATAAGGCAGTCTATCAACGTTGGAACAAGATAAGATGTCATTGCTGTTATAATAGCAATGACATTTTGTTTTTGCAATTATCCAAACGATCTGCCAGCCAGTAAGCCACCATCAATCGCAATATCAGCACCGTTAATGTAACAGCTTTCGTCACTACATAAAAAGGAAACCAGCTTCGCAATTTCTTCCGGCTCGCCTTGCCGATGTAAGGGAATCTGGCTGATGATATTTGCGTATCCACCTTCGTTGTAAGCTGCACCCATATGGGTGTTGATGAAGCCCGGTGATATAACATTGCATGTAATGTTGTAAGCGCCCCACTCGGCGGCGATTGATTTTGTATAACCTACCAGCGCGTGTTTACTGGCTGCGTAAGCCGATGATAATGCGCCGCCTACCTGCCCGTAAATAGAAGAGATATTTATCACTCTGCCCCAGTTGTTTTCTTTCATTACTGGCAGCAGATATTTACAAAATAGAAAGGCTGCTTTGGTATTAGTACTGAAGATGGCATCCCAGTCTTCTTCGGTTATTTCATCTGTTCGCTGAAAGGGTCCGCCGTAGCCGGCATTATTGATGACAATCAGTTTTGAATATTTTATTAACTGCTCTTCTTCGTTCAATACAGCTTCAATATCGGCTCGTTTGGTTACATCGCATACATGAAACGTGCAGGTTGCGCCGGTTGCAATAATCTGACCTGCCACTTCGGCTAACTTGTCTTTATTTCTCGCCAATAAAATAAGATGCGCCTCTGGGTTGGCAAGCGCAAACGCAATGGCAGCGCCGATTCCGCCACTTGCACCGGTGATGATGGCTGTTGTAATCATGTTATAAAAAGGAAAGGGTAAATGTAAAATAAGATTGGTATAAACTTCTTTGATAGCTTTGAGTTGATTGTTTTTATAAGAAAAAGATGAATCAAAAGATAGGTTTTGGAGGTGGTTGCCATTGGTGTACCGAAGCTGTATTTCTTTCGCTGAAAGGTGTGCAGAATGTAGCGCAGGGTTGGATTGCATCTCAATATCCGAACGATGCTTTTTCGGAAGCGGTTGTGGTTGATTATAATGATGCAATGATTTCTTTAGAAGATTTGACAGAGATTCATTTGCATACACATGCTTCTACTTCGCTTCATTCGATGCGTGATAAATACCGCTCGGCAGTGTATGTTTTTGATGAAGAGCAGGAAAGAGGAGCGAAGCAAATTTTATGGCAACTGCAAGCCGGTTTTGAACAAACCATCATTACGAAAGTGTTGCCGTATGCGGCTTTTAAGCCCTCGCTGCAACAGCATTTGAACTACTATTATACCGACCCGGAAAGACCTTTTTGCGAAACGTATATCAACCAAAAAATACAGTTATTAAAAAATAAATTCGAAAACCTTACAAAAGTTAATATGGTTTCTTTGGAGCTCCATGCTTAGCAAAGCAACAGGTCGATGACAGTGCTTACTGTGTATTTACAAGATATGGAAAACAGAATCTTTATTTTATCGAATAGGTTGTAGGGCAGTCGCTTAATATGCAATATAATATAGGATGGGCTTGAGTTTTTAATATCTTGTTATGCGCTATCTATAATTTTTAAATCATACTACTTTATCAAAACAACTGCTACTTTTTTCAAAACAAGCTTGCCTGTATAATCTGTTGCCTGTGCAACGGCAATATACGTTCCGGCTGGTACCTCGTTATCGTGGATTTTTCCATTCCATCCTTGCGTAAAGTCGGTGGTAAAAAAAACTCGGTTACCAAACCGGTCATATACGGCAAAATACCCAAGCTGCTTCATGCCTACGGGTTTTGCATGCAGCACTTCGTTGATGCCATCTTTATTAGGTGTGAAAGCGCTTGCAATGTATATGTCCGGCCCGTTCCATCTCTTAATTGATATTTTACTGTGCGCATCGCATCCTTCATTCGTGATGGCATCGAGTTTATAAGTGAGATCAGTTCTTGAATTAGCCAGCGGATTTTCCAGCGTATCATTATTTAATCCTAAAGAAGGCGTCCATGTGTAATGATTGTCATTTCCGCCCTTTGCATTTAACTGAACCGGCTGATCGTAAGCTGCAAGCGTATCGTTTCCGGCAAAAGCTTTATTATCATAAATCATAAATGGGCGTTGCAATGTATCCATACAGCCATGAGCGGTTTGTCCATAAACAGTAAATGAATTATCGCCGGCTAGATTAAAAGACTTTGTTTGTATAGCTTCACCTTCTTTTATCTTGTTGTTAAAATCCCAAAACCATTTGGTTACATTGCCCGCCAAATCCTGCATACTGTAATGAATAACGCGGTATACACAGGAATCGTTAATGTTAATGCCAATCACAGGTTCAGGATAGATGGTAAATACACTATCGGCAGGCAAACTGCTGCATCCAAAGTTGCTTTTTACTGTAAGTATGACATGATGAATGCCTTCGCTGAACTGGTAAACAGGGTTTTGCAAAGCAACTATGTTGGCATCAAACTGCCACTGCCAAGTGTTCACATTTTCGCCGGTTGCGTTCGGTGATAAGTATGATTTATCTGCCAGATGAATTGTTTTGTTGTCGCATAGCGGCGCATCGTAAAAGAACACTGCCTCCGGTTGATCGTGCACTTTTATAACCTGGCGGTTGGTATCGGATAAGCAACCTTCTTTGGTGGCAACAACAAGCGAAACCGGTAGATCACCGCTGCTAATAGGTATCATGGGTGTTGGGTTTTGCAGTGTACTTGCCACGCCATTAATCTGCCAATACCAGGCTGTAAGTGAAGATATGTCTTGTGGCACCGAAGATTGATCAGTAAGCTGCAGCAATGTTTGGTTCTGGCAAATGACCTGAGGAAAACTATAGTTCGCCAATGGCTTTGGAACTACACTAATTTTGTTTGACGTTTCTCTATAGCAAACAGGACCGTTCCTTACTTTCAATGATACTGAAAAATCGCCATGCGTTTGATAAGTATGAGTAACTGAAGCGAAAACACTATCAATCGCACCGTCATTGAATGTCCACAGAAAAGATGAATCCTGCAAGTTGGTAGAGGTGCTGGTAAAATTGAATTTATTACCGCCAAGGCACTGCCTGCTTTGATTAACGGTGAAAGATACCGCAGGTACAGGGTCGACACGGACCGTAATTTTCCGTTTGAAGCTTTCGCAGCCAAATAATGTTTTCTGAGAGACATAGAAATTATAAACGCCCGGCAGTGCCGTGGAAGGTTGTGGTGCTTTGGATAATGCAGGTTGCAAGGTATCGGTGTACCAAAGCAAGTCGCTGTTAATAGAAGGTGTGGCAGTAAGTATGTCGGCCGTTTCGTATTGGCAATAAAAGTAATCTGTCCTAGCGGCTGGTAGGTCAGGCACAGACAATGGATGCACATCGGCATACACGGTATCGCGACAGCCATAACCGGGGTACGGATTTAAATCTACATAAAAACGTCCCGCTTTGGCCGGTGGCGGGTTGAGGGTCAGGTTCTGGCTATTCCCAAGTACTTCCGTATAGTTTTCATTATACCAGGTATAATATTGAAAACCATAAGGCGCATTTAAGAGCAGCGAGTTGGTCTCAACACAATAGGGCGCCGTAGCCAATATATTGGAGCAACCGGAGCCAACATCAAAATAAGCATATCCAAAATGGGCACCTTGGGTACAGTCAGCAGTTTTAAACTCAAGCCGCACCTGCTTGCCTCCGAGGTTTACAAACTGGATAGAAGAAGGCGACCAGTTTTTAAAAAGAATCGTTGAGTCTTTGTCGGTCGTTGTAAAGCCGGGCAGCCCGCCGGTAGCTACATAATTATACGAAGCACAATTAATAACATTGCCTGTAGCAACTTCGTAAGCTGTTACGAAAAAGCGGGGTTGCTGGTCAATAGGATGATTAGGATTCTGCAATACAACAGCATAGAAATAGGTAAAGCTGAATGTATCTTCAGTAACAGGTACTGTAAATGTATATGACATGCCCTCAGCTTCCGCACCAGCATTATCGTTACCGAGTTTTACAGAATATTTACCGCCGTAGGGACATACCATAGGAAACTTGCCATACGGGTCCAGCGGAATAACACCATCGGCGCCTGCAGAAATTATTTCATGTCGTCCCTTTGCAGGCGTTGTGTCGTGCAGGGTAATTGCATTTTTATTATCAACACTGGTTGTATTACCAACCGAACATTGCCAATTGCTAAAATCCCCGTTTTCAAAATCCAGGTTAAACGGACATGTTTGCGATGTTGCAGAGAGAGAAGCATAGCATAAAAGGATAAGCGGAAGAAGGTGTCTCATAAGAGTATTGGCAGAATACAATTGAGCGCAATGATAAGAAAGAAAATGATTGTTTGTTAAAATATTGCAATCATTTTTTTAGTAAAAACAACCGTTATCCCGATAATAAAATGGCAATCGTCTTTTAGAGAAAAATGATGGCTGTTTAGGTAGGCCGGTTGCTTTTTTAGCGAGGCAGTCCACTCTTTTAGTGGCGTCGATGAGGATTTCAGTGAAGTCATCATTTTTGTTAGTTAGGACTGCAGTTCTTCTAACAAAACGCTTTACTCTTTTAGCAGGTATGCCGACGTTTTTAAAAGAGATTACTTGGGTTTTTTGCAAGGCGCACGGATTGCGAAAAGATATTACATCACATTCACCATGTGCGGCGTCGTTTCTTTACCCATCATCTCTACAAACTTGCGCTCGCTGATGATGTAGCCATTGCCGCGGGCGCAGAAATGAACACGCAGGTTTTCGATGCTCATGGGGTTGTGTTCCGGTATGTCGGCAATGTTGGAATGATTGATATCATGACCATCAATAATGACATTCAAGCCGCTGCCAATCACTTCCATATCATCGCCTTTCGATAAGATCATGGCGGTGTCTTCTCCCAGACCTACGCCGATACAGCCTGGATTGGAAGCCACAGCCTGCGCTAAACGTACAAAGCGACCTCGTTTTTCAAAATGCGAATCGAAGATGACTTTGTCGGTAAAGCGCAAGCCGGTTGCCAGTTTTACTTCGCCTTTTAAATGCGCATGAAACGGGTTGCCCTCATAGATCATAGTACTGCTCATTGCCATGGCGCCGGCAGAGGTTCCGGCAATTACAAATTCTTCAGCAAAGTATCTGTTATGCAGGATTTTTAAGAACTCGGTGCCACCGAAAGTTGCGGTCAGCCGCATTTGATTGCCGCCTGTAAACATGACGCCATCGCACTTCTCCAGCCGTTGCAGGTAGTCTCTTTTTGCCACATCTTCGCGCGTACGAATGTGCATGACGCCTACATTGGTACAACCAATAATGGCAAACGCTTTCAGGTAGTTTTCTCCAACCTCGTAAGGAATGGTAGAAGCGGTGGTTACCACTTCAATCTGCTTGTCGTTGCCACCGATTTCTTCTACTATGCGGCGCAGAATGCCCAGCTCGAAAAAGTTGAGATTGTTCTTGTGAATATCACCTCTTTCTGTTAAGGTGCCTTTGTCTTCCGCACCGCCAATGGCAATTAATTTCCCGGTAGGTATGAGCATGTTTCTTCTTTTAGTTTTGGCAGGCAATCGGCAGAGAGGACGTGAATGGAACAAATATACTTTAGGAAACCTTATCGGAAAGGTTGTTTCTGTGTAGAAGTCATAAAAACGGGGAGGAAAGACGCAACTGCTTTTGTTGCCATTTGCCCGTATGCCGGCAGTTGTGTAGTTAGAATAGAGTTTGATGGGGTTGGCCTACAGTTTTACGAGGTTAGGATGCAGTTTGATGGCATTAGCCTGCAGTTTGATGACGTTAGAAT
>CAZZZH010000195.1:0-8961 GCA_964658445.1 Ilyomonas sp.
GCCCAACATGATATGGGTAGTGCGCTAATTGTCGCAATATGGCATCATAGACCAGTAAAGGTTCGGTGCGAATGTAAATTGTCTTCATCATGTCATCAGGCTGCAAGCCTTGCAGCGCCTGCGTTACAGCCTGCCATCCTTCCTGCCACAAAGCCATTATTTTTTCTTTGGGTAAATGGCTGTCCACAAACTCTTCATCGCGCTTTCGCCAGGGTTTCTCTCCATCTTCAGTAAGAAAACCGGTGAAGCGACTTAGCATATTACCATGCATGTGTTGTACAATAGTAGCAATGCTATTGCTTTCATCATTCGGACAAAAATGAAAGTCATCTTCAGCCAATAAAGGCAGTGTTTTGTCACCCAACTCTTTGTAAGTATGCAGGCGTTTGATTACATTGTTGATGAAACCTTCCATATTAATAATTGATTATCGTTACTGGTAAATTGAGTGTCATTAATGTTCCTCCAATTAACCCTTCCCAAGATTAAAATTAAAAATCTTAAAAGCCCGCAGCACTGTCGTTTCCCCTAATGTCGGCCGCCGCTTCTATGCCCGCCGGAGTGATCTTGATGACTTCCGTTCGGCCAATGGCGCCAATAGGTTTAAAGAAATAGCCTTTCGACTCTAAGACTGCTTTTGTAGTACCTGAAAAAGAAGGTTCAATATCCACTTCGTCCGGCAGCCACTGGTGATGAAACTTAGGCGCATCAACAGCTTGTGCTGCCGTCATATCAAAGTCAACAACATCTACAATAGTTTGATAAACCGAAGTAGGAATGGTAGTACCGCCGGGTGTTCCAACAACGAGGTAAGGCTTTCCTTTTTTCAGTACCAATGTGGGCGCCATTGAGCTCAGCATCCGCTTGCCGGGCGCAATGGCATTGGCTTCTCCGCCCACGGCGCCATACATATTCGGCACACCGGGCTTAGCGCTGAAATCATCCATTTCATCATTCAATAAAAAGCCTGCACCGCCTACTACTGTTTTACTTCCATACGAGTTGTTGAGTGTTGTAGTGATGGCTACCATATTGCCCCATTTATCTATAATGCTCATGTGCGTAGTCTCTTTACTTTCATATGCCAAACCAGCTTTGATGTCTTCGCTTTTTGAGGCATGAAGCGAGTCGAAATCTTTCATTCGCTGTAGTAAATAAGCTTTGCTGATCAGCGTTTTTTGGGGTATGCTATAAAAGTCGGGATCGCCTAAATACTTCGCGCGGTCTGCATACGCTCTGCGTTCGGCTTCTATCATCAGTTGCGCCGTTTGTGGCGATTCGAAGCCGTATTTTTTTATCGGGTAAGGTTCTATCATGCCCAGCATTTGCGCCAGCAAAACACCACCACTGCTGGGCGGCGGGAAGCCTACCACCTGGTAACCCCGATACATAAATTGCAATGGTGTTCTTTGTTTGGCAGTGTAATTTTTCAGATCGGTAAAGCTTATTAAACCTTTGCCGCGGTTCATTTCTGCAACAATCAACTTTGCCGTTTCTCCTTCATAAAAACCCTTAGCGCCGCTGTCTCTGATGCGCATCAGTGTCGTCGCCAGTTCGGGCTGCAGCAGCGTGTCTCCCACTTTCCAGGCACTGTCTTTTACAAAAGCCGTTGGCTGTGTGTTGAACTGAATAAAGTCTGCTTTGTTGTTGTTCAAACTATTGGCTTCCGATTCGGTAACTGCATAGCCGTGAAGTGCCAAATCGATAGCTGGCTGTATCAATACTTTCATCGGTAGTTTCGCCCATTGATGCATGGCAAACAAACCGGCTACCGTGCCTGGCACACCGGAAGAAAGATGACCATTGACCGACAGGTCGGGAACTACGTTGCCTGCACTGTCGAGATACATATTGCGGGCAGCTTTTGCGGGCGCCTTCTCTCGATAATCAAGTGTTATTAGTTTGCCATCGCTTTTGCGAGCCGTGAGCAAACCGCCGCCGCCGATATTGCCTGCACCGGGATAAACAACTGCTAACGCAAAGTTTACCGCAATAGCAGCATCAAAAGCATTGCCGCCACGCTTCATGATGGCAATACCAATCTCGCTTGCCAGCGGATGTGCACAGGTCACGGCTGCCTGGCTATAGGTTTTCGATTTGGTAATTGTGTAAGCAAACGGATTCACTTCGGTGCCAACCAGGTGTGTTGGTTGTGCAAAAGAGTGCACAAAAACAAACAGGTTGATAACGGTTATAAGAAGGTATCTCATATTGCAAATGTAAGAACGGGATAAGGTGAAAGCTGACTTGTTATACCGTATAAAAATGAAAATATTTTAGTTGCAGGTTATTGAAATCCTGCAATCTTATGCAATTGCCCAGGGTCGTACACATTGCCCTCTTTTATTACCACCGATACATTCCTGAGGTTACGTATATTTTGCAAAGGATCATCAACAATGATTAGGTCGGCTGTTTTGCCCTCACTCACAGAGCCATAATCGTGCTCCCGGTTCATTACGCGCGCCGGTGCGATGGTTGCTGTCTGTAAGGCCTGTAAAGGTGTCAATCCCGCTTCCACGTAGAGTTCCAGCTCGCGATCAAGACTATATCCCGGGATATCCATATCTGTTCCGGCAACGATGGTAACGCTGTCGTCGTATAGCTTTTTCGTAATGGCTTTAAAATCGTCCATGATTTTTTTCCCGTACGTGTCGTAGTCTTTTTGAGGAATGCCGGTTGTTTTAAAAATGACTTGTAATGGCAACGGCAAAGTAGCAAAGGCAGGCTCAATCTTAGTTATGCTATCACTTAATGAACGAAGCGATAACTCAAACACACCCAGCGTTGGATCAATCACCACATGACGTGTTTTAATAAAATTGAGTACGGCTTTGTTAGTCGAATCATCCCAGTCAATCGAAAAGTCTTTACCTCTTTTCAACACCGAAAACACGTACTGTACATGGTTTACCATGTCCATTCCCGAATCAATGCCCTGCATCAGGTTCATGCCTTGCGGTATGTGGCCGGTAACGGTTAAACCCAGCCGGTGCGCTTCATCGCAAATGGCTTTTACGATGGCTGGTTTTACAGAACTATAAATCTTTATCTGCACAAAGCCGCTGTCCTTATAACGGTCCACTTCGGCAATCGCTTCTTCTTTGGTATCGGCTTGCACAATGCCTAAGGCTATAGGTCCCTTTCCATCAATAATACCTGCTTTTAAAATGTGCGGGCCGATGCCTTTTCCTTCATCTATGGCGCTTTGTACAGCATTGATATAAACAAACTCATTACCGCAATCGCGCACCGTGGTTACGCCTGCTGCCAAATAAGCGGGTCCCCATTCTGCCTGTTCAAAGTGCGCGTGCATATCCCACAAGCCAGGCAAAATCGTTTTGTTTTTGGCATCAATGACAAAGGCATCGGCAGGTATCTGCACAGCGGAAGAAGCGCCAACGCTTTTAATTTTTCCTTCTTCAATCAACACCACTGCGTTGCTGATGGTTGTACCATCTTCTACGTTCAGCACTGTTCCATTTTTGATTGCAATTAGTTTGTGTTGTTGAAAGGATGGCTTTGCACCGCTGGTAAACAAACGCATTCCATACACTGCGGCTTTGCTGATAAAAGTTGAAAGCAACGGTTCGTATTCGGCGCGCAGTATTTCCTGTTTATCGCCTTCCGCATCGTTAGTAATCAGGCAAAACAAATTGCCCTTTGTATCGGTCCATATCAATTCATTTCCCCAGATGAGACCTTTGATAACATACCTAATAAGCACCGTGTTTTGATTGTTGAAAGTAATGGTGTCTCTACCCTCTTTGGTTATCACCGCATCGCCAGAAGGCAGCATGTGAATGCGTTGCGGCCGGTTGTGTTGCTGCCAGTATTTGATCAGTAGCATCTGAGCGGTAGCAGGTGAATAACCAGCCACCGGAAAATTGATGTCGGTAAGATTTTTAGTAAAAGAAGAATCATCAACTTTAATGCTTGCCGTTTTGTTTTTGATAACGATAGAATCGTTCAGAGAAGAGAATCTTGAGGTTCCGCCTTTGATGCGGTAAGAAACTGGCTCAAGCTTGGAAGTCAATGCCATTGAGGCTTTCAACTCTACCGGCGCACCCCGGTCTACATACCGGAAGTTGATATTGTATAGAAGTGTATCGCCATTTTTTGTTTCTGTAAACTTTTCTTTCCCGATGTTTTGTGCAAACTTATGAATGTTAAATGTGCCGCTATCAACCATGGAGGTTTGGGCAAGTAGTGAATGGCAAAACAAAATACTGACAGCAAAAAGTGCGGGTAGTTTCATAAACGGTTTTTAGAAAGATAAATGTAGCCGAATCTTCGGTTCAACAGTAAGATGTCAATGGCGGAATACTGTACAGAAAAAACTGATTTCCCGGCAGCATTTATTACACCAATGAATGAAAGAAATTATTTCTTGTTCTTATCATACTCATCGTTTAGCAGCTTTACAATGCTGGGTGTAATGTCTCGCAATGTGTCTTTGTAGTACAAGTAATCTTCATTGCTCGATGCAAACACATAAGAGTAGCCCGAGTCGCGGCAATAATTTTTCAATACATCCTGTATGTGCAACTTCACGTTTTGCATCTTCTGCATATACAGGTTATTCATATCCTGCCCCATCTGTTGCTGGCTCTGATCGTAATCGTTTTTCAGCGACATCAGTTGCTGTTCAAAAGCACTCTGCTCGGTCTGGCTCATGGTAGGTCCTTTCTGGTTGTATTCTTTCAGCTTGTCGGTATATTTATCGCGCAGTCCATTGAGGCGTTTCGTCATCTGCGCTTCCTGGCTGTTCAGGTAGTCGCGCATCTCTTTAAAATAAGCATAGTTTTCCTGTAGCGAGTCCAGCTCGAAATATGCAATTTTAAATCGGTTGGCAGAAGCCGCATTTGCCTGCTGAATACGATGGTCGTCTTCATTTCGGTAAGAGAAAAATAAGTAATACAAAATGCCCAAACCTAAGAGCAGCAAGATGTTCAGCGGCAATACAATTTTATTCATGCAGACAAAGAAATAGATAAAAAAGGTAAGATAGCAGGACAAACGAAAAGTGAATGTTAAATCAAACCTATGCCTCGTCTGTCGCCGTTTCGCCTCACGTGCCGTTGGGTTTCGTTGGTATGATAATGGCAGCTTTACTACAAAATATTTCTTATGGATATTATCATAGAATCTCCGGGTTTTAAAGCCAGCAACGAATTGGAAACTTATGTGCGCGAAACATTATCGAAGCTAAAAAGCGATAAGATTATCCGTGCCGATGTTACTTTGTACAAAGGCGCTGATGGCAACCCAGCCAACAATTTTTGCGAGATTAGATTAGAGGTACCGGGCAACGATCATTTTGTAAAAAAGAGTGCGGGAACATTTGAAACAGCCGTGCTGGATGCTACAGAAACGTTGCAGGAGATGTTGAAAAAAACAAAAGAAAAAGCAATAGACCGAAACCGGAAAATAGATATGGATTCCATCCTTCAGCAATGATGCGAACAGGTGAATGATTGGTTTGAAGCCTGCGTTGCAAAACGCAGGCTTTTTTATACCGATAAATTCACTGAGGGTTGATGATGGCTTTATTTGTAGTTATCTAAAATACTTCTTACTCTTTCGTAATAGCCGTCGCCAAACAAATTCAGGTGAACGAGTAAAGGATAAAGCTGGCAAAGCTCAACCCTCTGTTGCCAGCCGCTTTGCAGAGGATAAGCGTCGTTGTAAGAATCATAAAATAAGTGATCAAAACCACCGAATAGCAACGTCATGGCAATATCCATTTCCCGGTGCCCGTAATAAACAGCCGGATCGTAAATCGCCGCTTTGGCATTATTACAAGCCATCATATTTCCGCTCCATAAATCTCCGTGTATAAGAGATGGTGGTTCGTCCGGAAAAAGGCTGGATAATTTTTGGCAAACGAGTTCAGCCATCAGGATGTCTTTCGTTGAACAGAGTTGCTTTTGTAATGCTTTCTGAAGTAAAGGAAGAATGCGTTGCGAAGTATAAAAGTCAGACCATGAATCTGTAAGAGGATTCGGTTGCGGCAGGTTGCCAATATAGTTGTCTTCTGAAAAGCCATACTGCAATTGGGTTTGCCGGTGCAAAGCTGCCAGACCCGCGCCTAAATTCTGCCACGACTTCCGCGTAGGGTTTTCTTTTTCCAGGTATTCCATTATTAGAAAGCTATCGCCTTCAAACACACCCGATACAACCGGCGCCGGTACTTTCAAGACGCATTTGGTGTCCAGAAACTTTAGCGCATTGTATTCTTTCTCAAACCTGTCTATACCTTCCCGATCGTTTTGTTTCAGAAACCAATTGCCGATGTTCGTATGGATAATCAATGTAGTATTGATGTCGCCACCATATACCCGACGAAAGCCGGTGACGATAATTTTTTCAGTCTGCACATCCTGCAGTAAGCACTGAATATGCTTGAGTAATGATTCTCTCATAGAAAAGATTGCCGGATGATCTGCAAAAACTTGCGATGTCCTTTTTTGCAACATCTATTAAACATTGAAAATATTACATTTGCCGGATAAAATTTTTAGGGAATCGGCATGAAGAAGATAGAACTTGAGATTGTGGCTTTGTCTCATAGTATTACGCAAACGCACTCTTATGCAGTGGTGCTGGGTGAGGTAAACGGAATGCGCCGCCTGCCCATTGTGATTGGTGGTTTTGAAGCCCAGGCCATTGCCGTTGCGCTGGAGCGTATGCAACCTAGCCGTCCACTTACGCACGACCTGATGAAAAACTTTATGAACGCTTTCAACGTAGAGCTGATGGAGATTGTAATTAACGACCTTCAGGAAGGAATTTTTTATTCTAAACTGGTTTGCATAGATGAGCACGACACCATTGAGATAGATAGCCGCACCAGCGATGCACTCGCGCTGGCCGTGCGCTTTGGATGTCCCATTTATACGTTTGATAACATTCTCGAAAGCGCAGGCATTTTAATGGAAGACAACGGAAAGAAGAAGGGCGATGTGGCAATAGAGCAAACGGTAAGCACTTCTTCAGGTAAGGAAAACCTGCATAGTTTAAGTGTGGATGAATTGCAGACGCTGCTAAGCGAAGTGTTGGAGCAGGAAGATTATCTGCGCGCCATCAGCATACGCGATGAGCTAAACAAACGTAAAAAATAAATCCGAATCTGTAGACCGTGATTCGTTTTCCCAACTGTAAGATCAATCTTGGGCTGCATGTGCTGGGCAAACGCAGTGATGGCTATCACGACCTCGAAACGATATTTTACCCGCTCAATATCCATGATGCTTTGGAAATACTGCCGCTTTCGAATGCTGGCAGCGAACCAAGGCTTACGCTATCCGGTTTGCCGGTTTCCGGCAACAGCGACAGTAATCTTTGTGTCAAAGCCTGGCATCTTTTGCGAAGTGATTTTCCACAGTTGCCTGCAGTAAATATCTATCTTCATAAGGCGATACCAATGGGTGCAGGCTTGGGTGGCGGCAGTGCCAATGGCGCTTTTATGCTCATGATGCTGAATGAACAGTTTGACCTGGGCTTACCTCCTGAAAGCCTTGCGCAGTATGCCTTACAGCTTGGCAGTGATTGTCCTTTCTTTATTTATAATCAGCCGCTTTTTGCAACGGGCAGGGGAGAGGTTATGCAAAAGACCAGTATCGGTCTCAGCAGTTATTATTTTTATATTGTTAATCCCAACATTCATATTAATACAGGCGAAGCATTTCAGGAACTGCGGTCTATAGATCATCCTTTTTCTTTACAAAAAATGATTCAGCAGCCAGTTCAGGAATGGAAGGAAACGGTAAAGAACGATTTTGAAGATGGGATTGCAAAAAAGCATCCTGCGATTGCAGACCTGAAACAAAGGTTGTATCAGCACGGAGCTATTTATGCTGCCATGACGGGTAGCGGCAGCACTGTGTTTGGATTGTTTGACAAACAACCGCAGCCTTTATCTTTTCCTGAAGATTATTTTGTAAGAATTGTAAAGGCTGAATAGGTAAAGCTATTCCGGTTAGACATGGCTTATCTTTCTTTGCCTGACTGACGTTCGCTCAACAACTACTAGAAAGAGCATAAAAAATCCGCATCCTGAATGGTGCGGATTTTTTGTTATAGCCAATTTGCATTTACAGTTTTTGTTTCATCATGCTATCATGCGATTGCATTGGCTGCCCGTTAGGTGATTGCCCGTCCGGCGACATTGGCGGGTGGTTCGGTGGCATTCCGTGATCGTCGTGACCCATGGGCGGAATACCTTCGGGATGCGGATTTCCGTTGTGACAAGTATAGCAGGTAACGGCATGAAGTGTATCCGGATTTGCTGACTTATTGAAATTGAAATATTCTTTATTGATGCCGGCTGTCATTGTCATCATATACCTGGCGGCTTGTTTTTCAGGCTTATCATCGCTTGCAAAATTCAGTCTTCCGGTAGCAGGGTCGGGTGCGTGGCAAAAGCCACACTTCACACCCAGCGAGGCTTTGAAGTAATCCATGATGTGATCGAGACTATCATGACTAATGTCTTTGGGCAATACTTTCAGGTTTTTAAAACCACCCTGTTGCGAAGATTTAGTAAACGATGTAGATGCCACATATACAAGGGCAACAATAATAGTAAGAATCAAAAATTGTTTTCTCATAAACATAAGTCATAGTTGTTTGACCCGATAAATGTAGATAATTTAGACGAAAAAAAAGGAGCGTTTCGAGCGCTCCTTTTTTTCTAACACGGTTTATGGTGATTACTTAGCCGGTGCCGGTTCCTGATTTACTTTATTTTCGGCAGTATTAATGGCATCTTTACCATTGTTCAAAGCTTCTTTGCCACTGTCTAACAGCTTTAATATTTTTTCGCGTACGTCATCGCTGATACCATCGATTTTTTCGCTGAAGGCGGTTTTAAAATCGTCTGCCTTCATCGCCGCTTTTTTTGTAAGCTGCGTTATTTTTTCTTTAGCTCCCGATGTTAACTCATCTGTTTTTTCTGAT
>CAZZZH010000196.1:0-8931 GCA_964658445.1 Ilyomonas sp.
GCCTTGCTTTTCTTATTTCCTGTAAGTAATTATTATAGATTGGCCAAAACTTCTGCGCTTCGTCCGGTGTCAGCTTCAGTTGGTTGGTTATATAGGCTGTTCTTACTGCCTTTATATCATCGCCTTCTTTATCATTATCGTCTTGCGCAATACAAAAATAACCAAGTAGCAACAAAAAAAACAGTATAAATGGAGTTTTGCCCATATTTAATGTGATTTTAAATCCCTTTAATATTTTTTTCATCGCTGTCATCATTTTCGTTCAGATAATTCTCCAGTTCTGTATCGGTTACATTGTTGAGCAATATATTATAAATGCTTTCTCCGCTTGGTGCAACATCATCATCCTGCGAGACCGATATTATGTCTGCATCCTGCGATGTTTGATCTAAATAATCAGATAACTCATTATCGCTTACTCTAGCTATGGCTTTCGAATAAGCATTAGCCGAATTAATGTCATTTATATTCTGCTTTACAGAAAACAGTACGGTCGTAGCTATTACTGCCGCTACTACTGCAGCAGCAGCGTAAGAAAACCAGGATTGAGAGCGATGCATAGACAATATGCTGGCTGATTTCTTTGTGTCTGATAAAGGCACTGCTACAGTAAAAGAATCAAAGTAGCCATTCGGTACACGATAAAGATTTGCTTTCGAAATGGTGGTTAGCAACGGCTCAAGCTCTTCAAGTTCTCTTTCTACTTCGCTTTGTGCAGAAGCAGTTTTTATTTTTACTAAAATAGTATCTGCCAATCCATCAAAATAATTAACCGGCGGTGCAGATAAAGGCATATCAGAAGTCAATGGTAATTGAACTTTGCTGATGATGTCTTCTGCCAAACCATCAAAATAGTTTAACGGTGCAACAAATGTATGTATGTGCCTGATGTTTGCCAGCTCATCAGGTAATTCATTCAGTTCCATATAGTTTTCCTCACTCTTCATTTTAACAACAAATTACGACACAAACCTTCATGTATGGTTTAATGATTCTTAATGTATTCACTTACTTTTTTTACTGCATGATGATAGCTTGCCTTTAAAGCGCCTTCACTGGTTTCTAACACACGACTCATTTCTTCATACGGCATCTCATCATAGTAACGCAGGTTAAAGACAGCACGCTGCTTTTCAGGCAGGGTTTGAATAGCTACCTGCAGCTTCCATTCTAATCGGTTAGCATCAAAACCTTCATCAGCTTTTACTTTATTCGAAAGTCCGGTTTCTACATCGCTCAAACTAACAGAAGAGCGTTTTTTCTGCTGCTGCAAAAAAGTGAGTGATTCGTTGGTTGCAATGCGGTACAGCCATGTATAAAGCTGGCTGTCTTCTCTAAAATTATCCAGTGCATTCCAAACTTTGATAAACATGTTTTGCAGCACATCATTTGCATCATCATGCGTAACCACCATACGCCGAACATGCCAGTATAACTTCTCCTGGTATTTCTTTATAATCGCCGAAAACGCCCGTTCCTTTGTGGCTGGTTCTCTAAACTGATGTAATAATTCCTGGTCATCTACCTGCATACAGGGGAATTTTAATGTTGAAATAAAAAACCCGCAAGTAGGATGGGCGTTTGTTTTGAATGTTTAATATAGAAAGCAAATCCTCTGATTTTATAATATTGTTAAGCTGAATGTTCATTTGCTCTTTCTTTTAAGTAAAATGGCGACAACAAACGATTGCAAAATAAAGTTTTAATTGACGATGATACAAACAAGCTTTTATCGCACCGTCTCACATAGCCGGTATGGTATTTATAAGTAAGTTTGATATTCTAAAAAAGAATCGCATCTACATCATGTATAAATTCTCTGTCGCAGTAGTATTTTTTCTTTTTTCCTTTTCTTTTTATAGCCATGCACAAGCCCCAGCCACTTACAACAGCGCTGATATTTTCCTTCGGCTGAAGAAGCTAAATGTATTAGGCAGTGTGCTTTATATAGCTGCGCATCCGGATGATGAGAACACAAGGCTGCTGGCTTATTTTTCTAAAGAAAAACAATACCGTACTGGTTATATGAGTCTTACCCGAGGCGATGGCGGTCAAAACTTAATTGGAGATGAACAAGGTATAGAATTAGGCTTGATACGAACACAGGAACTGCTTTCTGCCCGGCGCATAGATGGAGCAGAACAATTTTTTGGAACTGCATACGATTTCGGATTCAGTAAAAATGCAACTGAGGCGCTTACAATCTGGAATCACGACAAAATGCTGAGCGATGTAGTTTGGGTTATCCGCACGTATCAACCGGACATTATTATTACACGTTTTCCGCCCGACGAACGAGCCGGGCACGGACATCATTGGGCTTCTTCTATTTTAGCTGCAGAAGCTTTTACTGCCGCTGCTGACAGCACTAAATTCAAAGACCAGTTTCAGTATGGTGTAAAGCCCTGGCAGGCAAAGCGTATTCTTTGGAACACTTATAATTTTGGTGGAAACAATACTACGTCACCAGATCAATTAACGATGGACATTGGGGCTTTCAATCCTTTGCTGGGTAAGGGTTACGGAGAAATAGCTGCAGAAAGCCGAAGCCAGCATAAAAGCCAGGGTTTTGGCTCGTTGAAACAGCGCGGACAAAGCCCTGAATACTTTTCTTTAACCAAAGGTTTGCCTGCCTCGCACGATGTAATGGATAGTGTAAATATAACTTGGAGCCGGTTATCTAGTACCGATCTTATTGAAGCATCCATTGACAGCATCATTGGCCAATATAATTTTGAGCATCCTGAAAATAGTGTAACGGCCTTAGTGCGTCTTTATAATCGGTTGTCAGGTTTCATTTCTTCAAACCCTAGCAGTTATTGGGCAAACAAAAAACTGGCAGAAGTGCGCAGCCTGATTGCTGAATGCAGCGGACTTTTTTTGGAAGCAAATGCCAATAAACACTATGCTATTACCGGCGATACCATGGCGGTTTCTTTTACTATCAATAAAAGAAACAATACCGATGTTACGCTGACCGCTATCGAGCTCGACAGTTACGATACAACGGTTCATTCTCCTTTATCCACTAATGACAATCTGACCATTACTACCCGGTTCCCCGTAAGAAAAAATAAACCTTTATATCAGCCTTACTGGTTAACCAATAATCATTCTCAGGGAAGTTTTGCTGTCAATAATCAACTATTGGTGGGTAAGCCAGAAAATGAACCGGACTATACGGCTACTTTCACATTGAATATTGAAGGGACAGTACTCCGTTATCAGAGCCCGGTTCAATACAAATATGCCGATGCAGTGAAGGGTGAAATTTACGAACCAGTACGAGTAATTGCTCCATTTGCTATTTCTGCCACGCCGGGCATTGCTTTGCTAAATGTAAAACCACAAGTCGGTCAGTCTCCGCAACCCGAGATGAAAATTACTTTCAAATCTAACATCAATGCAGCTCAGTTGCCTATTACAATAAAAGCAATGCAGCAGCAAAAAGTTATTTATTCAAAAGATACGGTTATCGATGCTGAAGCCAATAAAGAATATCTTTTTGGCAGTGAGATAAAGAAAGTTTTTGCATCGCAGTCAGAAAACAATATCGCTGTATCAGTTGATGTGAAGAAGGATAACACTGTTTCAACCTATACTAATTATCTCCGCACTATCCATTACGACCATATTCCTGATATCTGCTATACTTTTAAAGACAATGTGCGGGTAATTACCGAAGAAATTAAAACCGTTGGTAAAAACATCGGTTATATAACCGGTGCCGGCGATAAAGTGCCACAGGCTCTGGAACAGATGGGATATACCGTAAAGTTGCTGGGCGAAAACGACATCACGCCTTTCAATCTGGCTCAGTTCGATGCCGTAATTGCAGGCATTCGCGCCTACAATTTGTATAGCTGGCTGCCTGCAAAATATGATATCCTCATGCGTTATATAAAAGCCGGCGGCAACTACATTGTCCAGTACAACCAGCAGGATGTGGTTACGCAAAATATAGGTCCCTATCCGTTCACAGTCAGCCGCATAAGGGTTACAGATGAAACAGCTGATGTCCATCTGTTATTACCCAACAGCAGCGTGTTTACTTACCCAAATAAAATAACATCTGACGATTTTGCCAACTGGGTTCAGGAACGTAGTATTTATCATGCGCAGAATTTCGATTCTCATTATAGCGCACCTATAGGTATGCACGATCCTAACGAACCGGAAAACAATGGCAGCCTTATTATTGCACCTTATGGTAAAGGCAATTTTGTTTATACTGGTCTTGTTTTTTTTAGAGAATTACCAGCCGGCATTCCCGGCGCCTACCGACTGATGGCAAACCTGATTGCCCTGCCCAAAAACAAATAGCAGATGAAGAACAAGCGCAGGGAAGTAAGCATCTGGCTTTTGGTGATACTGGGTATTGTTATCGGTATTATTATTAAAAATGTAGAAATCGGTTTACTGCTCGGGTTAATCATCGGATTATTAGCCGGCAGTCTCGCCGGTGGCAGAGAGTAACCGCAGTCTTTAATAAAAAAGCCCTCCTTAAGAATAAGGACGGCCTCTAACGATTGCTTGCCATATAAAAAGTTCCGCGTTTCTGCTTCCGGCTAGCCTGAAAACGTACGGTGTGTAATAATTTATTTTGTTCTCTTCATCGAGTCTTTCATCACTTTAAAAGTAGAATCAATAATTTGTTTGTTCGAATCGGCTTTATAAGTTACCGAATCGCGGGTAACGTATTTCTGCGAGTCAATAATACTCTTTGTAGAATCGATCGTTTTATCGATAGAAGTAGTATTATTACAAGCCACCCATCCGAAAACCACCAGTACCCAACCTAATCTTTTTACCACGTCTCTAAACTCCTTATTTACTGTTTATACCAAAACAACAAAAAAGTAACCCGCCGGTCTTTCTAATATTTCAACCATCCCTCAACAATGCAAAATAAAAAAGCCCTCCTTAAGAATAAGGACGGCCTCTAACGATTGCTTGCCATATAAAAAAGTTTGAAAGTTATTCAGGTCTGGCAAGCATAAACCTTTATACGAACCACTTTCCGAAATTACATCTTGGTAGTGTCTTTCTTCATGCTTGAAGAGTCACCCATCTTCATAGAAGAAGTATCGCTTGCATGTGATGTATCGCCCGCTGCAGGAGCCATAGTTGCAGAATCTGTTGTAGTAGATGTAGTGTCAGATGAAGTTGCATCTCCTGAACCAGAACCGCAGGCTGCGAAAGCGCCGATAGCTAAAACCAATAAAAGCTTTTTCATTGTTGTGAATGTTTTGTGTGTAAGTGAATTTGATATTTATACCGCAACGAAGAAAAGGTAACCTCTCTTTTCAAATTATTTTTAAAATAAGTTTTTGCACTGCTTTTGGGTTACTTTTATCGCCCCATTTGTATTAAAATCACATCAAGCGAGTGAAACCTGAGGTTAATGAACAGCTTCTCTTACGCGGCTTAGCCAATAATGATTCTAAAGCGGTTGAAACTATTTATAAAGACAACTTTAAAATGGTGCAATCCTTAATCATTAATAACAATGGTACCTACGACGACGCAAGAGACATTTTTCAGGAGGCGATGATTACGCTCTACGACAAAGCGAAAAGCGATTCCTTCGTTCTCACTAGCCAGATCAAGACTTATATCTACTCCATTTGCCGTCGGCTATGGTTAAAACGGCTGCAGCAGATGGGTAAATACATCGCACCGTCCGAGATTTTGGAGGAAACCGTCGCCGTAGAAGACGATATCGAGCTGCACGAAAAGAAAAATGCAGATTTCGTTATTATGGACCGGGCATTAAACAGTCTTGGCGAACCTTGCAAAAGCTTATTAGAGTCGTTTTACCTGCAAAAAAAGGGAATGACCGAAATAGCCGCCGCTTTTGGATATACGAATGCAGACAATGCGAAAACGCAGAAGTACAAGTGCCTGATGCGGTTAAAAAAATTATTCTTTGCCCAATATAATATAGGTGAGTAATGGAAGACATGCAATTATTAGACACCATTGAGCGCTATCTCAACGGCACCATGCTGCCCGAAGAGAAGAAATATTTTCAGCAGCTCAGGAAAAATACCCCGGAAATAGACCAGATGGTCGTAGAGCACCGTTTGTTCCTGCAACAGATGGATGTATATGCCGACCAAAAGAATTTTCAGCACACTTTATCCGCTATTCACGCCGATTTAATTGAGAACGGCACCATCCACGAAGGAAACGAAGACAATACCAAAGGCAAGATCCTTCAATTGTGGACCAAGTACAAACGCGTTACCGCTATTGCCGCTTCTATTGCCGGCGTTACGGCATTGGGCATCAGCCTTCTCATGACGCAGCTTTCGCCTGCCACGCCTACCCAGAGCGATATGCAGGAATTAAGCAAAAAAATCAACGTTCTGGAAAAGAAAACCAACGTTCTGAACGCTGAAATCAAAAAAGACCAGAACAGTTCCGCCGTTGTGCCGCATACCTATACTACCGGCGGCACCGGTTTTTTAATAGATGGCAGAGGCTACCTCGTTACCAATGCGCACGTGCTAAAAGGAAAAGGCGTTGTCGTCAACAACAACGGCACCGACCTCACCGCCACCATCGCTTACGTAGATGAAGACAGAGATCTGGCGCTTTTAAAGATAGACGACGATGCATTTAAGCCCGTTGCCACCCTGCCTTACTCGTTTAAGCGTGGAAACTTCGATCTCGGTGCCGATATCTACACCCTCGGCTACCCGCGCGACATCATTGTGTACAATTCCGGCTATATTTCCGCTACTGCGGGGCACGATGGCGATACCGCAAGCCTGCAAATATCGCTTCCGGCAAACCCCGGCAACAGCGGTGGACCGGTTCTCGATAAAAACGGCGACATTGTCGGCATTTTATCTGCCCGCGAAGCCGGTGCTGAAGGCGTTGTCTTCGCCGTAAAGGCAAAAGGCATCTACGACATGCTGAACGACCTGAAAAAAGACGATACTTCCTACGAAAGCATCAGAATGCCGGTAACATCAAGCCTTAAAAAGCTCGACCGCGAGCAGCAGATCAAGAAAGTATCCGACTATGTCTACCAGGTAAAGGTCTACAACTAACAAAAACGGCCAACTATCTTCCTAAAATACACGGTACCCGCCGCATGGCGGGTATTTTTATGCATATTTGTCGTTTATAACCGTATCCTTTATAATTTTATCTCGCAAAACCACCATAACAACTTCGCCATAACCAGCCATACGCAATAAGCAATGAAACAAAAGCTGAAAGAACTCGTTAGAAACCAGCCAATGCTGGTTAAAATGTACCGCATTTATTCCCGCGGCGCTGCTTTCAAGTCCTCCCTCACCAAATCCGTCAAAGGGACCGGTAATAAACTTTCCTTCGATGCCTCTGCGCTCTTTATTCAATGCACGCTTACCATCAATGGCAACAACAACGAGATCACCATCGCCGATACCACCATGTTCCGCAACGTTTCCTTCGTTATTTATGGCGATAACAACAAGATTCTCATCGAGCGGGATACCCGTTTCGACGAAGGCGGCTCTATTTGGGTCGAAGACCACCACTGCGAGGTGCATTTAGGCGAGGAAGGCTACTACCGAAATGTAGATATCGCCGTTACCGAGCCCTATTCCAAACTTACCGTCGGCAAAGAGTGCGGATTTGCCTACGATATCGAAATAAGAACCGGCGATTCCCATTCCATCATCGATCTTGCCACCAACAAACGCATCAATTACGCAAAAGACATCACCATTGGCAACCACGTTTGGGTCGCGCCGCACGTTTCCATCCTCAAAGGCGTCAGTATTGCCTCCAATACCGTCGTCGGCACCCGTTCTTTGGTCACCAAAAGCTGCCATCAGGAGAATGTAGTGCTCGCCGGCAACCCCGCCGTCGTGGTTAAGGAAAATATTGGTTGGAGCAAATGGAGATTTTACGATAAATAGCCCGCTTTTCCCCGTTTTATCCCCATTTCCCGCCCGTTTTTCATTTTTTCGGTGAAATAAACGCCATATATCCTCCATTGTAGTTGGATAATGATAATCATTTTATTAAATTTGATCCCGAAAATATAAGAATCAAAACCTCTTCGTATGGCGCAGATCAAAATCCCCGCAGAATTTCCCCTCCAGATCGTCCTTCTCAACAACATTATTACAAAAAATACCGACCTCGGCGACGATAGCCCCCTGCTTCCCTGGCTCGCCCAGAAAGGTTACAACCTCGCTGCCGACCAAGAGGCCGGAAACGCCGCCGCCGCGCAGGAAAAAACGCGTGCCCAGCAGGAAACGGCCAGCCAGACCGCCAACAAAAGCCGCGACAACAACATTACGCCCGTCTTTACCTTCGTTCGCGCCGCCGCCCAGGTGCTCAAGCGCTTCTATTCCACCAATATGATCGTCCTTAAAGACTGGGGCATCCCCATTACCGACAGCGGGCGCATCGATTACCCCTCTTCTTTCGAAGAGCGCAACAGCATTGCCACCGCCCTGTTCGAAAAGCTCGCCACCTTCGCCGAAGGCAAAAGCCCGCTGGCAGCTTACATCAAAACCAACAACGTAGACATCGCCGATCTCACCAAAAAGAACGGCGATGCCGCCAAAAACAACACCGATGCCATCGTTGCCGCCAAAGCCGCCGAGAACGCAACCGAAATGCGCGACCTTTTATGGAAAGCGCCTCTCCAGCACATCCGCGAAATCGCCGATTTTCTCAAAACGATCTACATTAATAATCCCCGCGCCCTCGGAGATTGGGGTTTTGTAGTGGATGATAGCGGAACTACACCCGTGTTACGTAAAAGCAAGCTCAAATTAGGCGAAAGTAAAACAGTTACCGGCGTTGTTATCGGTTCTATTCTTACAAATATTGGAAAAGTTGCCATTATCGTCTATAAAGGAAAAGGAACGGTAGGAGAAAAACTACTTTGCAGCCTGATGAGAAGATGGGTATGGTTAA
>CAZZZH010000197.1:0-8814 GCA_964658445.1 Ilyomonas sp.
CTGCTTTTTATTTATTGTACTTTATTATTGCCTTGTGGAAAGCCCGTTTACCATTGCTTACTATAACCACTATCTGTATGCAACCCCGTTTCGACATTGATGACAAAAGAAGTTTTATAAGGGCATTTCTTTCCCGGTTGGTTGCGGTTTACCTGTTTCTATTTATTTTACCCTTTCCCACCGGTTATCTTTCTTTTCTTGGCTGCCTGAACCGGAGTTACCACCGGGTTTTTGATTGGCTGATCTCATGGACGGGACGTTACCTGTTTCACATCCCTTTTTCTTTAGCCGTATCCGGCAGCGGGAGCGGAGACACTACTTATAACTATGTGCAACTATTCATTTCTCTTGTTCTGGCGTTAATGCTGACGGTTGCCTGGAGTGTTTTAGACCGGAAACGAAAATACTACTTCGTTATCCTGTACTGGCTGCTGGTATACGTGCGGTTTTATTTTGCCTGCACAATGATCCGATATGGTATGGACAAACTTCTCAAAGCACAATTCCCTTTTCCGTTTGATAGCCTGAGCGAAACTTTTGGTGAATCGACGCCGTTGCGGCTGATGTGGAATTTTATGGGTTATTCAACGGTCTATAACCTGTTTATCGGCGGCGGAGAGGCACTGGCTGGTTTCCTCGTTTTGTTTAGAAAAACGACATTAGCGGGTGCTTTACTTGGCGCTGCCGTTTTACTCAATGTGGCGGTTTTAAATTTCTGCTTTGACGTGCCGGTAAAGTTATTCGCCCTAAACCTGTTGCTTGTTTCTATGTATATCATTTATCCTTACCAGCGTCGGCTAGCTAACTTTTTTATCCGGAACCGAAGCGTTGCTCCTGTTGCCATTGCTCCGCGGTTCAGCAAGCGAAACACCAAAGCCGCGTGGCTCGCTTTGAAGGTGGTATTGACACTTTGCATTGTGTATTCTATCATCCAAACAATGCGGTACAGGCATTTCTCTTACGGTGACGGCGCTTTTTCTCAGACTCCTCTTTTCGGAATTTACCACACCGAAACTTTTATTAAAAATGAGGATACGCTACTGCCGTTACTTACTGATAGCGCGCAGTGGAAAATACTAAACATAATTTATAGCCGGAAAGCAACGATACGAATGATGAATGATAGCCTAAAAAGCTGCCGCTTTATTACCGACACTTTACACCAAACAATTCAGTTTTCGTTTGAGGAAGATTCGGGGCATAAAGAGATATTGCACTATGCAATACCCGATTCTGTTCATCTTATTATTAATGGAAAACTGAAAGAAAATTCAGTACGAATTGTTTTGCGAAAACAGGACTTGAACCAATACCGCCTTATTAACGGAAGGTTTCACTGGATCAATGAATCGCCGGATAACCGGTAAGTCTTGTTTGTAGTTAATTATTCAATTAGACAGATGCAGGTTCTTTTCTGCATAGCGGAGGATAGCACTAACAGTAGATGTGCGTGGTGAGCGGAGTGGAGTTGCTTTTAGCTTTTGCTGTGCCTCTCGCAGCACACCCAACTTCTGTTGCAATGCCCAGTCGTTCTGAAGCGCTTCTTCTAATTGAGCTGAGTGTTCGGGTTTCATTTCGTTGTACATATACTCTAACAGATCTTCCGTTGTAAAAAATGGCATAGCAGAAGTATTTAAGTCTTAACGAGAAACGGTAAAGGAGAACTCTTATTGCAAACGGCGAATTATTATTTTTTATCACTTCCTTTTTCGACGGGTGATTCTACTATAAACACATCTTCATTGTCGCGCTTCATCAGGTAGTTTTCCCTTACAAATTTTTCAATGGCGGCGGGGTTGCTTTGTAACTGGTTTAGCTGGTGCTGTGTGGTTTTTATTTGCTCTTCGTAGTAAGCTTTATTCCTAAGAAGATTGTTCAACTGTTGCCTGCGATCCCACTGTACAAACACATTGTTATCATCAAAAAAAAGCATCATAGCGGCAAAAGCGACAACGGCGATGAGGTATTTATTGAAGATAAACCGGACTGTTTTTTTTGCACTCCTCATGGCAGCTGTTTCGTTGAAAAGAGTCAAAGCACTTTATAAAAATGCCTTGACTCCCTTAGCTTATTTACTTTTCGAATATACTTTCTTCCCGTTCGGATAGATCGCGTTTACATCAAGCATTTCTTCGATACGGATGAGCTGGTTATATTTTGCCAAACGGTCGGTGCGGCTGGCAGAGCCAGTCTTGATTTGCCCGCAGTTTAAAGCCACTGCCAGGTCAGCAATCGTGGTATCTTCCGTTTCGCCGCTACGATGGCTCATGATGGTAGTGTAACCATTGTTTTGTGCCAGCTGAACCGCGTTAATGGTTTCCGTTACGGTACCAATCTGGTTTACTTTAATGAGGATGCTGTTGGCAACGCCATTGTCTATCCCGCGCTGCAAGATTTTTGTGTTGGTAACAAACAAATCGTCGCCTACCAACTGGCATTTACTGCCAAGCGCATCGGTCAGTTTTTTCCAGCCATCCCAGTCTTCTTCTGCCATGCCATCTTCAATCGATACGATGGGGTACTTACTAACCCATTCAGCCCAGAAAGCTACCATTTCGTCGCTGCTAAGCTCTTTCCCGCTGCTTTTGTAAAACTTGTATTTGCCATCTTTAAACATCTCGCTGCTGGCAGCATCGAGTGCAATGGCAATTTGTTCGCCTACTTTATAACCCGCTGCTTCAATAGCCTGAATTACGGTTTCTATTGCATCTTCGTTACTTTGAAAATCGGGGGCAAAACCACCTTCATCGCCCACATTGGTGCTGAAGCCCTTTTTCTTCAATACACTTTTTAACTGGTGAAAAGTTTCAACACCCCAGCGCAGCCCTTCGCTGAAAGAAGAAGCGCCTACGGGCACAATCATAAACTCCTGGAAGTCTATTTTATTATCTGCATGAACACCGCCATTCAGGATGTTCATCAACGGAATGGGTAATACTGTTGCGTTCACACCGCCGAGATAGCGGAAAAGCGGCAGGTTGCTTTCTTCTGCTGCTGCCTTAGCTACTGCCATCGAAACTGCGAGCATCGCGTTAGCGCCCAGTTTTCCTTTGTTGTCGGTTCCATCCAGTTCAATGAGTTTTTTATCGATACCCGACTGGTCGTTTACCGGGTAGCCGATGAGTTGCTCTGCTATGATATCATTCACATTGGCAACGGCTTTCAGAACTCCTTTACCACCATAAACGCTCTTATCGTTATCGCGCAGCTCTACGGCTTCGTGTATGCCGGTAGAAGCGCCGGATGGCACGGCTGCACGGCCTAAGATACCATTGTCGGTTATCACATCTACTTCTACCGTGGGGTTGCCGCGGCTGTCTAATATCTGGCGGGCGTGGATGTCTGAAATGAAACTCATAGAAAGAGGAAATTTGATTGACACAAAGAAAGCAATTCTTCTGAAATGTAAAGGAAGATTTGTGAGTGAAGTGCTGCGTGATAACAGTAAGTTATTACGGAGTATCTATCCAGCACCTTCAACCAGAAATAATTTTTAAGCAAGACACAGTTACCGGAGAAGGTTTTATCCCTTGTTTACGCACTTGAGTACTTTACCAAGCGCTATTGTTTTACTTACTTACAAACTTGGCCGGGGACAAAGCCACTAAATTTTTCAATAACAAAAAAGTCTTGGGTGGTGGTATCTTTTAAAGATGGTCGCAGCTCGAAATGACCACCAAGCTTTGCATACATAGGTTGCCCGTCTTTAGCGACTTGTTTATACTTTGCGGTTAAACCCATAGCACCGGAAGCCAATGTCGCTTGGTAGTCGCGGTTCATTGAGCAGATATGCAGAACCATGGTATCGCCTTTCGCGCTGTAGATGCCTTCTACCGGTACGGGCAGCACCGGGCGAAAGGGTACATTGTTCCGGTTGAGTGAGAGCGTTTTGCCATCCTTTTTTATCTCCTTATTTTCGTTGTCAATCATCGACAACTTTGCATAACTGTCAATCTTAAAATGTTGCGGGCTATCGGTTCCTGTTAGCTGCAGCAGGCTATCTCGCACGCTCCACACACCCGTTTCGTACAGTGTATTCTTGCCTACATAGTGCCGTTCCATCACAAAGGTTTCATCGGGCTTCAGATACACTTTGGTGGCAATACCGGGGCAGTCGGCACAAGGCAGCGTATCGTAAAAAACACCTGCCAGTTGCTTCACCTCGTAACCTTGCGGCTTTTTGCCGGCGGTGCTGTCGGCAGACGTGCTCTTTATATCGGCATTGCTGTGGCAAGAAGAGATAAGGATAATTAAGACAAGAATCGTGGCTGTATATTTCATGAAATTAAAAGCTTTGCGTAGAAAATGCAATTACTGTGCGGAAGTTAGAAAGACGGCGTCCAGCGCCGCGGCTATTATCACAATAACGACGGCCTGTCTTTTATCTCTTACAACTTTTCTTCCAAGCACCTCTGATGGATACACCGGTTTTACCCGATACCATGAGGTACCAAAGCTGTTGCTTTCTTACAATCGTTATAAGCTATTTCCGGTGATGGAATACCATTGAATCCTTTATTCTATAACCCGCGGCTTTATCTTAACCGGTGGAATAAACGTCATGATTTCTATAAAAAAAGAAAGCAGGATCAATAGAAAAATACCCGCTCTTTTTTCCGGGCAAATGCCGCCCGAGCAGGTGCTGACGAGCAAATAATTGCGAACGCTCCAGGCGATGTTGAGCGCACCAATAATGACGTTGGTACGCTTTGCCCATATTTTCGGGATGAGAAAAAAAAGGACCATTATGCTGCAGAGAATGATGTTGAACACTCCGGGCTTACCCAGGGTTTCACCCGCCTGCCAACCGGTGATGAGCAAGTGAATCTCTGCCACATAACTCCACGGAAAAAAGCAATTGATGATTAACAGAAGGCAAGCTGCCACGCCCAGAAGCTGTGAGTGTTTCATGTTGTTTGTTGAAAGAAAACAGTACCAGTTACAAACTAAAAAACCTATGAGGTTGGTATACCTCATAGGTTTTGAAGAGGAGGTCCCGACCAGAGTCGAACTGGTGTGGAAGCTTTTGCAGAGCTCTGCCTAGCCACTCGGCCACAGGACCTTTTGCGAAGCGCGAAAATAATAGAATGCGGCGGATTAGAAAACTTTGCTTTCAATTTTATCATTCTCTATACCGACTTTTGCGGCAAAGAAAACGAATGACTACCATAGCCGAAAGCGAACTCATCATTAATCAACGCGGCGCTATCTATCATTTAGATGTTGCGCCCGATGAGCTGGCAACCACCATCATCACCGTAGGCGACCCCGGGCGCGTGCCACAGGTAAGCCGCCACTTCGACACGATAGAAGTTGTGCGGCAACACCGGGAGTTCATCACGCATACAGGCTATATCGGCAGCAAGCGCATTTCTGTTGTGTCAACCGGTATTGGTCCGGACAATATAGACATCGTGATGAATGAGCTGGATGCTTTAGTCAATATCGACTTTGCCACGCGAACGATAAAACCGCAACTCACGTCGCTGCAAATCTTCCGGCTGGGAACGAGTGGCTCTCTGCAAAAGGATATACCGGTAGATAGTTTTGTTGCCGGCACGCACGGGCTGGGTATTGATAACCTGCTTCATTTTTACCGCTACGACAACAATGAAGAAGAACGGCAATTGCTCAGCCATTTTATGACGCATACCGGCACCGGCGATTCGGCTTCGCAGCCTTATATTTCGTCGGCAAGTGCTTCGCTTTTAAAGCATTTTGCGCAGCCTTATCATCAGGGTATCACCGTTACCTGTCCCGGCTTTTACGGGCCGCAGGGACGCGTGCTGCGCTTGGGTTTGAGCCATCCCGATTTGGTGAATCAGCTTTCGTCTTTCCGCTTTGGGGCGCATTTTATTTCCAACTTCGAAATGGAAACAAGTGCTATCTATGGGCTGGGAAAACTGATGGGGCATCAGTGCTTAAGCATAAATGTAATTGTTGCCAACCGCGTTGCCAAAACCTTTACCCAAGACGGCGTGGCTGCCGTTGACAACCTTATTCAGCATACATTAGACATCATCGCTTCTATTTAACCATGAAGATTCAATTTCATAAATACCAGGGCACGGGAAATGATTTTATCATTCTGAATAACCTGCAAAACGAATACAGCCTTACTACAGAGCAGGTGCGCGCGCTGTGCGACCGCCGGTTTGGTATCGGAGCTGATGGACTGATGTTGTTAAACACTTCTTTGCATCAGGATTTTGAAATGGAATATTACAATGCCGACGGGCATGAAAGCAGCATGTGCGGCAACGGCGGAAGATGCCTGGTAAAGTTTGCCAACCGGCAGGGCATTCGCAAAAACAAATACTCGTTTACTGCCATTGACGGAGTGCATGAAGCTACGATAGAAGATGATGGCTGGGTGTACCTAAAGATGAAAGATGTGCACAATATCACCAAAGTATTTGATGATTCTGTGCTGGATACCGGCTCGCCGCACTATGTGCACCCCGCCAGTGGTGTAAGGCATCTTGATGTTTATAAAGAAGGCAAAGCCATACGCTACAGCGATGCGTATAAACACGAAGGCATCAACGTGAACTTTGTAGAGGAAGAAGACAACGATATTTATGTGCGCACTTATGAACGTGGCGTAGAAGACGAAACCCTAAGCTGCGGCACTGGTGTGACGGCTGCAGCATTGGTATTTGCACACAATGAAACCGGCTTTAACCGCGTGAATGTGAGAACGCCGGGCGGCAGGCTGGCCGTAGAGTTTGATAAAACCGGAGAAGAGAGCTTTGAAAATATCTGGCTATGCGGACCGGCTGAGTTTGTATTTGAAGGAACGATAGACATATAATTGGTGGTCAGGCTTAGGATTGCAATTCATCAACCGCACGAAGCTCATTGAGTAAGATTAAAGTCAAAACAATCTTCAGCAAAGTCTTATGTGGCAAGGCTTATAATTATCAACGGCAGTAATAGCATTGAATTATTTTGACGAGTCAGATGTAGCGCCGGAAATCACCGCTTGCCCGTTCTTTATGGTGTCTACTGCTACAGCATTTTTATCTTTTGTATCTTTTACTGTGTCGGTGACGGTTGCACTGTCTGTCCTTTCCTTGTAGCCGCCTTCGGGCATTTTTGTAGTGGTATCGCCGCTTCCGCAGGAAAAAATAAAGACCGAGCCGGAGAGCAGGCATACAGCAGCGAATGTTTTCATGTTGTATTTTTTGTTTCGAAAATCAAAGAGAATATGCCATGATTATGCCAATGCTTTCTTTTTCAAAATTGTAAATGGCTTAAGGCAATTAGCTTTTTTCTTTTTGGGTAAATGTCTTTGTTGTGCCATCCTTATAAGCTGCAATTACCAGGCTGGCTCTTTGTATAAACAAACCATTATCTACCACGCCGGTGATATTGTTGATCGACTGATGCAAAGCCGCCGGGTTCTTTATTTCACCAAAATGGCAATCCAAAATATAGTTGTTATTATCCGTTATGTAAACCTCGTTGTTTGCCTTTCGCAAAGTAGTGGTGCAACCCAGTTGCTGCAGCTTTTTGTCTACCACTGTCAGGGCAAAGGGAACCACTTCTGCCGGAAGCGGAAATTTGCCCAAATGCTTTACCAGCTTAGTTTCATCAACAATAATGATGTTCTTTTTTGTTTGCATCGAAACAATCTTTTCGCGCAGCAAAGCGCCACCACCGCCTTTGATGATATCTAGATTCTCATCTACTTCATCAGCGCCGTCAATCGTGATGTCTATGGTATCAAAATCCTCAAAAGCAACGATAGTGATGTTTAGTTCTCTTGCCATTGCCTCCGAGCGTTCAGAGGTAGCAATGGCTCGTATCTGCAAGCCTTCTTCTTTTACCCGTGCACCTATTTTTTGTATAGCAAAAGCAGCCGTACTTCCTGTGCCTAAACCGATCATCATCCCGCTTGTGATGTACGTAACGGCGGCTTCTGCGGCTACCTGTTTTGCATTGACCGGTTGCATATTCTCTGTTTGATTGTGATGAAAGATAAAGTGAAACAATCCGTTTCATAAGATGGCAAGGTTTGCTGCGCAATATTACGCGAATCTTCAGTTTGCCAACAGCTAATACCTTCTCTGCAGCCCTTATTGCATCAGCATTTTCAGCATGGCAAGGTTTACATTTGTGTAATCGTTTATCACCATATCCGTTTCTTTTAAATCTTCTGCTGTTTCCATAGTCGTAATACCTACGACTTTCATTCCCGCTGCTTTAGCCGAAGCCACTCCCGCTAATGAATCTTCAAACGCTATACACTTTACGGGGTCTGCACTGGCATATTGCGCCGCTTTTAAAAATATCTCCGGATCGGGCTTGCCATGTGTTACTTCCGAGGCATCTATTACCCGTTGAAAATAAGATGCAATAGGAATGTGTTCAAACATAAAACGCACATTGGCAGGCGAGCCGGAAGTAGCAATATTCATGGGAATGCCGGCCGCTTTTATTTCTTCTAACAAAGGCAGCAAGCCATCAACCGGTTTAATGTAGGGCTTGTACAATTCTCTGTATAATGCGTTCTTTTCGTTGGCATATTTTGTAATCTCTTCGGGCGTCATCACCTTACCAAAGAAAGACTGGAAAACTTCTACGGAAGTGTGCCCGCTAATCTCTGTTTTATAATCGTCCAGCGTGAACGAGCGGTTGTATTTTTTATAAAATGCCTGCCAGGCTTTGAAGTGGTAAGGATTGTTGTTCATCAGTGTCCCGTCCATGTCGAAGATAATTGCCTGCGGTGTCATTGGCTTTTAAATTGTTGTGCTAACTGTTCATTAAAATGTTGGCTTTGATCTTTGGCAATGCTCAGCGATTGCCAGT
>CAZZZH010000198.1:0-3793 GCA_964658445.1 Ilyomonas sp.
ACTGTCGAAACCATATTTAAAGATAAAAAAGAAGCACAGGTGCTCACTTGCGACGAATCTAGAAGCTGCTGGTTTGAAAATCTGGGCAATGGAAAATTCAGTAAACACATACTGCCACAGGAAGCCCAGTTCGCACCCGTAAATGCGATTGTTTGTACCGATGTGGATGGCGATGGAATCAAAGACTTATTGCTTGCCGGCAACGAGTATCAAACCGAAGTAATGACAGGAAGATACGATGCTTCTTACGGTTGTTTTCTCAAAGGAAATAAGAACAAAATATTCACTTACATCTCACCTGCGCAAAGTGGTTTTTTAGTAAATGGCGATGTAAAAGATATGAAGCTGATAACAACATCAAACGGCGAAAAGCTCGTGTTAGTCGCGATAAACGATGATTACCTGAAAGTGTTTAAGATTAAATAAAAAAGGATTGACAGAGTTCAGTTCTGTCAATCCTTTCTTGTAAAAAGAGTTTCCTATTCCATCCGGAATACCCGGTAAGAATGCGGTTTCACAATGACAGTAAAAGCATTCTTTTCCGGTTGTTTTCTTTCAATATAACTGAAGCCCGGCTTCCTCGCTTCGCCTTTATAAGCCTGGCTATTACTCAGGTCTGTAACGCTGGCAAACTGCTTCGGCGTTACAATCTTTACCTCGGTGTCGGTATCGTTAAACGATTCCACAATGAAGGTATTGTTGTCATAAACATACAAGCTCACTCCAGAGGGTCCTTCTATCTGCACCTTCAGTTGTTTGCCCATCACTTCTCTTATCTTGTTCAGCACTTCTGCCGGCAGGTTATACAAATCAGAAAAATTATCCGGTATCACCAACACATACAATTGCCCTTTTGAATAATCCGCTTCATGCAAAATCGGCCAGCCATCTGTTCCACTAATACCCGAAACAATCTCCCATGAATCGTTGGTGAGATATTGTATCTGCGGGATGATCATCGGCTTCTCAGTATGTATCAAACGATACGTACCACTGGCTGTAAAGTCCTGCACAAACGCCTTGCGGTCAGTATATCTCAATTCGGCAATATCATTAATGCCTTTATCCTGAATAGCACGCAGCAAACCCGATGTGATGATCACTGTCTTGCCATCCGTTAATTGCTTCTTTATCTTGTCAACAATGCTATTGTCAAACTTGGCTTCTTCGGTTAATAAAATGACACTGTCAGCCGCCGGAAAGGTGGGTTGCATATCCATCGGAAGACCAATCATTCCGAGATAACTCTGCAGAAAATCTTCGCCTGTAGAATGATACGGACGATAGCTTTTAATGCCAACAGGATTACCCAAAAATTCCAGCACCGAATCTACTTTTTCAAACGTGTAGCCAGCTACTCGGGCAATAGTCGTGGGTCGGGAAGCCGCGCCGCCATTGTAGTTCACGGGTTGCATCATCATTTGGTCGTAATCGAAGCTTGTGCCATTACCCTGCCATGCAGCGCGATCGGATGGATACAACGGACGACTCATTTGTCTGAAATCAAACAAGGTTTGCTCGGGCGCTTTGGCAAACAACGTAATCCAGAGTTGTTCAGCATACCGATCAAGTGTAGGACTTCCCGGCGGATCAACCCAGCCACCACCGTTTTTACCTGGCGCAATGTTGTCAAAATAGCGAACAATATTATAGCCATGATAAGGTTGCAGGTGCTGTGCGCTCATCACCGCATCGCGCGTTTCCGTACCGGTATAAATGCCATCAAACAGCTTCGGTTCTTTTTCTAAATTAAAACCGAGCCCTTGAAAATGCTCGTACCAGTTCGGATATTTTACCACCACTTTTACCTTTGGATTGACCGCTTTGGCAGGACCAATAATCAATGATTGCGCAGCATCAGCCATGAGGTTTAAGCGATAGTCTGTCCAGCTTTTACTGCCCTTCTCTTTGATTGCTTCGTCATCTTTACAATTGGTAAAAAAGAAATCATCCAGGATAAATTCATCAAAATTTTTAGCGGTGTATTCAGCCAAAAATTTCACCTTCTTCCTGTCTTCCGGATTGCTGTAGCAAAAGGTTTGAAAACGATTCGGTTCGCTTATGGTTAAGGTAATGCCACCCGCAATTTGAATGCCTCTGTCTTTAAAAAATTTCTTGGCAATATTCAGCGTATCTTGGTTCACAATGATCAAATCACGGTGTGTTTCGAGGTAGACTTTATCTACTTTCATCTGTCTTGTAATCTCGTTCCAGAGCGGCTTTAGATAATGTTCTGTATCACCCATCTGTCGCACTTCATAGGCGCGACAATAAATAGAAACTTTGAAGTTCTTGTATTGCTGCGCAAAGGAAGCAATACCGGTGAGCAGCAGGATGGCAAAGCAAGTGAATAATTGTTTCATATGACGTTGGTTGGTTTTGTAAGTCCTTTCTTCTTGTTTAAAATAATGGCAGATTGTCGTCGTCGTTTGCATACTTCAGCGGTACTGTTTTCTCTAAATAATCAAGGTCATGAACCGGCCGTTCTACATCAGCCGGAATGGGTCGCCGGCTGAATTGCTGAAAGTACAACAGGCAGGCATCTTTCCAGAATTGTGCATCACGGCACTGCCTTCTTAAACGGCTTTGCACATCCATGAAAATGGTATCATCGACATAAGGTTTTGCCTCATCCCAAACCACTTGAAAATGGCGCACTTCTTTCACTCCTTCATCGTAATGATAACACAGTTCATCCCATAACGTACGACCACTTTTCATACGATAATCCCAAGGCAAGTGATGAAACCATAACAGGTAAGCTTCAGGGCAAGTGGCTGCATCATTTAGTTGCGAAGCCAACGGTTCGTGATACTGACTTACGGCATTGCTGCCATTGTGTGTGCGGTCAAACCCA
This sequence comes from Ilyomonas sp., assembly GCA_964658445.1. Classification (GTDB taxonomy): domain Bacteria; phylum Bacteroidota; class Bacteroidia; order Chitinophagales; family Chitinophagaceae; genus Ilyomonas. The sequence goes on from CAZZZH010000198.1 coordinate 2,858, forward strand.
ATACCCAATGAATCGGCTTTGTGATAATACGGCGGCGTCCAGTCAACACGCACCCCTTTCGGTGCATACCAAGGACCCGGACCATAATGATAATAAGCCTGCGAAAAGATATGATGCAAGCCAAGCGGCATAGAATAGTTCACGGCAGCTTCGCGGCTATCCAGCATCATTCGTTTGACTGGATTCAGGAAATGCAATTGCCAGTCAAGATTATTTGCGAAAGAAATTCCAACACTATCCTTTGTATCCACAAATGTTAGTTTGATCCATTCATCAGCAATCTCTTCACTCGTCAGTTTATCATCCCACGCCAGGCGCCCGAACGCATACCAGTTGGCTTGCGCAAAAGGATGACCGGTCCAGTTGGTATCCAAGCCAATGTTTGATACGCCTGCGATAGCCGTATATTTTTGTGGAAACAAACTGCCATCGGTACACTTTGCAACCGTGCTTCCTTCGCCTTGCTGATAGGTATTGCTTTTCAAACATTCTTCCCACATTGTTGACAAAAACACAAGCTGAAATTGTTGCCCCAAATATTCCTGAGTAATTTGAAATTCGGGCATAACCGATGTTTGTTTCATGGCACCAAACAATGGACTAAACGGCTCGCGTGGCTGAAAATCGATCGGTCCATTTTTTACCTGTATGATGACATTATCCCGAAACTTTCCATCGAGCGGTGTAAACTCATTGTAGGCTTGTTTAGCGCGGTCTTTATCGGCTGAGCTATATACGAACGCCCGCCACATAATGATGCCGCCATAAGGCTTTATTGCATCGGCCAGCATGTTGGCGCCATCTGCATGCGTTCGACCAAAGTCCTGAGGTCCCGGTTGTCCTTCGCTATTGGCTTTTACTAAGAAGCCACCGAAGTCAGGAATTTGTTTATAGATGTCTTTTACTTTATCCTTCCACCATTTAATTACTTTAGGA
>CAZZZH010000198.1:3803-8782 GCA_964658445.1 Ilyomonas sp.
CGGCTGTTGATACGCCACCCAATACTTTCGGTGATGCAAAGTTGACGGATAAATATATTTTGATTCCATAAGGATGCAGCACATCAGCTATTGCTTTCGCACGTTGTAAAACGTCATCCGTTAGCATGCTGGGTGATGCATTTACATTGTTCAGCACCGAGCCGTTAATGCCAATCGACGCATTGGCACGGGCATATTCTTTCCAGCGTTGCAAATCCTCGGCAGTAACGGATAATGAGTCAGCGCCATTATGCCAGAAGATAGAACGACCAGCATATCCACGCTCTACGCTTCCAGTTAAATTATCCCAATGATCCAACACACGGCGTTGATAGGAGGGGTTGGAAATAACATTGTCAGTTTGTTTACCGGTTTGTTGTCGACGAAGCAAATCATACACGCCGTAAAGAATGCCCACTTCTGTATTTGCTTGTATGCTTGCGTCGCTTAATTCGTAGCCATCACCTTTAATCAGTGCATTGGTTTTTATAACGAGAGAAACAGAAGCATTGGGCTTTCCCAGCCAGCCATCTTTCAACTCTTGTATGGCGATAGATAGCGTGGGTGATGTTTGTTTGCAAATAATGGTTACTGGCTTTGCTTCATGTTTGTGTAACCATAAATCATGACCATTGTCTGCATAAACAGCAATGATAGACCCTGGCAGGAACAAGACAAGCAGAAAAATATACAACAAGAATCGCCTCATGTTGCTATGGCATTTTAATCGTCAATTGTCAAATTTTGTCGATAAGCAATACAGGCATCTCAGTAACACAATGCGAATGACTCCCGCAATATTCATATCAATTCGAGATGTTCATTAGAAACCAATGGCATTACCACCATCAACTCTTAATATCGTTCCGGTAATGTATTTCGCTGCATCAGAAGCCAGGAATAATGCGGCATCACCAATATCTGAAGGTTGCCCTAAGAAGCCCATTGGTGTTCTGCCCAATGCTTTATTCTTTCTTTCCGGATCGTTGTTCAATGCCTTCGCTGACATGTCGGTTGCAATGAAGCCTGGCGCAATACAATTCACACGAATGCCTTTTGGCGAAAGCTCAGATGCCATGGCTTTTGTCATGCCTTCAATGGCAGATTTGGAAGCCGTGTAGGCAATTACTTTGGGCAAGCCATATTGCGAAGCCATAGAACTAATGTTGATGATGGAGCCTTTACTCATTGTCAACATTTGCTTTACGACCTCTCTGGACAAGGCAAAGACAGCAGTTACATTCGTAAGCAAAATGCGCTGAAAGTCCTCGTCTGTTACTTCAACAAATTCTTTCTTTTGATTGATGCCTGCATTGTTGACCAACACATCAATAGCTCCATATTGGTGTAAAATATTCTTTACTAAAGAAGGAATCGAAGACAGGTCACTTAAATCACAAAACATGGGCATACACAAATCGCCCAAAATAGCTTTCGCTTTGTTTAATTTTTCTTCATCGCGTCCTACGATAATGGTTGTATAATGGCTGGCTATAAATCGTTCAGCAATGGCGAAACCGATACCCGAGCCACCGCCCGTAACAATCGCTACTTTATTCTGCATTCTCTTTTTTTGACATGATTTAATTAGCTGAATATAAAAACATGAAATTACCTATCATTTGGCAGGCATTTATGATGAGAATAACCGAATATCAAAGTAAAAATAACAACAGATGCAATCGGTTGCATTTTTTTTCTTAGCATTGCTGCAGATTTTAGCTTGCCCGCATTACTATTTGAACGAAAGCTTGTTATATCGGGAACACAAAGTTTGCCTTTTTAAATGATTTAGGTAATTATATCAACGATGAAATTTATTTACATTCACACTACAATCTTCATCATTTAACGATAACAAAAACTACAGTAACATGAATATTTTATTAGGAGACAAGGAGTACTTCAAGGGGATACCGCAGGTAAAATTTGAAGGCTTAGAGAGTGATAATCCGTTTGCCTTCCGCTGGTACGATGAGAACCGGATGGTTGCCGGTAAAACGCTCAAAGACCACTTCCGCTTTGCCTGTGCCTACTGGCATTCGTTTGTGAATGATGGCTCCGATCCTTTTGGTCCCGGCACGCATGTGTTTGAATGGAATGGGAAAGAGGATGCGGTAGAAAGAGCCAGAGACAAGATGGATGCAGCTTTCGAGTTTATCACCAAAATGGGTATTCCTTTCTATTGCTTTCACGATGTGGATGTGGTGGACTATGGAAAAGACGTGGTTGAAAACGAGCGTCGCCTGCAGGCTTTGGTAAACTATGCCAAACAAAAACAACAGGAAAGCGGTGTGAAGTTATTGTGGGGCACTGCTAATGTATTCTCCAATCCCCGTTATATGAACGGCGCTTCCACCAACCCGGATTTTCATGTCTTATCTCATGCGGCAGCACAGGTAAAGGCAGCCCTTGATGCCACGATTGAGCTCGGTGGCGTGGGTTATGTGTTCTGGGGCGGAAGGGAAGGCTACATGACACTCCTGAACTCGGATATGAAGCGCGAGAAAGAACACCTTGCCCGCTTCCTGCATGCAGCTAAAGACTATGGCAGAAGGAACGGTTTTACCGGCACTTTTTTAATCGAGCCTAAACCGATGGAACCTACTAAACACCAGTATGATTATGATTGTGAAACGGTCATTGGTTTCTTACGTCAGCATGACCTGCTGAATGATTTTAAAATTAATATAGAAGTTAACCATGCTACGCTTGCGGGTCATACCTTCCAGCACGAGCTGCAGGTATCGGCAGATGCGGGTGTCTTAGGATCACTCGATGCCAACCGCGGTGACTACCAGAACGGCTGGGACACCGACCAGTTCCCCAACAACCTCAATGAGCTGACGGAAGCCATGCTCATCTTTCTGGAAGCAGGCGGACTCAAAGGCGGTGGCATCAACTTCGATGCAAAGATCAGACGGTCATCTACTGACCAGGCAGACCTCTTTCATGCCCATATCGGTGGCATGGATACCTTTGCCAGGGCACTGATCACAGCTGATGCCATTCTCAATAAATCGGACTACAAGAAGCTGAGACAAGACAGGTATGCTTCTTACGATAGTGGCAAGGGCAAAGACTTCGAAGAAGGCAAGCTCTCCCTCGAAGACCTCCGCGCCTTCGCTATTGAAGGGGGCGAACCAAAAACAACAAGCGGAAAACAGGAATACCTCGAAAATATTATCAATCGGTTTATATAGCTGGTGCTGACTTAAACAAGGGCTGACTCTTTATGATTCAGCCCTTTATCTTTCTCCACTCATTTAACACTAATAACATGGCATTTATTGATACTACATCAGGATCAGCCTCTTCGAACTACACGAAAGGCAACCCGGCTTATCTTATGTTGCTTACAATGGTAGCTGCGTTGGGTGGTTTGTTATTTGGCTATGACACGGCTGTTGTAAACGGAGCTGAAAAGTCGTTGGTAGAATTTTATATTTCGAAAATACTGTTGCCCGAAAACTATACATCTGACACCGTTCCTATTGTTATGCAATACAAGCTGATGTTGGTGCTGGTATTGTTTGTAGTAGCTATTGTTATTTGCGCATTGCTCACGCAATTGTTAGGTAGAAAACGCGGGTTTGTTACATCTGCACTTATCTTGATTCTTCTTGCAGCCTGGTCTTATTTTTTTTATAGCAAACCCGTACCAACTGAAACCAACGACATTAAAAATATAGCTGACGCCATTAAAGGATTCGTTATTTCCAGCGCTTTAATCGGTTGCATCATCGGTGGTGCCTGTGCAGGTTTCATATCGAAAGCTATTGGCAGAAAAAACGGTTTGTCTATCGCAGCTTTAGCGTTTCTATTGTCTGCCATTGGTGCATGGAAGCCGGAAGCCTTCAACATATTCGGAGTGCGTGATGTATACTCCTTCGTTATTTTTCGTGTTATTGGCGGCATTGGTGTTGGGCTTGCCTCTATGATTTCACCTATGTATATTGCTGAAATTGCGCCAGCCAATGTGCGCGGCAAACTCGTTTCCTTTAACCAGTTTGCCATCATTTTCGGCATGCTCGTTATTTACTTTGTCAATTACTACATTGCTAAACAAGGCAATGAGCAGTGGTTGATGACAGATGGATGGAGATGGATGTTTTTCTCGGGTGCCATACCTGCCATCCTGTTTTGTTCCTGAAACGCCGCGTTATTTAGCCATTAAAGGCAAGGATGAAAAAGCGTTGCAGGTGCTTAATAAAATTGCAGGCAAAGAAAACGCAGCTATTATTCTAAGAGACATCAAAGGCACAGTTCACGAAGCAAATGCGCCCTGGCTTTCGTATGGCGCAGGTATTATCATCATTGGAATACTGCTTTCCGTATTCCAGCAGTTTGTAGGCATCAACGTAGTGCTATATTATGCCGGCAATATCTTCCGCGATATGGGTGCTTCTACCGATTCTTCTTTATTGCAAACCATTGTTGTCGGTGCCGTTAATCTCATCTTTACTGTTGTTGCGATTCTAACTGTAGACAAATTTGGCAGGAAGCCGTTGATGATTATCGGATCTATCGGGATGGCAGTTAGCATGATTGCATTGGGATTGACTTTTTATATGAACCAGGTTGGTATGTTTACTTTAGTCCTCATGCTCATCTATACCGCTGCGTTTGCAATGAGCTGGGGACCTGTTTGCTGGGTGCTTCTGGCAGAGATTTTTCCGAACAGTATTCGCGGCGCTCTATCCATTGCGGTAGCTGCGCAATGGATAGCCAATTGGGTGGTATCGCTTACCTTTCCCATGATGAATGACAACGTATGGCTCACACAGCAATTCCATCATGGATTCTCTTACTGGATTTATGGTATTATGAGCGCACTATCCGCTTTGTTTGTATGGAAGCTGGTGCCGGAAACAAAGGGAAAGACACTCGAACAAATGGAAGATATCTGGAAAAAAGAAGAAGCTATGTCGCTTCAATATTAGGTGAATAAGAGCTACTCCTATTTTTACATTCGTTAC
>CAZZZH010000199.1:0-8740 GCA_964658445.1 Ilyomonas sp.
CGCCGTTTTGCACCATGGCATACACCTCATCGAAAGGAAGCTTTTTTACCACCAGTTGCTCGGTTTCTTCGGGTACCGCGTCGTGCTGAGACAAGCCGGTAGCCACAAACACGGTGGCATCCTCATCGCACACCGAGTTGGAAAGGTACATGTCTAAAATGCGCTGCCAGTGCCGGGCTTTCAAGCCGGTTTCTTCCAGCAGTTCGCGTTGGGCAGCTTCCAGGCGGTCTTCTCCCAACGGGCAGCCGCCTTCCGGTATTTCCCAGCTATATTGGTTTAGCGGAAAGCGATATTGACCAACTAAATAAGTGTTCATTTCTTCATCGAGCGGCACAATGCCGATGGCGTGGTTCTTAAAATGCACGGTGCCGTAAATGCCTTTGGTACCGGTTGGTGTCGTTACGTCATAATGAGTAACTTGTATCCAGGGATTGCTGTATTTTTCTTCTTCGGAAAGCACCGTCCAGGGATTGCTGGTTTCATTCATACTAATGTGTTTGGAGGTTGCAAAGATTCAGTTACCCTTTCTATACTAGCAACTAAAAGATTGTTTATAACAAAGCGATAAAGGCGCTGCGCAAAGGCTTGTTGCTAACTGTCTTATCTTCGCCGCATGTTAAAACAAACCTTACTGAAAGCTACGGAAGCAGGCGCAGCCGTGTTGAAGCAATTCTTCTACGGCGAGTTTAAAATATCGAACAAAGAAGGTATCAACAACCTGGTTACGGAAGCCGATCATGCTGCCGAGAAAGCCATCTTTGAAGTGATCCGGGAGGAGTTTCCCGACCACTATTTGCTGAGCGAAGAAGCCGGCGAGATAGTTCAGGATTCGTCTTACAAATGGATCATCGACCCGATTGATGGCACGGTGAATTTTGCCAACGGCATCCCTATTTGTGCTGTATCTATCGGGCTGGAGCACGAGGGAAAAATTATTATGGGCGCTGTGTACAACCCCATTATGGGCGAATTCTTTTTTGCCGAAAAAAGTTATGGCGCTACGCTCAATCAAAAGCTTTTGTCGGTAAGTTCAAAAACACAGGTAGAAACCAGTTGCCTCGTTACGGGCTTTCCGTATTCGTATTTAGAATCGAAGAACGGACCGCTGGATGTATTTGACCGTCTCATCCGCAAAGGCGTGCCGGTGCGGCGTTTGGGCAGTGCTGCCATTGACTTGTGTTGGGTAGCGGCTGGCAGGTTCGATGGTTTTTATGAACACAAACTAAATGCGTGGGATAGCGCAGCCGGCTACCTTATTGTAGAAGAAGCTGGCGGCAAGGTAACGGACCTGAAAGGCAATCCTTACAACCCTTACCAGCCGGGCATCATAGCCACTAATGGCAAGATACACGATGAGCTGCTGAAGTGGGTAAGCGGAGAGATTTGATTCATTGTATATAAAACAACATGGAACAACGAACAGAAATAGCAACCTTGGGTGAGTTCGGTTTGATAGATCACCTCACCAAAAACTTTGAAATACAAAATGCATCTACTATTGTAAGCATTGGCGACGATGCTGCGGTGATAGACCATTTTGGAAAACAAACCGTGGTGACTACCGATATGCTGGTAGAAGGCATTCACTTCGATTTGATGTACACACCGTTAAAACATTTAGGTTATAAAAGCGTCATCGTCAATCTCAGTGATATTTACGCAATGAATGCAACGCCAACGCAGATTACGATGAGCATTGCATTTAGCAACCGTTTTAGTGTAGAAGCATTGGATGAGTTTTATGAAGGCGTTTATGCCGCCTGCGAGCGATATGATGTGGATTTAATTGGTGGCGATACATCCGCTTCACAAAAAGGGTTTCTGATATCGGTTACGGCGCTGGGTGAAGTAACACCCAACAATTTTGTAAGAAGAAATACAGCGCAGGAAGGCGATCTTATTTGTGTGAGCGGCTTTGTAGGCGGTGCTTTTTTAGGCTTGACGTTGCTGGAACGTGAAAAGAAAATTTACCTGGAGAATCCACAGATACAGCCCGACCTGGAAGGTGAAGATTATATCGTTGGCAGATTACTAAAACCCGAAGCACGAAGGGACATTATTCAATTTCTTGAGCAAAATAAGATAACGCCAACCGCTATGATGGATGTGAGTGATGGTGTAAGCAGCGAAGCGCTTCACATCTGTAAGCAAAGCAATGTTGGCTGCCGCATTTACGAAGAAAAATTACCCATTCATGAATTGGCAAGACAAGCTGCTTATAAGTTTGGCTTAGACCCAACCGTTTGTGCGCTGAACGGCGGTGAAGATTATGAATTGATGTTCACACTGAAGCAGGACGATTACGATAAAATTGTTTTGAATGAAGACATCAGCGTGATTGGCTATGTAGTGCCAGCCGAAGAAGGCAGAAAATTCATGAGCAAAGGCGGCAACACTTTCGACCTGGTGGCACAAGGCTGGAATGCTTTCTGAGCCTGTGTTTCATATAATTTTTTACCTACTCGATAAAGGTATTTTATAGTTAAACATGAATTGTTCAATCGATAGTATTCACTCATATTCGGTTCAGACAATCTGAATTATACCATCTACACTTTTCACTTTCCGTTCCTGCTGCAGATGATTCAACACCTTCCAGAATTTGTTACGATGGATATGTTGCGAAGCCATTTTAAGATGGTTAATGTTAATGCCAGTTTCCGCAATGTGTTTTAAAATATGAGTAGTGATGCTGGTAAACTCTTCATCGCTGATGTGCAGACTCTTTTCCTGTAAACAATTATCGCAAACACTACAGTTGCCAGCCTTATTATCGCCAAAATAAGACGCCATAAAACGGCTGCGGCATTGGTGCTCCAGCGAAACATAATCCAGCATAGTCTCTACACGCTGCGTGTATTGCTGGCGGCGTTGCAGGTAAGCTTCATTGTTGATGTTGAGATATTTTGCCGAAGCGCGGTTGCACAAAAAATGAATCTGCGGCGTTTCTTTCTGCGGCTGGTACGCGATGATGCGGTAAGCCTGTAACTGATTCAACTGTTCCCTTACCACATCATCATGAACTTTTAATAACTGAGCAAGTTGCCGTTCAAAAACAGATACGTTGTTATCAAAAATATCAGGGTAAGTACGCAGCAAACACTTGATGAGAGGCTCTAATTTCGGATGACTTCGCTCAAACTCATCAACTACATATTTATCGGTGGTAAAGCCAACCTGCGAAGGCAAAAAAATGGTTTCATGAAACGTGATATAACCCTCTCCTTCCAGCGCCTTAAGTGCATACATTACCAGCGAAGTATCGAGATGAAAGTTGGTGATGAAGGTTTTCAGGTCGAAATCGTAATACAAATCTTCCCCGCTGCCAACGGGTATTTCCAGAAAATCGGATAAGTGCTGATAAATTTCTTTAATCTGCGTTATCGATGGGAAACGCGCTGCCGGCAATGCCTTCAGCTCATCGGCATCTTTGCTGTGATACAATAAAACAGCAAATGCGCGCTTGCCGTCTCGTCCGGCACGGCCTGCTTCCTGGTAATAATTTTCTAAACAATCCGGCACATCAAAATGAACAACGGTTCTTACATCCGGCTTATCGATGCCCATACCAAAAGCATTGGTACAAACAATCACCCGCGTTTTGTTATCCATCCATTGCTGCTGTCTGCTGCTTCGCTCGGCGCCTGTTAAACCCGCATGATACCAATCCGCACTAATGTTTTGATAAGCCAGCAACTGTGCAACTTCTTTGGTTTGTTTGCGACTTTTGCAATACACAATACTGCAACCTTCAACCCTGTGCAATATTTCAATCAACTTGTTGATTTTACTATCGCATTTAAACACAGAATAAGAAAGATTGGGTCGTTCAAAAGATTGATGAAAAATATGACGACCGGAAAATTTAAGCTTGTCCAAAATATCGTCTTGCACCAATCGCGTAGCGGATGCCGTTACTGCCAATACCGGAACATCGTATGCTATACTATCTCTCAGCTTTGCAATGCGCAGGTAAGGTGGACGAAAATCGTAACCCCATTGCGAGATGCAATGTGCCTCATCTACCGCAATGAGATTGATGGTAAGGGCATGAAGATATTCTTTGAACAAACTTGTCTCCAACCGTTCGGGTGAGAGATACAGAAACTTGCAGTCGCCGTATACCGCTTCCAGTAAGGCTTGCCGCACTTCATATGGCGTCATTCCGCTGTAAATGGCAAGTGCCGGAATGCCTTTCCTGGTAAGATTCTGCACCTGGTCTTTCATCAGGGCGATAAGCGGGGTAACCACGATGCACAAGCCGTCTTTCAGCAAAGCCGGTATTTGAAAACATATGGATTTCCCACCGCCGGTTGGCAGCAGGGCTAGGGTATCATTGCCATCCAATACCGATTGTATAATGGCTTCCTGCTCGCCGCGAAAAGCAGTGTGCTGCCAGTATTGTTGCAAAATGGAAAGCGGCGATTGCATAAACTAAAGTAAACAATTTTACACAACCCGTTTCCACCGCAGGGCGATGGAGTTGATAGCCAGCACCACATCGCTGAAACCCATTAGCAAGGCAGCAATGGCAGGATTGAGAAAGCCAAGTGCAGCCACCGGAATCGCAATGATATTGTAAGCAAATGCCCAAGCAAGATTGCCTTTGATGGTGCCGTAGGTATGCTTGCCCAAACCCAGCGCAAGCGGCAGGTTTTTAATTCCATGGTTCATCAAAACCACTTGCGCACTTTGCATGGCAATCTGGGTAGCATCGCTTAATGAAATACCAACGGTGGCTTTGGCTAAGGCGGGCGCATCGTTGATACCATCGCCAACCATTGCTGTAGGCTGTTGTGCGGAAAGCGAGGCAATAACACTTAGTTTTTGTTCCGGTGTTTGCTCTGCAATCACTGTATCAATGCCTAATTGCCGGGCAACAGAATCGCATTTTTGTTGGCTATCGCCGCTAAGCAAAATCGTCCTGATGTTCTTACTATGAAGTTGTTCAATTACTTCTTTTGCTTCGGGTCTTATCGCGTCTGCAACATCAATCCAGCCGAGCAGCTCACTATTGCGAAGAATATAAACATTGTGCGTGTCATCGTCGGTAAACAGCTGCGCAATTTTATACGAGCCGGCTCTGTATTCATTGCCTTCTTTATCCACCGCCTTCATGCCTACTCCTTTCACTTCTTCTATCTTCGCCCAGCGGATATCGCCTTTCTGTTTCCATTGTTTGGCAATGGTTTTTCCTATCGGGTGATTGGAATATTTTTCTAACGAAAAAGCGATGCGTTTAAAATCGTCGATGGCAGATTGCGAATTGTTAGCCGGAGAAGATTTAGCAAATAAGTGCTGGTCTTGACTACCTACAGTTTCAAAGACAAGACTTTTTTGTAATTGATTATTTAGGGCTGCAAACTCAATGATCGTAAACTCGCCGGTTGTTAAGGTTCCGGTCTTATCAAACACCACCTGCCGGATGCCTTTAAACACTTCAAGGCTTCTTGCGTTTCTAAACAAAACACCGCTTCTCGCCGCTCTGCCCAAACCAACGGCAATAGCGGCAGGTGTTGCCAAACCCATAGCGCAGGGGCAGGAAATAACAAGCACAGCAATGCTGCGCAATAAACTTTCTCCAACACCAACCGTTGCAAAGAAATAGTTGATTAAAAAAGTAAGTAGTGCAATGCCGATAACCACCGGAACAAAGATGGCGCTGATCTTATCTGCCAGTTGCTGAACCGGCGGCTTTTCGGTTTGAGCATCGCGCACCATTTTCAAAATCTGGTTCATCACAGTATTATCGCCCGCTGCCGTTACATAGGCTTTTATCGTTCCATTTTTTACCAGGCTACCACCAATCAGTTTGTCATTCATCTTCTTGTTCACAGGTGCGCTTTCGCCGGTAATAATGGCTTCGCTAACGCTGGCTTCGCCCCACAATACTTTACAGTCGGCAGGCACTTGCTCGCCGTTTTTGATCAGTAAAATATCACCCGTTTTCAGGCTGTTGCTTTCTACCGGAAATACATGCTCTTCGTGCTTGTCATCGTACGCAATCATATTTGCCATCAGCTTCTGCGAAACGGCTAATTTACGCAACTCAGTCTGCGTAGTTTCAACGGATTTGTCTTCGAGCCAATTGCCCAAAAACACAAGTGTGATAATGGTTGCCGTAGTTTCATAAAACAGGTATTGTTCAGCTTGTCCAGTTAGCGTACCATACAAGCTATAACTAAAAGAAGCTACTGCGCCAATAGTGATGAGCAGATTCATGTTAGGCACACCTTTACCTAAACTTTTCATGGCGCTTTTTCCAAAGTAAATCATGCCTATGATGAATACTGGAAGGGTGAGAGATAATTGCACAAAAGGATTCATTAATACCATTACATGCCAGCCTAACATGTGAGTTAGCAATGGCAAGGTGAAAAGGAGGCAGAATAAAAAGCGTTGCCAATGATTTTTTAAAAATAATGGGTTGCTTTTATCCCCTTGTTCGTTCACCACTTTATAACCCAAACCGCTAATGCCTTTTTCTAAAGTTTCGACTGTAAGATTATCGACTTTTTCAAAGCTTACATCACCGCCAATAAAATTAACCCTCACATTTTTTTGTCCCTGCTTTTCTAAATATTTTTCGATGGAAAGTGCACAGTTGGTGCAGCTCATGCCCTGCACTTTCCAATGTATGGTTTGTGTATCGCTCATTTTTTATATTAATTGAATAAACGTCGTTCGTTGTGTTACCGCAAAGTTACCGCAGTTATATGCCATTCTGTTTCATCACTTTGTCAATCTTTGCCGCTTCTGCAGCCTGCACGCCGGTTTTGGTGTGCTTTGTATCGCTTGCCAGTGTTAGGTTTGTGTTATGAACGTTGTATTTACCCAGGATAAACTGGCAGCTGCCGCCCGCGCGCTCTGGGCTTATGGAAAACAGCATCGCGTATGGGCCTTCTACGCCCCCATGGGTGCCGGAAAAACGACATTGATACACATGCTTTGTACCGAAGTATTAGGCGTATCCGATGCTGTAAGCAGCCCTACGTTTGCCATCATCAACGAATATAAAAGCCCTGTGGCCGGCACCGTTTACCATATGGATTGGTACCGGCTGAAAGGCATAGAAGAAGCACAGCAGGCGGGTGTGGAAGATCTCTTGTTCAGCAACAATCTGTGTTTGGTAGAATGGCCCGAAGTAGCCCCTGCCCTGCTACCCGACGATACGTTCCATATTACCATCAGCCTGGTGGATGAAAATACACGCCGGCTTACTACCCTCCCCTAATTGCTGACTCTCTTCAGGCTGAAGCTTTGCGAGGAGGCAGTCTGCCCCTTTGCACGGTTTTGAAGAAGATTACCAGCAATACCAGTCTGCTCTTGTTTTCTTTACCTAAAAACAAATCTAACTACTGCCCCAACAGGCGGCTTCAACAGATAAGAAGAAACGATTATGGTTGATGCAACTGCCTATGCAGATGCTGCAATAGCAGATTAGGGTAAGGAAATTAGATGCAGGGGTAAAGAAGTAATGTTTGATACCAAGTTTGATGATAAGGAATGAAATCAGGTGGTGAAGAATTCATAAATGTTTGGAAGAAAAATCCAGAAGGAATTGTGGGTTGTGGTCATATTTAATACCCCCGGGATAATGCCACTCCTGTAAAGTCGATTGTTGATCTCTTTTTGTTTGCCACAAACGAGAAAACCCCTCTATGGGTTCTTTCGTTCACTTTCTTCCTTTCAAATCATTATGGTGTGGACACCAATAAGTGTTCAGAAAAATAAAGACAATCTGAGCGAATTATGGAGCGTGAAGCAATCTATAAACTGCATTAGAGATAGCCGGCGAGAGGTTAAAGGTTACTATTAGCCAGCAGCACTTATCGTTTGCTACAGATTGCTTTGTGCTCCATCAAAGTTTGGTCCCCCCATGACTTCAGTTTATTTCTTTTCTTTCAACGTTTATGTCAAAAAAAGAAGTGAGAGAAACCGTTAACTAAGAAAGAAGTGGAGAAAGGGTATTACTATTACGGTCCAATATGAGGTGAGAAAGCAGCGATACAGGTGTAATAAAATGCGACGTTTTAAATTACATTTGCATAGATAAAGCTAGAAAAGAAAATAAGAAAAAGGTCCGAATGAAAAGAAAAAGTCACAGCGGTTCTTGTGCAGCATAGCTTTGTCCTTTAACTGACTATCATCACCATTTCCTCTTTTGCTTCACATTGAAAAAGAAATAAGCATGCCTGTAGCCAAACCTGTAGTGAGCGCGTCGTTTTCTTACGAAACGCAGGAAGAAAAATTAGACATTAGACCTACCGGCGAAAAGCTGGAGATCGGTATTCCGAAAGAAACGGCTTTCCAGGAAAACCGCATCGCCCTTACGCCCGAGGCGGTAGGTGTGTTAATTAATAACGGCCACGAGGTGATGATAGAAACCAAGGCCGGTGCAGGCAGCAATTATGACGATAAGGACTATTCGGAAGTAGGTGCGAGAATAGCCTACGACAGGGATACGATTTATAAATGCCCCATCTTAATTAAGAGCGCGCCGATTGTGCATGAAGAATGCTCGCTGCTGCAGATGAACCAAACCATTATTTCGCCGTTACATTTATCGTTGTTGAAAAAAGAAATTATTGAATTAATGATGAAGCGGCGCATTACTGCACTTGGCTTTGAAAATATAAAAGACGATAGTGGCACCTTCCCCATTGTACGCTGTATGAGCGAGATAGCCGGCAGCGCCGCCATGCTAATAGCCGGGCAATATTTGGGAACGGCTAACCAG
>CAZZZH010000200.1:0-8693 GCA_964658445.1 Ilyomonas sp.
GGCTGCTTAGGAGGTTTCTGTTACTTCGGTTTCGCACACCAAATAAATACGTGACTTTGTTTTTATGTGCTGTGCCTTCCAGATGAAGTCCTTGTTCTAACAAACCTACATACGCCGAGCCGCCCGATGTGGTTGGCTTTTTATAAGTGATGTCGAGAACAGAACTCATCTTATCGCCATATTTCGCCTGAAAGCCACCATTATAAAACCTAACGCCACTGGTTAGTTCCGGATTAATAAAGCTTAGGCCTTCCTGCTGCCCGCTTCTTACCAAATAAGGACGAAACACTTCAAAATCGTTTACGTACAAGAGGTTCTCGTCATAGCTTCCTCCGCGCACGCTATACTGCGAGGTTAGCTCGTTATTGCTGCCCACAAAAACTTTAATCAAACTCTCTATATTGCCCAGCGGCGAAGGGTTTACCAAGGCTCTTGTAGGGTCTACATTTATCAAACCACTTTGCTCCCTGTCTTTATCGTTTGTTACCGTTACCTTGTTCAGTTCCTGAACAAAACGTTCCATCTTTATCGTTATCTTTTCTTCCTCATTTACGTTGAGGTAAAAGTTCTTCTGTACACTTTTATAACCCGTGTAAGAGAACACCAAAGCCACTGGCCGTGCGGCTTCCAGCGAAATAGAAAAGAAGCCCGAATCGTTAGTCGTAGTGCCTTTGTTGTTGTTTAATAATTGTATAGAAACATGCGCCAATGGCTTGTCATCTTCGTTCCATACTTTACCCGAAACGGTTGCTCGCTTTTGCGCTAGCAACGAAGAAGCCATACAACAAAAAATAAAAAGAAAATACTTACTCAAGAAATGCTTGTTAGTTCAGTGGGAAAGATACGGATAAGGATAGAATGACAATTAAATGTGTGTTTGTTTATTGAGTTTTACATTGCCTTCATCTTTTCAATCGTTCCTATCACATCTTCCGAATGAAATACACTGCTGCCTGCCACCAGCACATTGGCTCCTGCATGTACCACGGCTCTTGCATTCTGCAGAGAGATACCGCCATCCACTTCAATCAAGGTGTGATAACCTTTCTCATCAATGATACGCCGCAACTGTCTTATTTTATCTATGCTATGGTCAATGAATTTTTGCCCGCCAAAACCCGGATTAACACTCATGATTAATACCACATCAAGGTATTGCAATACATCTTTCAACAACTCGATAGGAGTATGCGGGTTCAACACCACACCCGCCATAATCCCTAAGTTTTTTATCTGTTCAATATTACGGTGCAAATGCCGGCATGCTTCATAATGCACAAGAATGCTATCAGCGCCAGCCTTTTTAAATTCTTCTACATATCGCTCGGGTTCCTCTATCATCAGGTGCACATCACAATGTTTTTTGGTTGCACTTCTTATTGCTTCAATAATGGGAAAGCCAAATGAAATATTCGGTACAAAACGCCCGTCCATCACATCAAGATGACACCATTCGGCAGCACTCTGGTTCACCAGTTCTACCTGGTCGGCAAGATGTAAAAAGTCGGAAGCTAAAAACGAAGGTGCGATAATCGGCATATAAATGAATTATGAATGATGATTTATGAATCTGGGTTAACTGTATAATGTTGGATGTGAAATGTACTAAGTAAAGCGAATAATGGATAAAACATCGTATATCACATATCTGACATTGGACGTTTTTTCACTTTTCCACTCGTTCCAATGCAGCCTTAGTTTCCGGCGATTCCTTATCCAAAGTCAACGATTGTTTAAAGTAAAAAGCAGCACTATCTTTTTTGTTCATCAGCTCGTAGCAGCGGCCCATGTAGTAATACGCATCGGGATATAAATGATTCACATTCGCTGCGAGCGAAAACACGTCTAATGCCTGCCCATATTGCTTTGCATCAAAATAAACCAATCCTTTTTCTATGTAGGCAGGCATGTATGTGTAATCGTTGCTGACGCATTCATCAAACAAATTCAAGGCAAGCTGCCGCTGTCCGGTTCGTGCATTATATACTCCGGCAACAAAGGCAGACGAAGCATCATAATCTCGGCCCAAACCCATGCTTTTTACCCGGCTGCAAAGCAATAGACTACGGGCATTTTTCTGCTCTGCATATAAATTGGCAAGGCTTAATAGAGCATCTGGCGATGCATAAATTTTGATAGCCGTTGCATAATCTTTCTCAGCCTCGGCTGTATCGCTTGCATGTTCATTTATTTGCCCGCGTGTGTACCAAATACCATAGTTAGCACTGTCTTTTTTTAATAACGAATCCATTTGCGCCAATGCAGGCTTAAAGAGGTTTAGGCTATCTAATTCCATAGCCAGTTTCATACGCAAGCCATTACTGTCAGGATATTCTTCTACCTGCTTTTGCAAAGCGGTTACCTGCGGTGTTATGTCTTTCTCTTTTCTACTGCTTCCGGTGGCGGGTTTATCATTGTTATTGCACGCTATAAAAACAATGATTGAAGGCAGTAGTAAAAAAAAATAATTCTTCATGCTGCAAAAGTATAGCGTGCAATTGTAGTTTTGATTGCAAATAAACAGATCAATATGAACGGAGATTTATACAATGCGTTACTGCATACCCACAGCGTAGGAAGATGGATTCTGATACTGCTGCTGCTGATCGCAATTTTCAACAGCCTTATTGCAGGTCAACGGCCGTTCATCAAGAGCGATGCAAGAACTGGATTGCTCTTAACCATCGTGGGAGATACCATGTTGCTGATCGGTCTTGCGCTTTGGTATTGGGGACCGAAAGGTTATCATTCCATCATTAATGCAGGCGGCTGGGCTGCGGCAATGCACGACCCCACAGCACGCTTCTGGGGTGTAGAGCACATTACTGGTATGCTCATCTCTCTAGTTTTCTTACACGTCGGCAAAGCGCAGGGCAAGAAGGCAATGAGCGACAAGCAAAAGCATAACCGCACCATGTTGTTTTATTTTATTGCTTTGGTAATTATCCTGGCAACTGTTCCTTGGCCAGGCAGAAACATAGCGGGTGGGTGGTATTAAAAAGAAAAGCCCCGCTTCTGGCGGAGCTTAGACTTTTCACAGGATAATGACCCTAAAATTTGGATGTGTAAAGTAAACTTTTATTTCTCTGATTAAAAAATTTTAGTTGCTATTTTCAATGAAAAGAGTATACTTTTTTTACGGTGGCAAAACACATACAAAGAGATTAACAAAGCGGGATAAGACAGGGATTTAATCGAAACTCAAAACCTCTTTTCTCTACAATGAAACAAAAAGAAAAGCCTTGCTGAATCAACATACAGCAAGGCTTTTTAGTAAAACAAAATCATTTATACCAACATCCGCAAAGGCTCTTCCAGCAAGGCTTTCACGGTTTGCAGAAAAGCTGCACCTGTTGCGCCATCTACAACGCGGTGGTCACAACTCAGCGTTACTTTCATTATGTTGCCTGGCACTACGGCGCCATTCTTTACCACAGGTATTTGCGAAATGCCGCCGATAGCGAGAATACACGCATCGGGCGGGTTGATGATCGCCGTAAATTCATCGACGCCAAACATGCCAAGATTAGATATGGTAAACGTGCTGCCTTCCCAATCGGCAGGCTGCAGCTTCTTGTCTTTTGCCTTCTGTGCAAAATCTTTTACCTCTTTTGAGATCTGGCTCAGCGGCTTGCTGTCGGCATTCCGAACCACCGGAACCAGTAACCCTTCCTCAACTGCAACGGCTACGCCGATGTTTACGTTATGGTTGATTCTTATCTTATCACCCAACCAACTGCTGTTGATTTTCGGGTGCTGTGTCAGTGCCACAGCTACGGCTTTTAGCACAATATCATTAAAGCTGATTTTTACCTTGCTCAACTCGTTGATGCGGGTGCGCGCTGTAATGGCGGCATCCATATCAATGGTCATAGTGATATAAAAATGCGGCGCGGTAAACAGGCTTTCACTCAGCCGGCGCGCAATGGTTTTGCGCATCTGCGATACCGGAACTTCGTTATATGCAGTCGACTGTTGATTGTTAACGGTGGCCGATAGTTGTGCGCTTGCAGCCGGCTGTTGTGCAGGTGGCTCACTGCTAATGGCAGAAGGCTTGGCAACTTCCGGTTTGTAATTCTCTATATCTGTTTTCGTAATTCTTCCATTGTCACCGCTGCCTTTCACAGCACTTAAATCAATGCCTTTTTCCTGCGCAATTTTTTTGGCTAACGGCGAGGCAAAAATGCGTCCTCCGTTTATCACTTCCATAGGCTGCACAGCTTTTCCATTAGTAGCCGGCGGCTGCTGCGATAGAGGCGGGTTCTGCACTTGCGGGTTTGCCGGTGCTACATCGCCCTCGCCTTTTTGCGTATCTGCTTCTTCTTTTGGAGCGCTATCCAAAGCACCTGCATGAGTATCAATATTAGCCGACGGTTGTGCGCTACCTTTGATACCATTTACTATTTCCTGTACGTTCAGGTCTTCTTTACCAATGATTGCAAGCAGATCATTCACCTGCACTTTCTCACCGGGTTTTGCTCCTTGAAACAACAACTTTCCATCCTTATAGCTCTCCAGTTCCATGGTGGCTTTATCGGTTTCTATTTCTGCCAGCACGTCGCCTTTTTTTACATCATCACCTACATTCTTTTGCCATGAAGCTATTACGCCTTCTGTCATCGTGTCGCTCAGGCGCGGCATCAGCACCACTTCTTCCATCTTGCTGTAATCTTTGCCGGGCGCAGAAGTCTGTTGAGCAGCAGCAGGCTGCGCAGGCGGTGTTTCTTTCTGGGGTTGCGGCGCTTGTGTATTGGTAGATGGCTGCGAAACATTGGCGCCATTGCCACCAGTATGTTTGGAGACAATACCCGCCACGTCTTCGCCCTGGTTGCCGATGATGGCAAGCAGATCGTTTACCTGTAGTTTTCCACCATCTCCGGCACCTACATGCAGCAGGGTACCATCTTTATAACTTTCCAGTTCCATTGTTGCTTTATCGGTTTCTATTTCGGCAAGCACTTCGCCTTTTTTTACCGGGTCGCCCACTTTCTTATGCCAGGAAGCTATTACGCCTTCGGTCATGGTATCACTCAATCGGGGCATTAAAATTTCTTCAGCCATATCGGTACATTTTCGCTTTGATAAATTATAGTTGCAGAGAAAAAATCGTTAGCAAATGATCCGGTTTTCGTCGTTGCAAACGCGGCGTGAAATTACAGTAAAAACGATTTGCAAAAGAGGTGTTTGTTTTTTTAAAATTAAAAGGAATATCAGTTACGAATGAAAGTTTCTCATACCGATGATTCTTGGTTTATCTAGCTGTACATAATTACTTATACTCTAGTATATTCAGCCTTTCACCACAAAAATCGTATTCATTAATATCATTACTGCTTACTACTATCAGCTTCTCTTTGCAATACGTTTCTATTAAATGATGATACAGCGCAAAACCAGTCGTATCAAGGTTTGTACAAGGCTCGTCCAGCAATAAAACAGGCACATCCGAAAAAATAGCCTGCGCCAGTTTAATGCGTTGCTTCATGCCACTGCTGTAGTACCTAATTTGTTTATCAGCGGCTTTCCTTAAACCAATATGATCTATTATTTGCAGAATGGAAACCTGCGGTAATAAAGGCTTGAAAGAAGCATGAAAAGAAAGAAATTCTCTTGCTGTCATCTCTTCAATCACTTCAAGATAAGGTGCGCAAACTGAAATGGATTGAAATACATCATTTTCGTTAATGACCGACCCTTTATCTTTTACTTGCTTTTTCCATTCCACGCTTCCTTCGCTGGCTTGCATGTTGGCAGCTATCACCTGCAGCAAAGTGCTTTTGCCACTTCCGTTCGGGCCGATAATAGCATAACTTTTACCAGCTTCCAAAACAGCATTCACCTTACGAAATATCCAGTCTCTGTTGAAGCGTTTGCCCGCATTGGAGAGCTGAATGATCATTGATCGTAATTATAAGTTATGAATGTAAATACGATTTACTAAGTAATAAAAACCCTTCTTACAGGAAGGGTTTTTATTACTGATTTTTTATAGCAGGAAGCTGGATGCTCATCGCGCATAACCTAAACCTCGCGGCTTATTTTTTTGTCTTATCCTTCAACTCCTGCATTTTCTTTTGCGCTTCCATCGTTTGCGCAAACCTTTCCTGCCACTTGCTTTGCTTCTTGGGTGCTTTGCGTTTCACTTCAATATCAGCCAATATTTTTTCATGATTGATGATGTAATTCTTTATCACAAATTGGATGAGCAGCGTAATGGTATTCGATACGGTATAATACCAAGTAAGCGCTGCCGGCAGGCGGTTAAAGATGAACAGCAAAACGAAAGGAAAAATGTAAGGCATGTACTTCATGGCAGGATTGCTCTGATCCGGCGTCATGTTCATGTTATACAAAGCAATCAGGAAATTAGTCAATACAGCTGTTAATGTAAACAGGCTCACATGGTCGCCATAACTAAACGGAACTGTAAACGGCAGCTTCGCAATAATATCGTATGTAGAAAGATCGTGTGCCCATAAAAAGCTTTGACCGCGCAGCAAAATATTACTACTGAAAAAACTATACAACGCAAAGAAAATAGGGATTTGCAGCAATGCCGGGATGCAGCCTCCAACCGGACTTACCCCAGCTTCGCGGAATATCTTCATCTGGTCAACAGCATAGGCTTGCTGGTCGTCGCCATGCTTCTTTTTCAGTTCGGCTAGTTCAGGTCGAAGCACTTTCATTTTCGCGCCGCTTAAATAACTTGTGTAAGTGAGTGGCGATGTTATTAAACGGATGAACAACGTAAGCAACGCAATTACCCAACCGAAGTTGCTAATAAAGCTCGACAGGAAATCGAACACCGGCATAATGATCCATCGGTTGATGTATTTTACAAACGAATAAATACCCGAGCCTAAATCGACAATCTCCTCCATGTGGTTATCGTACTTCTTCAAAGTATAATAGGCATTAGGACCATAATACATTTGTAGTGGCACGGTTACATTGGTAGCAGCCGCAACCGGTATTTGCAGGTTGGCATTAGCCAAATAAAGCAGTCGCGAACTATCAGGCTGCGAGTTCATCTGTGCTTTGCCGCCACTTTTAAATTCGTTTTTCGAGATCAGTGTAGTATTAAAGAATTGTTGTTTAAAAGAAACCCAGTCGGTCGTATTGCCAAAGTCTTTACTGGCGCCGCTGATGGCCCGCTCATAGTCGTAGCCATCCTCATGCTCATAAAAACTAATGGAAGATTTTTCTTTTTCGTACGAACCCGAATACTGATGCTGCCGCACCGAAATGTTCCAGTGCATATTCAGTACACTGTTTGTTAGCAAGCTGCCCGCTCCGTTCAAACCGATGTTCCAGTCGATCATATAATTGTCGGGACGAATAATATATTGGTGCGTAATGCTTTGCCCGCCGGCAGACAACAAAGTATAAGAAATCGTCTGACTGCCATCGTTGTTGCGCGTTATTGACGAAGGCGTAAAATAAAGATTCGATGTTTCCGCACTTTGGTTATTTCCCGTGTTAATGGTATATCCAATGGCATCCGCTTTGCCACCGGCGAGCATAACCGGTGTACTGTCTATCGACTTAAAGTTTTTTAGCTGAACGCTTTTTATCTGCCCGCCTTTATTGCTGAAGGTTACGCGCATCAGGCTGTTCTCCACCACCTGAGTTTGCTCCGTGCCGATGCCTGCATTTTGAAAAGTACCCGCTTGTGTTTGGCGCGTTAAAGAGTCGTTGTGTAAAGAGTCTTGATAAGCTACTGCAGGGTCGGTAGGTTTTATTTTCGCAGCATTTACTTTGGTTATCGAATCCTGTGCATGTTGTTCGGCGGCTTTTAGTGATGCCTGCTGCTTATTGGTAAACCAGAAATACACAAAGAACAGAACGCCTAACAGCACAAAACCAATGACGGTATTTTTATCCGCTTTCATTTAAATAAAAAAAATTTGAGCGGCAAAGGTAGGGTTTGAGGTGAGATTGAGCTTGTGAATGTACTACCCCGGTGAGTAAGAAGTAATATTTAGGATTTAATATTGGAGACAACTATTGTCATTAGACGACTTGTTTGCAAACCTTAATTTAATGTAAAGCAGCCTAAGCCAAATAGTGAATAGTACATCTTGCTATTACATCTCAGCACATCTATCTTTACAGCATGACGAACAAAATAGTGGTTGCTATCACCGGAGCCAGTGGCGCAGTTTATGCAAAAGTGCTGCTGGATAAACTGATAGTACTGCGAAGCCAGTGGCAGGAGTTGAGTGTAGTAATGAGTGCTAACGCAAAAGAAATCTGGAAGACCGAATTGGGCAACGAAGCCTACCTGCAGTACCCGGTTCGGCATTGGGATAAATATGATTTCTCTGCGCCTTTTGCTTCGGGCTCAGCCAAGTATAATATCATGATCGTTGCGCCGTGCAGCATGGGAACATTAGGAAGAATTGCTGCTGGAACGAGCGATGATGTCGTTACCCGTGCGGCGGATGTGATATTGAAAGAACGAAGGAAACTAATATTAATGCTACGCGATACACCCTACAATCTCATTCATATCAAAAACATGGAAACCGTAACGTTGGCAGGCGGCATTGTTTGCCCGGCAACGCCTTCTTTTTATAGTTTACCTAAAACGATAGAAGAAGTGGCTGCCACGGTGGTAGATCGGATACTCGACATAGCTGGTCTACAGATAAACAGCTATCGCTGGGGAAGTGAAAATAAGTGAGATTGGA
>CAZZZH010000201.1:0-8648 GCA_964658445.1 Ilyomonas sp.
GTTAAGCAAGGTTTATTATGGGTAAATGGTCAGAAAGCCTACATCGCTCCCGGGCAGCAGAACCAGTATATTGTAGAAACCAACGGAGCGCCTTTTGCTCAGGATTTTCTCGAAAACCAACTGGGAATGCACTTCGAAGACGTGCCTGATTCGCAAACAGGCAAAGTCTTTTCGCAGGAAAGAGACCAGAAGATGATGCAACTTTCGGCCAGTCTCTACCGCTTTTTCCTTACAGCTTCCGATGTAGAGTTGATAAAAAAACAACCTAATTTTAAATCAATCAACCTATACATCGATAATTCCGTAGATCCGCACATGCTCTTTCCCAACGACTACGAACATTACCAATGGTCGATCGACAATTACGGACCGCTCACTATACCAAAGAAAGGAACAACCATTACGCTTACACCACAAAATATTTCCATCTACCGCCGGGTCATCGCCACGTACGAACACAATACGCTGGTAGAAAATGGAAATCAGTACGTGATCAATGGTAAACCCACCAACCAATACACTTTTCAATATAACTATTACTGGATGATGGGCGACAACCGGCACAATAGTCAGGATAGTCGGTTCTGGGGGTTTGTGCCCGAAACAAATATTGTGGGCAGAGCTTCCTTAATCTGGTTTAGCTGGGATAAAGGTCCCCGCTGGAACCGTTTCTTCAAACCGATTCATTAATTTTCCGGCTTGAAAGAGAATCATTTTAGCTTTACCTACCTCGTTTTCGACTCCGAAACCGAGCTTGCGCCCGAAGATTTCGAACTATTGCAATCAGCGCGGAAAGCCGCTTCTGTTGCTTATGCCCCTTACTCCGGCTTCCTGGTCGGCGCCGCTGCACGCCTGGTCAACGGGCAAATGGTAACCGGCAGTAATCAGGAAAACGCCAGTTATCCAGCTGGCCTTTGCGCCGAACGCTCGCTTTTAGCATCTGCAGCCCAGCAGTTTCCGGAGGTAGCCATCGAAACCATGGCGGTTACCTATCACAACACAAAGGGTAAAAGCGATGTACCCGCAACTCCCTGTGGCTTTTGCCGGCAGGTACTTTCCGAATTCGAAACCCGTGTACACCGACCCATTCGTATCATTCTCGCAGGCAGTTCCGGTCGTGTTTTCATTATCCCCGAATCTTCGTTATTGCTGCCCCTCGGCTTCACCTCAAGCAACCTTGAATAGACGCAAGCCCATGTTTTCCTTCTCTTAGGTTCCAATTTTCTCCACCGGCTATTTTCCAACTAACTAACGCAACAAGCTTTTTAAACTTTTATTTGATCGTACTGCATAGGCGAAAGTCGGACGCTAGTTCGCGTCCGACTTTTTTGTGCCTGCCAAACTTAATACGAATACTCGCCACCTTGTCTTTCCTATCACACAATCGATAATATGTAACATTCATATTAAGCGAATTTCATTGTACATTTGCTTTGGTGATTTTAATATCTACACAACTTAAAATAATCAAATGTAAATGAATGCCTTAGGTTTTCAATTTTATAATTTGATCAGGATTCTTAACTGTGAGCTTTCTGCAACAAATGTTGTAAAACTAATTCTTTAAATTTATGCTATTAAATGCAATAATAAATTGAATTTTAGCTTGTTAGGTGATAACTTGGTTTGCTATAATAATTAGTATTTAGTCGCTAGCTGATTACTATTAAACTTAGCTATAAATTAGTGATAAAAACGTACTCCATATTCTCATATCTGTCTATTTTAGGATATTTCAGAGGTAAGTTGAGTTTTAAGAAGAATAAATTGAGAATGAGAATAACTGTAGATTTCTGGCAAATTGATAGACAGTTAGAATTGAATCAAAATAGGATTTAGACTTGGGCTACTGTGGCAGAAAAGAAATTAGTTTCGTTTTGCACAGGTAAATTCGGTTCGAATTAATTGATGTTTATAGTTAATGGGAAGAAAACCGGATAGATGATTTTCGTTTTGGAAGAAAATTATTTTACAGAATCAACAGGTAATGTGGATTTGACTTGCCGTCTGAGAATTGTGTCGTTGTGCATAGGTGAGTGAAAATAAGCGTTGATAAAATGCCTTCGTTGTAAACGACTATGAAGCGGTTTCTGTAAAAGTGCCAAAAAGTATCGGATGGTTAAGTGCCACTTTTCGAAGATTGCCGGATGGGTTTGAGATAAAATCTGGTGGCTGGAGAAAGAAAGAGGGATAAGGAAATTGCGAAGGCGTCACTTTATTGAGGCAAAAAGGCAGTCAGGTTAGTTGGAAAGGGAAATAGATACTTAACATAAGAAATACTATAGAATTAAGATAAAGAGTGTTGGATAGAGATTAGTGCAGAAGAGAGTAACAAGCGATACTAAAAATGGATCTTTTGTGGTGACGATGACGGTCTTTTAAGTTACGTTGGACGGTTTTTCAAGACTGATTGTAAGGTATTGAATGAAATCCTGAAGGGTTTTGATGATGAGTTTTGTTGGTTTGGATTACTTTAAAAGCTTTGCGATGATTTTGTTGAGCTCGCGCTCTTCTTCGTCGACGGCTACGATTTTGCCGGTCTGATCGAGGAGAAACGTGGTGGGAATAACGGAAACGACCCATTGGTTAGCTACATTTCCCAGTTTATCGTTTACATGTACCCAATGCGATTGATCGTCAGAAATGGCTTTTCGCCAGGCATCGCCATTATCGTCGAGTGAAATACCGTAGATTTCGAAGCCTTTATCGTGATAAAGACTATACAATTTTTTGAGACCCGGAACCGTTTGCCGGCAAGGGCGGCACCAACTTGCCCAGAAATCAATTAGCACGACTTTTCCTTTTAGTGAAGACAGAGCAACGGTTTGATTGTTGACATCTGGCAACTTAATATCTTTTGCCATGACACCTGGCACGGGCTGACAACAGGCTGACTGCACGATGGCGACCATTGCCAGGAAAACGATCCATTTCTTCATAACACTTCGTCTATTGTTTGGCTTCCTTTTCGTCTTTGTCGCAGGCTTTCCTGCCGGTGGTGCCGGTTCTATCGTATTGGCAGCAGGAATTGAGCTTTGCATAGGCATCAGTCGTAGCTTTTACATCACGAGTATCGTGACCGGCGAACGCTATTTGCTTTTCGATGGCAAGCAGACTGGTGGAAGCATCGTCGTAAGATACAGTAAGGATCTCTGTTTTATCGCTCCAGTCGGCTTTGGAAGCGCCAGCTTGTTTCGCCGCTTTTTCAATACGGGCTTTGCAGCTTTCGCAGTTGCCGAGCACTTTTACAGTGTCAGTGATTTGCCTGGAAAATCCCTGCAGCGAGAAGAAACAGATGGCGGCTACAGCGAAAATGGCTTTTTTATTCATATTAAAACGGATTGTGAGAATGCCGGAAAGAGCCAAAAGTAAACCGGAAAATGTGAAAAAAACGACAGATTCGATGGTTTTCACAAAATCAGGTCTTTTTTGAAGCTTAAGAAAATAGCGATAAGCAAAATATGGGCGTGATGCTTTACGGCGGATCATTACCCAAAAGGCGGCTTTTCATTAGAAACGTTGTGAGGACGAAAAGGTTGTTTTGTTGTTTATTTTTTCGTCAAAGAGCGAGAAATGCCTATTAAAGAGAAAGGCATGAAGATCAAATAGACGGAAATGCTCGTCAAAGAGTCGGAAATGCCAATTAAATAGGAAGAAACGACGATCAACGAGACAGCGAAGCCCATTAAATAGATCGAAATGCTTCAAATAGTCAGCGAAGCCGATCAACGAGTGAGAAACGACTATGAGCGAAGTGTGAGGAGGATGAATGAGCGTTCGATGGAATACAAACGGTTGCCGGTGAAAGTTGTTTTCATGACCACGCCACGGAAAGCGCTGTTTGGATGCATTTGCTCAGAAGGGATTTAATTGACAAAGTTCCACCAGATGCCGAAGCGGAGCCAAAGCGCATTTTGTGCGTAGTGCGGGGCAGAAAAATTATGATCTATAAAACCATAGGTGCCGTTGGCTTTGTCTATGGTATTTAGGTTTTCGAGCCGCACGAAGGCTTTGAAACTTTTGATGCGGAAATTGAAATACACATTTACATCGGGGCGGTTGCTTAAGGTAGAATCGGTCTGGTAATAAAACTGACCGTTGAGCGGCGAATAGCCATCTGCTTTATAGGGTGTGAAATACCGTACCTCGATGCCGAGGGAAAGGAAAAGGTTCTTGTAAAAATTGCCTTCGAAGGCGACGCGGTTGCGGGTGTAGACCTGCGGCAGATGAACGGGTGCATTGCCCGCTACTTGCTGAAAAGCGGCTTCGGTGTACCAATTGAGATGACGGCTGAGGCGAACTTTTTTATCTAAACCTACATTGAGATAATTGAATAAAGGCGCGTGCTGCTGAAGGGTAAAGTAAGAATCGAAATAAGTATAGTTTGTTATACCATAATAATTACCGTACAGGTGCAAACCGGTTTGCGGCAAAAAATAATTTGCAAACAGCTTTGCGATGTTGGTGTTATTGAAAGACCCGACAGGAATAACCGGGAACGAAGTATTGTTATCGCTAATCTGTGTTGGACTTTTGTTGGTGTTTTGAAAGCCGATCTGTAATATACCCAGTTTCTGCCCTAACTGACGCTGCAGGCTGACGTTTGCCGTATAATTGCCGATGAAACCACCGGCGAGATAAAGCTGACCAAAGGCTTCGACGTCCCACTTGCCGTTTTTGGTGCGGTTGCGGTATTCGGCGGAAGCAAACACATTGGTGTATTGCTTAGTGTCGCCATTACTAAAGGTGCCATTAAGTAATTGGAGATCGGCACTGAGACGGAAAAACTGCGCGACGTTCTTTTTATCGGGGAATGTGATAATGCTGAATTCATTGGTAAAATCTTTCCATTTGTCGCGAAACAACAGACTGTCCTTACCATTGGCACCATAATAATGAAAGTAGTCTATATAGGAGTTAGAATCTAACGACACATCGCGATACTGATATAGGTTGGAAGCATAAGAAATGGAATGCTGCAGACGAAGGCGCGGATAGAAAAGACGTGTAACGGTAGAATCGTGAACGATGGAATCTTTTTGACCAAAGTCGTAATACTGTCGCAGGTACAAAATGCTTTCGCGGTAATAGGTACCAATGTTCACGTTGCTGTTAAACGCATTGCCAAGGGCGGCAGCGGGAAGGGCATTACCGAGCTTGATGGCGGCTTCGGAGGGATCGTTTAATGTAAGGTTGCGCAGCGAAGAATCGGCGACCAGCCCGCCGTTTTCGGATGCTTTCAGTTTATTATTCAGATAAATAAAGTACAAGCCATAGCGCTTGTTGTGGCTTTGATAATAGGTGCTGATGCGAAAGTTGTTATGACTGGTGTTCTGATTGCGAAACGAACCGGGCGAGGCGATGAGGCGGTATTCAAATGAAAAGTTGAGGTTGTTCTTCCGGTTTTGCGTGTGCAGGACATTTACCATTTGCTCGGTCTTGCTGCCTACCATATAGGCCAGCTCGGTATAAGGGCGGGTGGTTTGGTAGAACTTAGTGCCGGGTAGCGTATAGCGATAAATGTCGTAAGAATGAAAACCGGCATCGAAACCGGGCTGCATGTTGGGATTGAACAGAAGCGAATGTGCGGCGCTGCCGAGGTTGCTTAGATAATCGTAAGTAGGCGGAACCGGAAACCGGCTGTACCAATCGTTGATAGAGGAATCGATATGACGGATACGCGTAGAATCGAAAAAGCGATAGGAAATAGTGATAGAGTCGGCATTGGGATCGCGATGAACAAGAGAATCGCCTTTGCCCTTGCTGCTACCGCCGCCGAAACCGCCCATCCTGCTTTTCAGCCGGTTGATATCCTGCGAAAAAAGGCTGAGCGAAACCAAGAGAGGCAGGATAATGAACAAGGCTTTTTTATACATGCTCCGGCAGACTACAAGTGTGCAAAGTAAACGGAAAGCTGTAAACGAAAAGATAATTTGAGAAGCGATGAAAACTGCGGCGTTTATGAACAGTTTTGCGGCTACTTGAAACGTCCATATACCTGGCGTCGGTTTAATCTAAACTAACCTGAACATAACGTTGTACAGGAATGGAGCTCAACTTTTTGCCAAAACAAGGAAAGCCAGGATAATTTACGTTGTTTGTGTATTAGCACTATACATTCACTAGAAACCCATCTTTCATATGGAGTACACGGTCGCTGTTAGCGGCAAGCTCTTCGTTGTGGGTTACTATTAAAAAAGTCTGATTAAAGGTGTCGCGCAATTCGATAAACAATTGGTGAAGCTCTTTCGCATTGTTGCTGTCGAGGTTACCGGTGGGCTCGTCGGCAAAGATGATAGAAGGATTGTTGATTAATGCCCGCGCAACGGCTACGCGTTGCTGCTCTCCACCGCTAAGTTGTTGCGGCTTGCTTTGCAACCTGTGATCGACGCGCAATACAGATAGCAGGTGCATGGCCTGCGTTTCGACCTCTTTCTTTTTACGGCCGGCGATCCAGCCCGGCATGCATACATTTTCGAGAGCCGTAAATTCGGGTAACAAATGATGAAATTGAAACACGAAACCCAATTGTGTATTGCGAAAATGAGCGAGCGCGGCATCTTTTAAATGCGTAAGCGAGTAGCCGTTCGTTACCACCTCGCCGCTGTCAGCTGTATCTAATGTGCCCAGTATATGCAGCAGCGTACTTTTGCCGGCACCGGAAGAACCGGTGATAGAAACGATCTCACCTTTGTTTATCTGCAGACTTACGCCTTTTACCACGGGTATTTGTCCGTATGATTTAAAAATGTTGTTGGCTGACAGCATAGGTTGCAAACGTAAAGGAATAATAAAATGTTTTCGTAAGATTTTACCATCAAGTTTTGTATTGCCATTTGGATTTTCAGCCGCAACTACTACATTTGCACGAAATTTCAAAAGCTGTTATGTTTTGGACTCTTGAATTAGCCAGCTATCTCGAAGATGCACCTTGGCCGGCAACCAAAGACGAACTAATTGATTACGCCATCCGTTCCGGCGCACCGATAGAGGTAGTAGAAAACTTGCAGGAACTAGAAGATGAAGGCGAAGTATATGAAAGTATCGAAGACATTTGGCCGGACTATCCCAGCCAGGAAGACTTTATGTTTAACGAAGACGAGTATTAGTCTCTCATACAAATGTTTAAAAGCTGTTTACCCAAACAGCTTTTTTTATTAAAAATTATAGGGTTGCTGATGGAAAACGAACGTATTCTTCTGTAACATTTACTTTTTTATTTTTGCTTTTTTTATCTTCTCATTTGTAAAACACCACCATAATATGCCATCGTTACGCAATTCTATTTTATCAGTTGACATTACTGAAAAAGGCGCAGAGCTGCAAAGTATAGTCCATCAGCAAACGGGTCTGCAATACCTATGGAATGCCGACCCGCAAGTGTGGGCAAAGCACAGCCCGGTGTTGTTTCCAATTATTGGCGAGCTTAAAAACGGCTCGTATCAGTTTAACGGAAAAGTGTATCATCTCGGACGACATGGCTTTGCTCGTGATATGATGTTTGCGGTATCTGATCAGTCGGAACACTCTCTTACCTTCACTACTACTGAAACGCCGGATACGCTGTTTGTTTATCCCTTTCCTTTTTCTTTTTCCATACAATACACGCTTGATAAAAACCGATTGTACGTAATTTATAAAGTAAAAAATACAGGTACAGAAACGATGTATTTTTCCGTGGGCGGACACCCGGCATTTCAGGTGCCGCTGGCAGAAAACACAGATTTCGAAGACTACTATTTATCCTTTAGCCAGGTAGAAAATGCGAAGCGCTATCCGTTATCAAAAGATGGATTGGTAGATACAACACCCGTTCCTTTTTTTGCCAATACAGAGCATTTAAAACTAAAGCGATTCTTTTTCTATGAAGATGCGCTGGTGTTCAAAGATGTACAGAGCAACAGCATCACGGTTAAAAGCGACGTTACGCCACATGGCTTTACCGTTTACTTTGAAGGCTTTCCTTACCTGGGTTTATGGAATAAAAAAGATGCAAATTTTCTCTGCATCGAACCATGGTGCGGCATTGCCGATAGTGTTGCAGCAAGCGGCGATCTTACCCAGAAAGAAGGCATTCATGCCCTGCAACCGAAAGACGTTTTTGAGCGGCAGTGGAGTGTTGAAATATTTTAAATAAATATTTTTATGCTTACACAAACCTGATGATAAAAAAAAGGGCATGTAAATGTTGAACAACTGATTCCTGCAAGTTTCACATTTGCCCTTTTTTGCTTATTATTGACCAGAAACATACTGTTGTAAACTATAAGCATGAAACTTATTTTATCAGTTCTTTTTTTACTTCTTTCTCTTTTATCATTCGCCCAAACCGATACCGTTACGCAAATTAGCCGCAGCAAGCCACAGCTTTGGTCGGCGCACTTCCAGTTTACTTCAGTATCGCAAAGCCACTCCTCGTTCAAAGCAAAATACAGTGGTACCAACAGCTTGTATAACGGCGTAGAAAGAGGTTTTCTCACTATCACGAGTACGGCATTTATCGGCAGGCGATTGTGGAAGTATGGCAGTGTGTATGCCAACCCAGAAATATCGGGAGGACAAGGATTGAGTGGTGCACGCGGTATCGCCGGTTTTACCAACGGCGAATCGTTTCGTGTGGGCGATGCCACTCCGGCATTGTATATGGC
>CAZZZH010000202.1:0-8577 GCA_964658445.1 Ilyomonas sp.
TGTAAATAGCATTTTCACCTTCTTCGCGAGCTGCATGCCCAGCAGTGCCATGGGCTGTACAATCCAATACCAGCAAGCCTTTCTCAGCAACTGCCATGTTCAATAAAGTTGGCTCGCCAACGATACCACACATAATGTTGTGTTGCTTAAACTCATCTTGTTGCAATAGTGCTTCGATGCCATTTTTACCCGATATTTCTTCTTCAGCCGTAGCCGCTAATACTAAGTTGAAAGGCAGGTTTTCTTTGTTGTGAAAATGAACAAAGGTGTTGATTAGTGACACCAAACAACCGCCTGCATCGTTGGTTCCTAATCCATATAATTTACCTTCTTTTTCTGTTGGTAAAAAAGGATCTAACGTATAAGCTTTATTAGGCTTTACTGTATCGTGATGAGAATTGAGAAGAAGGATCGGTTTGCTTGCATCGTAATCTTTATTGATTGCCCAAATGTTATTTAAGAAACGACGTGTAGCAATGTTTTTTAATTGTAAAAAAGTGTCAATAGCGTCAGCCGTTTTTTCTTCTTCTTTACTAAACGAAGGAATAGAAATTAACTGTTTCAAAAGTGAAACCGCATCTTCATAAAGCGTATGGTTTTCAGGGTTAGTCATTTGTTATACTTGTGCCGGCTTCACCTGAAACAAGCTGTTCCAATTGCTCTGCTTTACCAATCACAACCCGATGAACGCCTTTGTTCAGCGCCGCAAATGCATTGTCCAGTTTAGGTATCATGCCGGCAAATATGATTTGTTGTTCCTTTAAATTGCTATAGTAAGACCGGTTGATAGTAGCTATAGTTGTTGAGTCATCATTTGCGTCTAACAGAACGCCACTTTTTTCAAATGAATAGACCAGATGTACTTCGTAAAAAGCACTCATTGCCTGTGATATTTCCTGTGCAATGGTATCTGCATTTGTGTTTAATAATTGCCCTTCTTTATTATGAGTTACCGGTGCAATAACAACACTCAGGTTTTGCAATAATAAACTCTGCAGTAACGATGAATTAACGACATCAACATCTCCAACCAAACCATAGTCTATAGACGAATGAATTCTTTTATGCGCTTGTATCAAATTGCCATCAGCGCCGCACAAGCCAATAGCAGCGCAGCTTTGCGCCTGTAACTTCGCTACAATATTCTTATTGATATAACCGGCATACACCATTGTTACAATCTTCAATGTTTCTGCGTCAGTAATGCGTCTGCCGTCTATTAGTTGTTGTTCGATACCTAATTGATCCGCCATTTTTGTAGCTAATTTTCCACCACCATGAACAAGCACTTTTGGGAATGGAAGCGAGGCGAATAAGTGAAGAAAAGAAGATAGTTTTTGGTCATCGTCTATAATGTTGCCTCCTATTTTTATGACGTAGAGTTTATCCATCAGAGTCCGTTAAGTATCTCGCTGATCACGGCCTGCGCTGCCCATACACGGTTCGCTGCTTCCTGCGTAACAATACTGTGCGAACCATCCAACACTTCATCGCTTAATTCTACATTTCTTCTCACCGGAAGACAATGCATCACTTTTGCCTGATTGGTCAGTTCTAATTTTTTATTCGTCAGCATCCAACGCGGATCGTTCTCATAAATTTTACCATAATCGTTGTAAGTGCTCCAATTTTTTACGTACACAAAATCAGCCTCGCGCAAAGCTTCATCTTGATTGTGTGTGATGATTGCTTTTTGCGTGAATTGTTCAGCCAGCTCATAATCTTCAGGATGGGTGATAATGAAATCCGCTTCGCCCCAGGCGGTTATCCATTGCGAAAAACTATTGGCAACACATTGTGGCAAAGCCTTTACATGAGGCGCCCAGGTAAGAACGATTTTGGGTCTCCTCGTAACTTCCGGAGAAGAATTTTGGAGTGATTCTTTTATTGTTATGATGTCTGTCAGCGATTGCAAAGGATGCAGTGTTGCGCTTTCTAAACTGATGACCGGCACACCACACCATTTTACAAATTCGGTGATGTACAATTCGCAGTAATCGTCCTCCCTGTTCTTTAAAGAAGGAAAAGTGCGGATGCATAAAATATCAAAGTAATTACCCAGCACCGGCGCAGCATCTTTCACATGCTCTACCGTGCTACCACTCATGATAGCGCCTTCTTCAAACTCAATAGCCCAGCCTTCTTTGTCTACGTTAAAAACAATGGCTTCCATGCCTAAGTTGCGGGCGGCAACCTGTGTGCTTAACCGTGTGCGCAATGATGGATTAAGAAACAACAAGCCTATGCGTTTGTCGGCCCCAAGCGTACGATCTTTAAACGGATTTGCTTTGTACGCTAATGCTTTTGCAACTAAGGCATTGATGTCAGTTACATCATTAACAGATAAGAATTGCTTCAATAATTATTCGTTATTTTATTTTAAATAAATCAATCTACTTCCGCTTCCTGTTCAACCTTTTTCTCTTCCGGTTTCATCTCCAGAATGGCTTCCTGCAACGCTTCTAAAAATTCATCAGATTGTTTGCGCGATAAGGCCAATGAAGGCAATAAGCGAATGACATTTGGCTTGGCTTCGCCTGTAAAAATATTGAAGTCATACAACAATTTTTTGCGCAGATCTTTTAACTCATCAGGCACATCAAAGCCAATCATCAAACCTCTGCCGCGAATATTTTTAATGCCATCAATCGTCTTTAAACGATTCATTAAATACTGCCCGCGTTGTTTGGCTAATTCAATCAGGTTTTCTTCTTCCATTACTTCCAACACAGCCAGCGCTGCTGCACAAGCAAGGTGGTTGCCACCGAAGGTTGTACCTAGCATGCCATGCTTCGGTTTAATGTATGGCGCAATGAGCAAGCCGCCGACCGGGAAACCGTTGCCCATCCCTTTTGCCATCGTATAAATATCTGCATTAACACCTGCATGATCGTGGCTGAAAAACTTACCGGTTCTGCCATAGCCACATTGCACGCTGTCGGCAATAAACACGGCCTCATGCTGATCGCAAAGCCTGCGAATGAGCTGCAGAAAGCTCTCTGAGGCAACGTTAATACCGCCAACTCCTTGTATACCTTCTACAATGACAGCGCACACATCTTTGCCGCGTGTTTGAAAATAAGTTTTCAATGCGGCTTCGTCGTTGAATGTAAGGAAGTCTACATTGCTTGTCTCATTTACCGGTGCTACAATGGCTTTGTTATCGGTAGCTGCAACAGCCAGCGAGGTTCTGCCGTGAAAGGATTTTGTAAAGGCAACGATCTTCTTTCTGCCGTTATGAAAAGAGGCTAGTTTGATAGCATTTTCATTCGCTTCTGCACCACTGTTCACAAGAAATAACTGGTAGTCTTCTTTGCCCGAAAGCTTGCCTAATTTATCTGCCAGTTGCTGCTGAATGGGAATGTGAACACTGTTAGAATAAAAAGCAATTTTCTCTAATTGTTCTTCTATGCGCTTCACCCAATGCGGATGCGTGTGACCAATGCTAATAACGGCATGACCGCCATACATGTCAAGATACTGCACACCATTGTCATCCCACACATAAGAACCCTGAGCTTTTGTAATTGTTATATCGTTCAACGGATATACATCGAATAATTTCATTACTGTTATTGTTTAAAAAAATGTTGATTTTAATTTAAGACCTGTTGTTTCCTCCAGTCCAAACATCAGGTTCATATTTTGTACCGCTTGCCCGGAAGCGCCTTTCAGTAAATTGTCTATGATAGAATGTACAACCAATTTGCTGCCTACTTTTTCCAACTGAACAACGCCTTTGTTGGTATTCACTACCTGCTTTAAAAAGATGGGTTCATGGCTGATGCTTACAAATGGATTGTCGTTATAAAAGTCATTGAATATTTTTAGAAGATCTTCAATTTTTTTTTCGAAATGAATAACAGACGTAACAAAGATACCGCGGGTAAAATCGCCGCGCCAGGGAACAAAACTTACCTCAATATTTTGTTGCGACGGATGCACCTGGAGTAAAGATTGCGCAATCTCGCCGAGATGCTGATGGTTTAATGTTTTATAAGCTTGTATGTTGTTGGCTCGCCAGCTAAAGTGCGACGTTGTGCTTAAGCTTTGGCCCGCACCGGTGCTGCCGGTAATGCCGGTGGTATGCACTTCTTCGAGTAAACCTACTTTCGCCAACGGTAATAAACCCAACTGAATGGCGGTAGCAAAGCAGCCTGGATTGGCAATGTTTTGCGCTGATCTGATGTCTTCTTTATTTAACTCAGGCAAGCCATAAATAAACTGCCGGAGAAAGGTATGACCGCTTTCCGTTGGCTGATGAAATGTGGCATTCTGATGCAAGCGAAAATCGTTGGAGAGATCAATGATTTTTACATGAAAAGGTATCGCATTGGCTTCTAAAAATTTCTTTGCCTCGCCATGACCGAGACAAAGAATTAATACATCGATAGCAGCTAACCTTTCTGTTGATAATGCCTCATTGCCGCTGAACAATAAATCTGTTTCGCCAAGCAAATCCTGGTGAACCTTATACAAGCGTTTATGCGCATTGCTATTGCTATGTACAAAAGAAATGTCTGCCAGAGGATGATTGATAAGTAGTCTTATCAGTTCGCCACCTGTGTAGCCTGCACCGCCAATGATACCAACGTTTATCATGTAAGTTGTAAGTGTGAAAACTTATTGAGGTGAAATGTTCTCGTTGATCTTATGCCACATCGCTGTTTGGTTGCCAAATATCTTACTGAAGCCGCGCACATCTTCACCACTCCAGCCACTGTTCATTTCGCCGTAGCTGCCAAACTTGCTGTTCATCAAATCGTGCCGGCTTTCAATGCCAATGATTTGAAAACGGTAAGGCATCAATTGGACAAATACATCGCCGGTTACATTCTGTTGCGAGCTTTGTAAAAAGGCTTCGATATCGCGCATTACAGGATCGAGAATCTGTCCCTCGTGAAGCCAGTTGCCATAGAAGTTGGCAATATTATCTTTCCAACTCAATTGCCATTTTGTAAGCACATGTTTCTCTAAGGCATGGTGCGCTTTGATGATAACCATTGGTGCGGCCGCTTCAAACCCTACCCGACCTTTGATGCCAATGATAGTATCGCCAACATGAATATCTCTTCCAATGCCATAAGCGCCGGCAATGCTTTGCAAATGTTGTATAGCTTTGGATGGATGAGAAAATGTTTGATCGTTGACAGCCGTTAACTCGCCCTGCTCAAAATGCAATTTTACTTCTTCGCTTTCATGCTTAGAAACCTGCGTGGGCCAAGCTTCTTCGGGCAACATGCCTTTGCTGCTTAAGGTTTCTTTGCCGCCAACGCTGGTGCCCCATAAGCCTTTGTTGATGGAGTAAACGGCTTTGGCAAAATTCATATCGACACCTTTGTTTTTGAGATAAGTTATCTCTTCTTCCCGGCTTAACTTCAAATCGCGGATGGGCGTAATAATTTCAACATCTGGTATCATGATGTGAAAGACCATATCGAAACGAACCTGATCGTTGCCGGCACCTGTGCTGCCGTGAGCAACGGCTTTTGCGTTCAACTCTTTTACATGCTCTGCTATGTGTAAGGCTTGTATCAACCGCTCGGCGCTTACGCTTAATGGATAAGTATTGTTTTTTAAAACGTTGCCAAAAACAAGATATTTAATGATGCGGTTGTAATAACCTTTTACAGCGTCGATTGTTTTGTGCGATTTGACGCCAAGCTGGTAAGCATGCGCTTCTATTTTGTCAAGCTCATCTTGTGTAAAGCCGCCGGTGTTTACGATGATGCTATGCACATCATAGTCTTTGTCTTCTGTCAGATATTTTACACAGAAAGTAGTGTCTAACCCACCGCTGAAGCCGAGGACGAGAGTGTCGCGCTCAAGCCCTGACGGAGAGTTTGAAGCAGCTTCATTAGTAGCGACCATATTTGAAGAAGTGATGTTTTGCATTGATTGTGAAAACTATTTCAGTTAATGCTTTGAGAGATGCTGATGTTAATTGTTCAATTATTTTCAGAACGTTGAAGAGTGCGACGCAACAGACGATTAATCGGAGTTACCGACTTCTGGTCCACAATGGCTGTTCTGTTGTTTTGTATTGGCTGTTCATTATGCAAATAAGGTGAACAGCATGCTTACTAAAGAACGCTTTTGTTTGCGCTGCCTGCCGGCTTCTTTCTTCTTTTTAAATACGTTTAAGAAACGACTTTGCTTGCTTTCTAATAACCGGTTATATGCTTCGCTTTTTTCTTCGAAATGCTCTTTGGTTTCTTTGGGCTCGTAATGGTCGGCAGGATCGTAAAGCATAGCGGTGCACAGGCAATTCTTACGTTCTTTCATGGTAAGAATGTCGTAGTTCACACAGCTTTTGCAACCCGCCCAAAACGCTTCATCCTGTGTAAGCTCGCTGTAGGTTACGGGCTCGTAACCCAGCTCGCTGTTAATCTTCATTACTGCCAAACCGGTAGTTAAACCAAAGATTTTTGCAGCAGGATATTTCTCTCGCGATAAATTGAATATCGCTTGCTTGATGCGTTTTGCCACGCCGCTTTTTCTAAAGTCGGGTGCTACAATCAAGCCGCTGTTGGCAACGTATCCGCCATGGCTCCAGGTTTCGATATAGCAAAAGCCGACCCATGCGCCGTTGGTAGTAACTGCAATAACGGCTTTGCCTTCCAACATTTTATTTTCAATGTACTCGGGGTTGCGTTTGGCAATGCCGGTGCCACGTGCGGCGGCGCTGGCAGCCATTTCGCTGGTAATAATCTGCGAAAAATGTATATCGCCGATGTTGGCGATGCGAACGATGATATTATCTGATTGATGATCCACGGTAAACGTTGATTGAGAAGTTGGAAACTGTTTATTGACTACGATGCCTGGCTCTAATAAGCCTTGACGAACAATCTGACATTAAACAATGAAAGAAAGACGATTAGATGCGCGGTCGTCGTGCCGGTCGGAAACAGTTGGGAGAAGGTAAAATAACAACACCCATCAGCGAAGGATGGAAAGGAAAAACATTGTTATGTGTTGTATAGTGTGTCAACTTCTGTTCTGAATAAGAGATGATCTAAACTTGTTACTGCTTTTTATAGACTGTAAAATTAATGCCTATTGTTATTCGCAGGATTAATTTTTTTATAAAATAACTTATAGGCTGCAGGTAATAGTCGCCATCGTTGCAGCAAGGGAATCACGCAGGGAAGACTATCTTGCCACTTTTAAGGTTATGAAAAAAGATTGTGTAGCTATACAGTTTGAGGATGTGAAGGACGATGAAGTTGATATGTTGATCGCAATGCTGGCTGATGTTGGGTTTGAGGGCTTTGAGGAAGATGGCAGTGTGCTGAAGGCATACATCGATAAAGAAGACTGGGATGAAGAGGGAGTAAAAGAGGTAGCTGCGCTATATTCCTTGGCATATAAACAGGAAGAGATGCAGTCACAAAACTGGAATGCTGTGTGGGAAAGCCATTTCGAGCCTGTAATTATTGAGGATTTTGTAGCAGTGCGGGCGCATTTTCATGAGGCGATACCAAGCGTGCAATATGAAATTGTGATTACACCGAAAATGAGTTTTGGCACCGGGCATCATGCTACTACTACAATGATGATCGAACAGATGAGAGCGATTGATTTTGTAAATAGAACCGTTTTTGATTTTGGAACGGGTACCGGTATTTTAAGTATCCTGGCAGAGAAGCTCGGTGCCGCAAATATTTTGGCAATCGATAATGATGAGTGGAGCATTGATAACAGTAAGGAAAATGTGGAACGGAATAGTTGCAGCCAAATTAGGCTTGAACTGCGAAATGATGCTGACGTTAAAAGGTCGGTTGATGTGATTCTGGCGAACATTAACCGGAATATTATTCTTAATAATTTTTCTCTTCTTTATTCGCAACTCAATACAGGCGGCCATCTCTTGCTAAGTGGGTTACTGGCTGATGATGAAGAAAGGATAAGGACAGAAGCAAGCCGCTTTGGATTGAAACATATGAATATTCAGCATCGCCTGCAATGGATTTCGCTGCTTTTCAGCCGTTAAATTTTTCATAGATAACCGGCGAAATAATTGGATAAAAGGTCGGAATCAATATATTTGTCCCTCTTAACTTTCTTACCATCACATGCAGGAAGTCATTTTAATCATCCTTGCTTATTTGATAGGCTCCATTCCAACTGCCGTGTGGATCAGTAAACATTATTTCGGAATTGACATACGCGATTACGGCAGTGGTAATGCCGGCGCCACCAATACCTATCGTGTATTAGGTTCTAAATGGGGTACGATCGTAATGATTATTGACATGTTGAAAGGTGTAATTGCTACTTCGCTTTACATTTCCATTCCTTATTATGTTGTGGCTTCTCACGACTGGGATAGAACAAATATCATGATTGGTCTTGGATTGGCGGCTGTGTTA
The DNA here is from genome assembly GCA_964658445.1 of Ilyomonas sp. GTDB lineage: Bacteria > Bacteroidota > Bacteroidia > Chitinophagales > Chitinophagaceae > Ilyomonas. The sequence goes on from CAZZZH010000202.1 coordinate 8,376, forward strand.
GGTCATATCTTCCCGATATGGGCTAATTTTAAGGGCGGTAAAGGTGTGGCAACCTTGTTTGGAATGGTAGTAGCCATGCAACCGAGCGTTGCATTATGCTGTGTGGCTGTATTTCTTTCGGTTTTATATTTAACCCGTTTCGTTTCGCTTAGCTCTATTCTCTCAAGCATTGCGTTTGCTGTTTTTATTCTTTTCGTTTTTA
>CAZZZH010000203.1:0-8570 GCA_964658445.1 Ilyomonas sp.
CCACCGGTTGAAATTTCGTAGATACCCAGCACTTTATTGGCTCTGTTCAGCAGTAGTATTTTAAACTGCTCTACCCATTCTATTTTCGTGTCATCCCAGTTTCTTTTGAGCCAGTTCATACGTTTCTTTCGAGGGGCTTACGACGGGTCTTTCTGATGCCCTGACTTTACTTTTATATACCAGTTCCACTTCACTCACACCCGTTCCGTCAATTTTCACTGTATGTGCTGTTTACCATAAACTTTTTCATACTCTTTACATTTTATTATGGTGCACCTTCAGTTCCGGCGCCATTAAGGCAACGGAGGAACGGAATAAAATCGGGAATGTGAGAAAGCGTTTACAGGCGGTTTATGCCGGGAATTCCCTTGCCGCTTCAGCAGCGCCGCGGGCTATCTTTGTAGCAGAATAAATTAAACAAAAGAGTAGTAACAACTATTACGGTCTATACAATGGATAGCAGAAAGGTTCCGATGAAAAACCAACGATTACAATTACCGACAATGTAGCAGAATGCTACAACATTTAGTGGCGGCTTATCATTAACTTTTTAATTTCAATGCCAAATAAATGACTGGTAAAACGTAATAAGGATTGATTGATTTTTTTTCAATGACCAGCGAGAGTGACCATCTGTTACCCTAAAAAGTACATCTTTAACCACGGTTTGACAATCGACATAATTGCGTAAGGAAAGTAGCTTTGACTTATCAAAAACCACTTAGTATGTCTACTTCAACAACTTCCTCATCTGCCATTGTCTTCATTACCGGTGCTTTTGTCAGCCACGCGTGCTGGGATAATTGGTCTGCCTTTTTTGAGTCCAAAGGCTATACAACATTAACACCGCCGTGGCCAGCAAAAAACGCTGATGCAGTTACCTTACGAAGTCGTCATCCTGATAAAAAATTAGCTTCTCTTACTACGGAAGAACTTATTAATTATTATGAGGCGATTATTACTTCACTGCCTCAAAAGCCAATCCTGATCGGGCACTCGTTCGGCGGTTTATTAGTTCAGATTTTTTTAAACAGGGGTTTGGCTGCAGCTGGTGTTGCTATTCATTCCGTGACTCCAGTAGGAATCGTTCCGTTAGAGTTCTCATTCTTGAAATCCAATGCTTTGTCGCTTGGCTTCTTTACATCGTTAGACAAACCTTATCTGCGTTCTTTTGCAAGCTGGCAATATGCATTTACGAACCAAATGGCATATCGCGACCAGGTTGAAAGTTACGAACGCTTCGCTATTCCTGAATCCAAGAGAGTGATACGTGGCGCTTTGACGAAAGCCGCTTATGTAGATTTTAGCAAAAAAACGGAGCCATTATTAATGCTTGCCGGCAGCATTGATCATTGTATTCCACCTTCTCTCAGCAGAAGAAACTATAACAAGTATAAAGATAAAGAATCAATGATAGAGTTTGTAATCAGAGAAGGCAGGAATCATTTTGTATTGGGTCAACCGTCGTGGAAAGAAGATGCGGATTATATCCTACAATGGTTGAGGAAAAATACAGTCGGCAGCGCGATTGCATCCGGGCATTCTTCTTCTGTTTATTAATCTTATTGCGATAAGATTACGTTCATCATTAACCTTAAGAAATGAAAATAGGTCGTGAACCTTTTGTTGATGATTAATTAGAAACACGTTGTTCCAAATATAATCATTCAATTACTCATATTTCAAAGACCGGATGAATAATCTGTTTATAGCAGCGTGCTTTATAAATGGGTTTTCAGATGTAATAGAGAAGCCGAATTGAGAAGACCTCCTTGGTGTTATTTTTCATATAAGCACGCTAATAACAGAGAAAAAAAGAGACCAGTATACGGAAATGTCAGGTGTTTATTTGGTCTCTGGTAATACCTGCTGTCTCACCTTTCGAGGGCCATTTGTTCAGATTATCTTTGTTGATGCGTACGATAGTTAACCCTCTAATAACCCAAGCTTTTGAGATCTTTAGCTTGGAACTTGCGTTACTGATACTGCTTTTTTGACCATAGGATGCTCATGTTTCGTTCGAGGACGTGTTCGTTGATCTTGCTTTGCAAGGTCCTAATCCCGGTTCCTGATGACGAGATTCTATCGTAAACAAAGTGAAACCAACAGTTGAATCTGCCGGATAAACTTTGTTCCGTTTCAAATAAGAGTTATAATAATTAATGAGAATCGCGTTATACGGCTACGGTCAATGTCAGTTTTTCTTTTTTGAACTGAGAGAAATTTTTGCCAGTTACAATTTTAAACAATTTGCTGAAGTGCGCCGTATCTAGAAAGCCAAGATCATAAGCGATTTCTTTCATGTTGGCAGATGTGTACAGCGCCAGTCGTTTCGCTTCGAGAACCACACGTTCCCTGATGTGATGACTGGCTGAATAACCTGTATTCTTTTTAATGATTTCATTCAGATAATTAGGGGTTACGCATAACTCACATGCATAATCGGCGACCATTCTTTTGCTTTTAAAATTTTTATCCAATGAGGCTTTGAAACTGTGTACAATCTGATCGTTTCTCGTCCGCGCAAGCGTTTGGATAGTACCATTCAACTGGCGTGTCAGGTAGATTAGGAATATCTTCACATAGCGTTTTAAAATTTCATCTTTGAACAGGTACAGGTTACTTGCTTCTTTCTGCATCTTACGTACAATCTCATTCACATCAGCGCTAATGTCAGCATCGATTACAGAGCCATTAATTCTGGAGAATAACTGAAGGAAATTAGAATCACCACTGACATCAAATTCCAATTCACCCGTGTAAATGAATGACTCAGTAAAGAAGAAAGAAAACCCCTTTATCGTTCTGTCGGGGCTGAAGTGATGTATTTGTCCAGGTTGAATAAAGAAGACCTGATTATTTTGGATTAAGTGCTGATCAGAATCAATAAAATGTTTACCACTGCCATTGATAATCCAGGTTATCTCATAACATTCATGTCTGTGCGGCAGCGTTTCCAGGTGGTCGTCCTGAAGCATTTGAATATCAAAAGAGGTGACGGGTGTTTTTGTTAGTCCTGATTCGACGGAATGGATGTTTGTTCTCATAAAATATTGTGTGAAAGGTGATTAAGTGCTCTACTGTTTCGATACTGCTTATTTATAAATGACAATTGAGCACACTCATATAAGCCTAATTATATACCATAAGTAAAGGGAGAACCATTCTAGCTTAGAACTTCGATATTAAGTCAATGAATTTCAATTAATTATCTTGTAAGTATTGTGCTTGTTCAAAATCTCTCAACATAAAAAAACTCCGACAATAACGGAGCTTTTATTCCTGAACTACGGAGTTGTCGGAGTTTCAATAAAACGACTTAGGCAGATATCAATTGCGGAGATTCAAGCGATTCTTTCGAGGAAATAGACTTAAGCTTGCTGTCCATTTTAAAATGAATATAGACGCGGGTTCCGTTCTGGCTGAAAAGATTGATTTGCCCGCCAATCTGCTTTACCAAACCGCGTATTAATCGCATACCCATCGAATCACTTTTATCAATGGTAAAACCGGAAGGCAATCCAACTCCGTCATCGCTTATTTGCAGTAAAACATCCTGCTCGTTCTGCATCTGCATTGTGATATTAATGTTTCCATTTTCTTTCCCGATAAACGCGTATTTAATAGCGTTGGTGATGATCTCGTTTAGTATAAGACCAATAGGAATGGCTTGGGCAATATCTAATTCTATATCGCAGACTTCTATATCAAAAATGATTCGCTTGCCCGTGCTAAAGCTGGCTTCCAAGTAGCTAGATAATTCGCGAATATACATTTGCATATTTACATACGCCGAGCTTTCACTTTGATATAGCTTTTGATGAATTAATGACATTGCCTGCATACGATGACGGCTTTCCTGTATAGCATCTATAGCTTCCTGGTTGTCTAAAAATTTTGACTGGGTATTCAGCAAGCTGATAACAATCTGTAAATTATTTTTTACACGATGATGTACTTCTTTTAACAGCCATTCTTTTTCTTCAAGCAGTGTATTTTTTTCCTGTACCGCTCTTGTCAGCTCTTCGTTTTGTCGATTGATTTCCTTTTGCTTTGCCTGTAGTTTCCTGTTGCTATTTTGTTTTAACCGATAGCTTATATACATGACCAAAAGCAACAATAGAGAAGATGTGATGATCGTGTTTCTAACTACGCTGGCTTTTCTTAAATCCGCATTACTCTTCGTTTTCAGCAGTTGAAAATTTTGCTCATTTATCTTCAGTGAATCTTCTTTTTGACGGGTATTGTATACAACCTGCATTTGGGCAAACTGGAATGCTTTTGCCTCATTAAACATAGAGTCATTTGTCCTGACAAATTGTTTGTAGCTGTCAAGAGAAGATCTAAAATTGCCGGTGGCAGAATCGGCTTCGGATTTACTGTTGTAAGCCATTGCAACAATGCTTCTGTTAGCATGCTGTAGGCAGTAAGTGAGATTGATGTTAGCATATTTTTCCGCAAGCTCATATTGATGTGTTTGTATATAGTAGCGGATCAATCCTTCAAATGCTATGTTCGGTTGTTCAGCGCTCAGATCTTTACTTGTATCAGATAACACAGAAACTAAATAGTCCGCATAATATTTTGCCTTGTTATACTGCTTTGCCTCCGTAAATACTTCGAGATAAGCGCTGAACACGTAAAGACTATCTGTCCAACTATTAAATTTTATATTATCATCCAAATCATGGATGAGATGAATGGCATTTTGGGGCTGATGCTGTCTGGTAAACTGGTAGCACAGGGAAGCAGCTATAAACTGTATACTTTGATAATCCTGCCACTTCAGCGCTATGTTCAGCGCTTTCATTTTATACTCAATCGACTCGTTCCCGGTAGAATTATATCCTTTGCTATAAGCCAGAGACAAACGAACATAAATCGTGCACAACTGCATGGTAGTATCACCAGTTTTCAACGCTGCATCTTCAGCAAGCAGCCCATATTTTATAGCTTGCGGATAATCACCTAAGTTAATATGTACCAGGTTCAATAGATCGTAAACACTTTGAAGTTTCGGATAGTTGACAGACTTATAAATCGCAAGGGCTTCATTTAATTCATTGAGTGCAAGTCCAAATTCTTTCATTAATATGTCAAAGTCAGCCATATTTTTCAACGCGAATCCTTGGTTTTGTTTATCACCCGACGATTTAAATTCGGTAAGTGCTTTTTCAAAGCAATCTTTTATCAACGGGAAACATTTATTATCCTGCCAGTCGAAATAGCTGGCTGTTTCAAAATAAACTTTTCCAAGCTCTTCATGCATGTTCAACGCAGAATAAAGCTTTAGTGCTTTGTTGATATATCCATGTCCTGTAGTTGTATCGCCTTTTTCGCGGTAAGCGTTGGAGTAAACAAAGCAAGCTTTTGCTTCTATGAGTTGGCTATGCAAATTTTTGTTGTTTATTATCTCAGCCTGGTTAACAAGCAAGATGGCGGTATCGAGATCGTGAGAGAAACTACCTGGTTTTAGAACATAAGCTAAAGCCAGATTAAGCAGTAAATCAGCACGATCTGTCTGAGTAGTCTTATCAGCTAATGCGATGCGCAACTCCTTAATTGACTTTGTCTCATTGACCTGCTGCGATAAGCCATGTAACTGTAGAAAAGCGGAGATAAAGCAGACGATAACATACTTTGTCATCAGTGATTTTTTATGATAATACTTGATAGTTTAGTAAGATAAACAAGGCAAGGTATAAACTACCCATCACTGAAATGGCTTCCTATCCAAAGCCGTAAAACAGACAATAAAATCTATAAAAACAACAATAAAAACCAACGGACAAAGTTGTTCCAAGAAGTCCTCTTATTGAAAATCCTCTTTTTTGATTCCTAATTTCATCATGCGCGATTCCAGTGTAGTCGGTTTCTCATTTAGTAGTTCGGCTGCACCATCTTTGCCTCTGATGCGTCCGTGTGTTTTGCGAAGCACAGAAGAAATATGTGCGATTTCAGTATCACGTTGTATGCGCCTAATGTCATCAATAGTTTTTATTTTATTGTTATCATTCTTATTGGTTAAAGTTGCTGTGTCTAATTTATTTGTTAACGGTTGGCGCAACGATAATTTAGATTTCCCATCATTCAGAATGACCGCTTTTTCCATCACATTTTCAAGCTCGCGTATATTGCCCGGATAATCATAAGCTTCCAGTTCAGAAAGCATTGATGTGCTTATACCTGCAAACACTTTGTTGAATTTCTTACAAAAGCTTTCAGCAAAAAAATAAGCCAGTTGCTCAATATCTTCTTTGCGCTCGCGTAGTGGTGGAAGCGTGACCGGAAATACATTCAGGCGATAATATAAATCAAGCCGGAATCGGTTTGCTGCTATTTCATTTTCCAAATTCCGGTTGGTAGCAGTGATTACCCGCACATTTACTTTGATGGGCATTTTACCACCAATTCGCTCTATTTCTCTTTCCTGCAATACACGCAATAATTTCACCTGTAGTTCAACCGGCATCTCTCCAATTTCATCTAAAAAAATAGTTCCTCCTTCTGCCATTTCAAACTTGCCGACCCGCTTTTCCAATGCACCTGTAAATGCACCCTTTTCATGTCCGAATAATTCACTTTCAATTAAGGTTGGCGGCATAGCAGCACAATTGATTTTTATTAACGGTTTACTTTTTCTTGGCGACAACTGATGAATAGAATCGGCTATTTTTTCTTTGCCGGTGCCACTTTCACCAAGTATCAAAACAGAAGTATCCAACGGAGCTACTTGTGTTATCATATCCAGCACATTTAGCAACGCAGGGCTGCTACCGATAATACCATGCATAGAAGAAGTTTGTAAACTTTTCTTCTCAGGCCCATTTCGATAATTCATTGAAACAGCAACATTTTTATCGGATGCAGATATGCTGCTGAGAATAGCGGCCAGTTGCGGTTGCAAGCGAAAGAGCCAATCTATGTGTTCAGCGAAATATCCATGACTGGCGCGTCGAAATAAGCTAAGCGAAAACAAATAGCCATCTGATGATGAAAGTGGAAATTCGAGGTTGGATAAAAAGTCAAATGTTTTGGCAAACAACGCCCGCATCGGATGAAAAGACAATGTCTTTTCAAAGTCTTCGTCATTATAAAATCCGGCTTTTATTTCCTGGGGCAAACCGGCAAGAATGGCAATGATTTCTTCTTCTTTTTTTCCTGCAATAACCGACAATTCATGCAGCCCGATGGTTTGGTATTCATCGAAACCGATGCGCAAAAAAGCAAAGCCGCTATAGTGTTCCGCTCCTTTATTTTTTATCCTGCCCGCCAGGCAATCAAAAGGCACATAAGGTTGCAAAGCCGCAGTAGTCTTCACCATTTTCTGCTCCCAGGTGCCAGCTTCCTGTTGGATAGAAGACAACAGTTTTTGCAACTGCAGTTCTTTTTGCCAACGCACTTCCAGGCTGTGTTCGTGACGATAAAAAGCAATGTCCAGGGTTATCAGCAAATCCTTTTCGCGAAAGGGTTTTACAAGGAAGCCATAAGGCTCAGTTGCTTTCGCTGCTTCTAAAACCTGTTGATTGGAATTGGCAGACAAATACACAAAGGCAATGCTCTTTTGTTTTAGTTCTTTCGCAAGTTCGATACCGCTCAGTTTTCCTTTTAAATGAATATCCAACAGCACCAGATCGGGTTGTTTTTTCTCAACGATATCTCTTGCTTCTGTAACAGAAGCCGCGATACCACAGACATTGTATCCAGCGCCTTTCAGTGTAAGCTGAAGATCGTCAGCTACAATAAATTCATCTTCTACAATCAGTATTTTTTTTGTCATAACTCGCAGATTTTTCAAAATCTCATGTAATAAATCAGGACAGATTTCGCTTCGCGAATTCAATCTTTATACTCACACCATTGGCATTGTTAATCTCAAAATGCCCATCTATTTGCGTAACCAATCCTTTCATCATTCGTATGCCCATCGTTGTATTATAGTCGGCATCAAAATGAAGCGGCAGACCATTTCCATTATCTTGGATAATAAGTTTTATGTCGTTGTTTTCATGTTTCATTATAACCGTAATGACACCTTCATTTTTACCTGTGAACGCATATTTGATGGCATTCGTTATCGCTTCATTCAAAATCAAACCAACCGGCACAGCATCGCCAATATCTAGGTTGATCTCATCGAGTTGAAGGTCGTAAGAAATAGACTGCTGAGTTTGAAAACTGGTTTTCAAATAGGTGATGAGTTCACTGATAAATGTAGACATGTCAACTTTGGAGGTATCATCAGACTCATACAATTTTTGATGAATGAGCGACATCGCCTGCATTCGATGACGGCTTTCAGAAATGGCTTTTACCGCTTCTTCGTTATCCAAATATTTCGCCTGCGTATTCAATAAACTGGTCATTATTTGCAGGTTATTTTTTACGCGGTGATGCACTTCCTTTAACAGCCATTCTTTTTCTTCCAGCAAAGTGTCTTTGTCATCCAGAAGCTTGTCTTTGTCCTGTATCAGATTTTCTAATTCTATATTTTTTTGATGAATCAATTGCTGCTGTTGGCGAAGCTGCCGATTATTTTTTTGCTTCAAAAGATACCTGCTATAACCAAC
>CAZZZH010000204.1:0-5820 GCA_964658445.1 Ilyomonas sp.
AGCCACGAGTACGTCATGTCGAAAGCTTTCTTATGAAGGTCCCGGTCAGCCGCTTCAGCAAGCATAAACACCGGCTTTATTTTGTCTAATTCTCTTCTTGCATTTTCCCAAAAATCAAGCGGAACAAAAGCGGCCACATCGCAACGAAATCCATCAATGTCCGTTGTTTTCAACCAATACTTCATAGCATCGGTCATGTACTTGCGAAACCCCGGCTGGTTATAATCAAAGTCAATGATATCGTCATAATCACGCCAGGGTGTTGATTCAAAATTACCTTCCTTGTCTTTGATGTACCAATCAGGATGCTGCGCCACGAGTGTATTATCCCACGAAGAATGATTAGCTACCCAGTCGAGTATCACATGAAAGCCCATCGCGTGTGCAGTAGTCACGAGATGTTTGAAGTCGTCCATCGTTCCAAACTCCGGGTTTACGCCGTAATAATCTTTAATCGAATACTCGCTGCCCAGTGTGCCTTTGCGGTTCTTTACACCAATCGGGTTTACGGGCATGATCCAAAGAATATCCACACCCATCTCTTTCAGCCGGGGCAAGTGCTTTTCAAATGCTTTGAATGTGCCTTCCGGCGTGTACTGGCGAATGTTCACTTCGTAAATGGTAGCATTCTTTGTCCATTCCGGATGTTGTATTTCTACATAAGGTTTGGGCTGGTAGACATTGTCTTGCGCAAGAGTGGTAAAGCAACAAGCAACAGCAAAAAAGAAGAACAAAGAAATGGCAGAAAGGAATTTTTTAATCATAAAAAAATAGCAGTTATGAAGAAACAAACATGGGCATTTTTACACAGCAATAAAAGCCAACAAAGTACAAACAAATGATTAACCCGCAACTGTACACAAACAAAAGCGGCTTTGCGTTTCCTTCTCACTTTCATCGTTCCTGTTTTCAATTTAGCTCTATCTTTAGCCGGTATTAAACAATGGCCTGCCATACAGTAAACGATAGCTTCATCAATAACCAACAAATACATAGTACATCATGTTTATAGATTCTTCCCCGGCATCTGCTGCTAATGCAACGAAAGGAAATTCACTGTTTGGTATTTCATTGATTGCTGCCTTAGCCGGCTTCATTTTTGGCTTCGATACCGTAGTGATTTCCGGTGCCGATTTACCTATACAGCACTTGTGGCATACCAATGAAATTTCGCCCTGGTTTCATGGCTTTTTTATTATGTCGATGGCATTGTGGGGCACTGTAGTGGGCGCTTTATTTGGCGGCTATCCTACACAGAAATATGGCAGAAAAAAAGTGCTTATCTGGATTGGTATTTTATTCACGGTTTCCTCTTTGGGTTCAGCCATTGCGCCCAGTCCGTATATCTTTTCTTTCTTCCGGTTTATCGGCGGTTTGGGCATTGGGGTTTCCTCGGTAGCTGCGCCAACATATGTATCCGAAATATCAACACCGGCTTCGCGCGGCAGGCTGGGAGCTATGTACCAGTTCAACATTGTGTTTGCCATATTGATTGCTTATGTTTCCAATTATTTATTGAAAGGGGTAGGCGGCGCCAACGACTGGCGTTACATGCTGGGTGTGATGGCCATTCCTTCTTTCATTTATTCTATACTGGTGTTTGGCATCCCGGAAAGTCCACGCTGGCTCATCACAAAAGGCAGGGAAGACGAAGCGAAGAAAGTGCTGACCAGACTTGGCTTTATCAATGCAGATGAAGAAATTGCTTCAGTAAAAGCAGGGATCCAGCACGAGAACGCAACAAACAAAGGCGCTTCTTTCTTCAGCAAAAAACACAGTATTATTTTATGGCTGGCTTTTCTAGTAGCTTTCTTTAACCAATGGTCCGGCATTAACTTTATCCTGTACTATGCACCACGCATTTTAGAGTCTGCTGGGCTTGCCTCCTCTGATTCTTTACGAAGTTCTATCATCATCGGCGGCACCAACTTAGTGTTCACATTCGTGGGTTTGTATCTTATAGATCGTGTAGGAAGGAAGACGCTTTTGCTTATCGGCTCGTTTGGCTACATCATTAGCTTAGCAGCTGTAGCCTGGTGTTTCAAAACAAGCGCAGATCCCAGCCTGCTGATTTTTTTCTTAGCCATGTTTATCGCTTCTCATGCCGTTGGTCAGGGCGCCGTCATTTGGGTGTTTATCTCCGAAATTTTTCCCAACAAAATCCGCGCGTTAGGGCAATCGTTTGGTGCCAGTACGCATTGGGTTTTCGCTGCGCTCATTACTTTAATCTCTCCTGTTTTTATTGATAAAGACAAAGGCATTTTTAAAGACAATCCTTGGCCCATTTTCGCCTTCTTTGCTTTTATGATGGTGATGCAGTTAATATGGGTATTAACGAAAGTACCCGAAACCAAAGGCAAAACATTAGAACAAATACAGGACGAGTTGGGAATGGGATAACAGGTTCTTGTACGGAAAATTTTTTACAGCACTACGAACACAGGAAGAGTAAGGTGAGTTAGGCTTAGCCCCTTCATGTCGCTTCAGTAAGCAGAGCACTTATTTTCTGCTGCCGGCTTCGGCAGTTGCTATGGCACTTGCTTCCATCATCTGCCCATTATTATTTCTTTCTGTTGTTTGGTCTATACCCAACACTTTTGGCGATAGCAGCTTATATAAAACCGGCGTTACCACTCGGGTTAATAAGGTAGAAGAAATTAAGCCGCCGATAATAACCAATGCCAGTGGTGAATACAAAGGGTTGTGCTCCAAAACCAATGGCAGCAAGCCTCCGATAGCTGTAAGGGTAGTGAGAATGATAGGGATAAAACGCGTTTCACCGGCTTCTTCTATCGCCTCTGTTATACTCTTCCCGTTACGCCGCAACTGGTCGGTATAATCAACCAATAAAATCGAATTTTTTACTTCAATTCCTATCAGCGCAATCAGGCCGATGACAGCAACAAAAGAAAATGTATTGCCCGACAACAGCAAAGCCGCAACAGCGCCAATGATGCCTAACGGAATCACCGACAACACAATCAGCGTTCCTTTAAATGTTTTAAACTCCAGTATTAATACGCCAAGCAAACCAAACACCGTAATGAGGATAATAGTGCCTAAGCCACCAAAGCTTTCCTGGCTGGCTTCTACATCGCCGGCAGCTACATATTTGGCCCCTGCCGGAAACTTCATACTGTCTAATTGTTGTAAGATGCCGGTGGTAAGCTTTGCAGTGTTGTATCCGTTTTGAACAAACGCGGTTACCGTAGTGTAGCGGTCTTTATCGTAATGCTTAATGGTTGTGGGCGAGGTTTGAAAACCGATGTCGGCCAACTGGCTTAATGGTATAAGCAAACCATTATACGAAGCCACATTAACCTTGTCGAATACATCGTATGTCTGCTTACCATCGCGTGGCAAAGTGATATTGATAGCATCATCTTCGTCTTCATCTTCCTTACGGAAAATACCAATGGGTAAGCCGGTCACCGCCATGCGGATGGTCTTGTCTATTTCGCTGGTTGCCACGCCAAGCATCGCGGCTTTCTCTTTGTTTACATTTACTTTTATGTCGGTCTTCAGCGTAGTTAAATCGTTGTTTACATACATAGTTCCGTTTGTCTTTTTCAAAAGATCTTCTACTCGGAAAGACAAAGCCCGCAACGTATCCAGGTTTTCACTGAACAAACGGATAGCGATCGGCGCTTCCACAGGCGGACCTTGCTCAAAATCTTTTACTTCGATTCTAGCATTGGGAAAATCTTTGAACTGGTTGCGAAGCTTGTCAATCAGGTCACGCTTTTTATCGGGCGGCGTACTGTTGAGCTGCACAAAAATCTGCGCTTTATTATCTGCATTACCCAGCGTAAAAACATTGTAATAAATACGCGGGTTGCCATGCCCCACATTACTCGCATAGTTCTTCAAATCGGGAATACGCTTAATACCATTTTCTACTATGCGCGTTACCGAATCGGTTGTATGCAGGCTTGAGCCCAATGGTGTTTCGATATTGATCATAAACATCGGCTTTTCTGATGCCGGGAAAACGCTGAAACCCACGACAGGAACGAGCGCCAAAGCACCAATGAATATAGCCAGAGCAATGCCTAAGGTAATGTATGGCTTTGCCAAAGCACGGTGCAGCAGCCTGCGATACGATCCGCTGATCAACCGCTTTAAACCCCGCATAAAAATGTTGCCTTCTGCACTGGTGTTGCTGCTTAGCATACGACTCGACAAAAAGGGAATAATGGTAAGTGAAACAAACAATGAAGCCAGCACCGTTGTTACTACGGCCGCCGGTAAGCTGCGAATAAAATCGCCGGCGCCTTCGGGCAAAAACAAGAGCGGCAGAAATGCGAAAATGAGTGTTGCCGTACAACCGATAACGGCTAATCCTATTTGCTTTGTGGCCGCCATTGCAGCCTCGCGCCGGCTATAGCCATTACGTAAATAGCGCTCAATGTTTTCTACTACCACAATACTGTCGTCTACCAACAAACCTAATGCTACCACCAGGCCAACGATGCTTAACTGATTGATGGTAATACCAAACAAATCCAATAAAAATAAACCAATGGCGAGTGATAAGGGAATGGAAATCATTACCACCAGACTTGCTCTGAAACCTAATGGCAGCAAGGTAAGCAGCACGAGACAGATGGCAATGGCAAAGTCAACAGAGAAGCCGCTTAAGCGCTTATGAACGCTGGCTGCATTATCGAAACTTTGCACATAGCCTATGCTTTTGGGTAATGTTTTCTGAAAGTTATCGAGCACAGGCTGCATCTCTTTTTCTACGTCAAAAATGTTAGTTCCCATCTTGCGGCTTGCAGTTACGAAAACAGCGCGTTTGCTGTTTAAGCGCGCGATGTAATTGGTTTCATCATAGTCAAACGATACATCAGCGATATCTTTTACATATACCGATTTTCCGTTTATACTTTCAATCACCGTATTCTTAATTTCATCCAAACTTTTATAGTCGCCGCTGGTTTTAATGTTGAACTTTTTAGTACCTATGTCAATGCTGCCGCCAGGTATGTTTACGTTCTCGCTTTGAATAGCGCCAATGACGGTGTTGAGTGCTATTTTATTTTGCATCATCTTATCCAGGTTTACAGCAATGCGCACCTGCTGCTGCGGAAATGCCCAGTTGTCAACGTTTTTTAGCGATTTTATTTTTTCAAGGTCTTCTTTTAAACGTTTGCTGCGCTGCTGAAGCTCGCTGTATGGCGCAGTTTCGCTGGTAAGAGCAACCTGTATAATGTTTACATCGCTGGGGCTGAATTTGAAGATTTGTATGCTTTGAATATCGGACGGCAAGTCAGGCCGGATAACGTCCATTTCGCGCACTACATCCTGATATTTTTTATCGGGATCGGTTGAATATTTAAAGGCAACATCCAGCACGGCAAGCCCGTCATCCATGGTAGTTACAATCTTTTTGATGTCGTCTAATTCATTGATCTTTTTTTCCACTTTATCTACCACCAACTGCTCCATGTCTTTCGGGCTGGTGCCAGGGTAAATAACCACGATGTTAAACTCAGGCGCTGCAAAATCCGGGTCTTCGCCCCGCGGCATATTGATGAGCGAATTGATACCGATGGCTACAAGCATCACAAACACAATAAGCGTGAAGCCATAATTTTGAACTGCGAAATCTGTAATTTTCATATAAAGCCCTCAGCCCCTAAAAGGGAGTTTTGAACCGTGTAAGGAAATGTATGTTTGTTGTTTACAACGAAATCGGGCAATGCATTACGAGCCTGCTTTCAACGCTCATCATGGGTTAGGAGCTTTACCTACCACCTTAACTTTCGCATCTTCTGTCAGGTAACTCACGCCGTCGGTTATCACCTCGCTTACACC
>CAZZZH010000204.1:5830-8474 GCA_964658445.1 Ilyomonas sp.
AATGGCAACCTTATCATCATCAACATAAGCGATGGTAACCTTGCGTTTGGTAACGGTTGTATTGTCTTTGTTAAGCAAATACACAAAGCCCGTTTTTCCATCACCTTCAGTCAATGCTTCGATGGGTATCATGGCAATCTGATGTTGTGAAGAAGTACTTAACCGGATAGTTGCAAATAAGCCAGCGGCAAACTTTTTCCCATTGGGCAATACCGTTACTTCTATCTCGTAAGTACCGCTTGCGGCATCGGCTGCCGCTGCCATTTTATTGATGATGCCGGTAAATGTTTCGGCAGGATAAGCATCAATCTGTACAGATGCCTTTTGCCCTTTCTGCAAACTCGCCCAGTCTTTATCACTTACACCAAAACGCACTACCCAATCGTTGCTGGAAGTAGCGTTCATCATCAGAACCGTGGCACCGGGTGCAGCAAGCTCACCTTCGTTCATCATTTTCTTTATGACAGTGCCATTATCAGTTGCCCGTATCTGCGCGTATTGCTGGTTGAATGTGGCAATGTGTAAAGCTTCGCTTGCCATCTTCTGCCCGGTTTCTGCATTTTGATATTGCTCTAATGTAGCAGCTGTATCGGCTAATAAATTCTTCACACGGGTATAATCGCGATCTGCTTTTTCAGATGCTTGTTTCGCTTGCTGCACTTGTGCATTAATCTCCGTCAAATCAAGCGTAGCAAGTAACTGACCGCGCTTTACGGCATCACCTTCTTTTACATAAATACGTGAAATAATACCTCCTACTTTGAACGATAAATTTGCCTGGCTGGTAGATTCTATTTTGCCGGAGTACTGCTTATCCGAAACATCTTCTTTCCTTACTACCGGTTGCGTTCGTACAATAACGGCATCGTCAACTGTTGTACTTGGAGCAGGCTTATCGCCGCACGAACAGAGCAGGGTAAGAAAAGAAGCAACCATGAATAGTTTACTTAATATCGCTTGCATATGATTTTTTATCGGTATTGAAGAATAGTTATAAATATCAGGGTAATGGGTAGCTCGCAGTTACTCTTTCCAGTTCGGCTTCTTTGTTTACAACAGCCAGTTGCGCCAGCGAAGCCGTAATGTCGGCGTTGGTCATTTGAGTGCGGGCATCTATCAATTCAATCTGCAAAGCCTGACCTTGCAAATAGCGGCTGTTGGTAAGGCGATACGCTTCGTGAGTGCTTGTTACTTCATCAGTTGCATTATGCATAGCGGTAAGCGCGCTTTGATATTCGTTGTAAGCAGTCGTAACCTGTAATGCAAGTTGCTGCGATACGCTCTGGTACTGCGTTTTAATAGCATCAATATCAATTTGGTCTTGTTTCACCTTCAACCTGTTGTCGTTAGCCTTAAATAAATTCCAGGTTAATTGCAAGCCGCCAAGCTGGTAAAATTGATTATCCCCAAAATGATAACCATAACCTTGAAACCCGATGTTATAAAAGCCATTTAAAACAGGAAGTTTGTATGTGTTGTTGAGCTTCCGACTGGTTTCTAAAATTTTTTCAGTGCTTGACAATTGTTTTAGTTCTTCACGGTTCTGCGGCGCTTCTGCCGCAACAACTTTTTCGTTCAGAGTAGCTTGAAATAAAGTAGAATCTGCTACCACCGCCGTCTCTAACGGCTGGTTAAGAAGAAAGTTAAAATAAGCCGCGGCGTTCTTTTGCTGGCTTTCCGCGTCTGCCAAAGAAGTTTGCACTTTACTCACCTCGGTTCTTGCTCTCAGCACCACTTCTTTGGTTGCTACCTGGTTTTTTACCAGCTTTTCATTGTATCGAAGACTTTCATTTACGGTGGCTAAGGCATTAATATAAATCTCTGCAGCTTTCGTCGCCTGCAGATATTGATAATAAGCCTGTTTGATATTGAAGACAAGCTCACGCCTATAAAGGTTCAACTGTTGCTGTTGTGTAAAAATTTGCTGCTCTTTTATTTTCTTATTGTATTGAAGCGCCGGGTTATAAACGGGAACAGTTACTTCAATTTTAGTGTCATTATAATTGTTGGGTAAAAACTGTATGCTTTGATTTTGTACCTGTGGAAATTTGGTAGAAGATGTGAGTTGATTTAATGAAGAGTAAACATTGTTCAGCAAATCTCCAATCGGAATGTCGATGCTTCTGCCTCCGCTGGCTAATGTGTATTGCGCATTTATCTGTGCCTGCGGATAAAATAATGTTTTTGCTCTTTCCAGATCTACTTTCGCTTTTGCCAAGTCAAAGCTTTGCTGTCTAAGGGCGAGGTTACTGTCAAGCCCTCGTTTTAGATAGGCATCCAGCACTGTTTGTCCAAAAGCGCGCTGCCACAAGGCAAAGAGGATGAGGAACGTGACAAAAAAGAATTTCGTTTTTGGCTTCATATAAATATTATTATAGGCGTTATCATTATTAACATTGTTAAGTATATTTGAAAAAAATTTCTTACCCTTTATTTATCGAGTTCAATAGCCAGGTTAATGATTGATGCATCAACTCTTTTATATTTTTTCCATCGCCCAGCTTATCAAACCTTGAGCGTATTTGCAGGCTAACCAAGCCATGAACCATTCCCCAAATAGCCATCGAAACCGCTTGTATATTTCCTTTTTTCATGTACCCTTTTTTCATGCACTCGTTCACAATGTCCATTAAAGCTTGCAGTG
>CAZZZH010000205.1:0-5445 GCA_964658445.1 Ilyomonas sp.
TTTCATGGCGAGGACGCTGGCTTTGCAACAATTTTTAAGTGCCGTGATATAGGCGTATTCGCTGGTGAGCCGCTCGTTCCACCAACCATATAAACCGGAGAACATGGCGGTGACGAAAACCTCGTTGATGGGTGTATAATACTGCAGATGCGGGAAGCGTGTGGCAAAGGCTTTGGCGTATTCGGCAAAGTACCGCGGGAAGTCGGGGTTTTGAAAATTGCCGAGCCAATCGGGCACGCCGAAATGCAGGAGATCGACAATGGGCGTGACGTTGAGCTCTTTCAGCCGGTTGAAAGTAAGGTCGGTAAACGACCAGTCGTACTGGCCGGGTGCCACGTGGTTTTTATAATACGGAGTGCCATAGCGTAAATAACAAATGCCTAAATCGGTAATGAGATTGAAGTCGGTTTCCCACTGGTTGTAATGATTTGTTTTTTCTAATTCGTCGACCCGTTTTTCGGTGCCATTGGGTAAGAGAATGGTGGGATAACTGTTTTCGATGCCGGTGGCGAACATGAAGTGTTGGGAGAGCATGTTATTCATAGGACTGCAATTGTTATTGTGCGAAGCTCTGTTAAGTTAGTTGCTTTTTGAAGCAATTAACTTCTAGTTCTTTCTGTTATGAAAAAAGAAGCAGAAGATCAATCCGCTTCTACTTTTTTCCCTTGATGGAAAAAAGTAGCAAAAAAGATCAAGCACGGATAATATCCATCACATCCGTGCACGGTTTTTCAATTTAGCTTTAGTAATAATGAGGTGAAGGGCAGTTGGGCGTTGATGGTTTGGGTTGGACAGCAGGGGTTGTTTGTGAGCGCGTTTGGTGTGAGAGTTAAACATAAAAAGCTGCGCTATCGACAGGAAGTTTTTTGTTGGACTTCTTGTTAATAGCACAGCGCTTTTGATAATACTATTACTGCGGTATTAATGCCGCTATGCTTATGGCTGATTGATGGCGGCGATGCCGGGAAGTTCTTTGCCTTCGAAATATTCGAGGAGGGCGCCGCCGCCGGTGGAGACATAACTGACTTTATCGGCAAAGCCGAACTGGTTAACGGCGGCTACGCTGTCGCCGCCACCGACGAGAGAGAAGGCACCTTTTTCGGTGGCTTCTACAATGGCTTTGGCAACGGTTTTAGTGCCGTGTTGAAAGCATTCCATTTCGAAAACGCCCATCGGTCCGTTCCATAAAATGGTTTTGGAATTGAGGATGACTTTTGTGAAATTGTCACAAGCCATCATACCGATGTCGAGCCCCATCCATCCGTCGGGGATGTTGGTACTGAGCGAGCTTGAGATATCGGCGTCGTTGGCAAATTTATCTGCAATGACAGAGTCGGCAGGCAAGTGGATGCAAACACCTTTTTCGTCGGCTTTTTTAAGCAACTCAAGAGCTGTATCCAAACGGTCATCCTCGCAAAGCGAATTGCCAATTTTGCCACCCTTGGCTTTCATAAATGTGTATGCCATTCCGCCACCTATGATGATGTCAGAAGCACGCTCGAGCAGGTTTTCGATGATCAGAATTTTGTCTGACACTTTAGCGCCGCCGATGATGGCGAGGAAGGGTTTCTCTGACTTGTGCAACACCTTTTCTGCGCTGGCTACTTCGCTTTCCATGAGCAAGCCAAACATCTTTTTATCAGCCGGAAAGAACTGGGCAATGACAGCCGTGGAGGCATGTGCGCGGTGTGCCGTACCAAAGGCATCATTTACATAGACATCACCGAGTTTGCTCAGTTTTTCTGCAAAGGCTTTGTCGCCTTTTTCTTCTTCTTTGTAGAAACGAAGATTTTCGATCAGTAACACTTCGCCGGGTTGTAAGCTATGCGCCATCTGCACTGTTTGCTCGCTGATACAATCGTCTGCGAATTTCACGGGCGCATTGTTTAACAATTCGGTTAAATGCGGGACTAAATGTTTCAACGAATATTTATCGGTTGGCCCATCTTTTGGGCGACCGAGATGGCTCATTAATACTACGCTGCCGCCATCGCTCAGAATTTTTTTGATGGTTGGGATGGAAGCGCGCATGCGGTTGTCGTCGGTGATTTCGAATTTATCGTTGAGTGGCACGTTGAAGTCGACGCGTATTAAGGCGGTTTTGCCCCCGAAGTTGTAATCTGAGAATTTGCTCATGGTGTTGTAATGTTTTAAATTGATGATTTCTATTTGCAAGACATCTTCTTTAAATTAGTGAACAAACGTAGTGCTTTTACAGATTTATTTCCAATAAAGAAGCAGCAGCAACAAGAGCAAAGGTGCTGCTGTTTTAAGCAAAGCGGTAGCTGCAATCATATTACTTTAAAGCTTCCGTAACTTTTTGCGATGGCGGAGCGGCGACTAAGGCTGACATTATTTGAGGGGTGACATCAAGCCCGCCATTAATATTTCTCGAAAGAGTCTGGACAGTATAAATAGGACCCCATGGAATGCCCCACCAGCCCAACACGGCAGAAGCCAATGTATAAGGTAAGCCTTTAATTGCTGACTTCTGTTTTGACTTTACGAAATAGATGTCGGAATTTCTTTTAAAGGTCATGATTAGAACCGAAACGGTATATTGGTAATAAACAAACTTTCCGCCTTCGGCTATTTCTTTGTCAAGTTCTTCAATGGTGAGCCCTTCGATGTTTTTAATTTGCATACAGTTTTGATTAGAGACGTAAAATAATAAAAAAAACCGCAGTTACAAAACTGCGGTTTGCTTTAATTAAATTGTGTTTATTTATTAATCAGATCAGCCATGTATTTCACCGTACGAACGAGCTGACTTACATAACTCATTTCGTTATCGTACCAGCTTACTACTTTTATTAACTGCTTGTCTCCGACGGTAATCACTTTGGTTTGCGTAGCATCGAACAAAGAACCGAAGTGCATACCGATAACGTCAGTGCTTACAATTTCATCTTCTGTGTAACCATAGCTTTCATTGCTGGCAGCTTTCATGGTAGCGTTTACTTCCTCCAACGTTGTTTTTTTAGTACAAATGGCTGTCAACTCGGTAACAGAACCTGTGATAACAGGAACGCGTTGTGCACCACCATCCAATTTGCCTTTCAATTCCGGCAATACCAAACCAATGGCTTTAGCAGCACCGGTGCTGTTGGGAACAATGTTAGCAGCCGCAGCACGTGCTCGGCGAAGATCGCCTTTTGCATGTGGAGCGTCTAACGTGTTCTGATCGTTAGTGTAAGCGTGAATGGTGGTCATACTTCCTACTTCGATGGTGTAAGCATCATTCAACGCTTTTGCCATTGGAGCCAGACAATTGGTAGTGCAGGAAGCGCAACTGATAATGGTTTCGCTGCCATCAAGAATATCATGATTTACGTTAAATACAATCGTCTTCATTTCACCAGTTGCTGGTGCAGAAATCACAACTCTTTTTGCGCCGGCTTTAAGATGAGCTTCTGCTTTTGCTTTATCGGTAAAGAAGCCGGTGCTTTCGATTACAACATCAACCTGATGGTCGCCCCATGGAATCTGAGCCGGATCTTTCTGTGCGTATATTTTTACTTCATTGCCACCTACGGAAATAGAGTTATCGGTGAAAGTAACTTCGCCGCCTTCAAAACGTCCGTGTGCGCTATCGTACTTTAATAAATGGGCTAATACTTTCGGAGTGGTTAAATCATTAATGGCGACTACATCGATGCCTTCCATATTGTAGATCTGGCGGAAGACTAAACGACCGATGCGACCGAAACCATTAATGGCAACTTTTACTGTGCTCATGCTTATAATTGTTTTATTTTAAAAAAGCACCGCAAAGTTAGAATTATTGAAAATAATATGGAAACTAATTTTACATTATCAATCAACCGATGAAATAAGAATTCCTACCGTTTATGGTGCGTATGTTTGCACTATATCATCGTTGTTTCATGCAGATTATCCCTATTTCTGAAGGCGCTTTTACCATTGATAAAACAAAAGTTTTTGTTCCTTTTAATACGGAGCAAGACAATTTACAAAACAGAACCATTGGCAGTTTATTGGTAGAGGTGCAACCTTTCGTTGTCATCACCGAAAAGGATGTTTTACTGTTGGATACCGGACTTGGGTTTTATAAGAACAGAGAGCTTCAACTGCATCAAAACCTTCGTGCAAACGGTGTTGATCCTGATAGCATTACGAAAGTTCTGATGAGTCATTTACATAAAGACCATGCCGGAGGAGTTAGCAGGAAAGATTCACTAGGCAATTATTCTCTTTCCTTTCCAAACGCAACCTATTTTGTACAAAGAAAAGAGCTGGAATACGCTCTGGATGTGGGTTTCCCTTCTTATATGGCAGAGGAAATATCTGTTTTATCCAACCACTCGCAGGTGGTGTTATTAGACGGAAATGGCGAGATTGATGATTACATTGATTATGAAATTACGGCTGGTCACAGTCCTTATCACCAGGTGTTTTGGATAAAAGAAAATGAAGAGATTATTTTCTTTGGCGGAGACGATGCGCCGCAGCTTCAACAGATGAAAAGTAAGTTCGTAGCCAAGTACGATTTTGATGGAAGAAAGTGTATGATGCTTCGCCAGAAATGGTGGCTGGAAGGGCAGGAAAACAAATGGACCTTTTTGTTTTATCACGATATAAAATCGCCGGTTGTAAAAGCTTCTGAGCAAACAGATTTAAAACAATAATTAACGCAAATCCTTTATCGATTAGTAAAAATAAAGTTAGATTTGCTGCTTCTGAATTTTATGGAATATAATACAACAAGAAACTACCTGAGTATGCGCGAATATGGTCGCCACATTCAAAAAATGGTAGAGTATCTTTTAGCCATCCCTGACCGCGATAAACGCCAGCAACAAACAAAAGCCGTAATCGAGCTGATGGGCACTTTAAACCCACATCTGAAGAACGTTGAAGATTTCAGGCACATGCTGTGGGATCATTTGTTCTTTATTTCTGATTTTAAATTAGACGTGGACAGCCCTTATCCTATCCCGCAAAAAGAAACATACAAAGCGAAGCCGGATCCTATGGGTTATCCGAAACGTCATCCTAAATATTCTCATCTCGGCAAGAACTTAGAGATGATTATAGATAAAGCACTGGCAGAAGACAATCCGGAAAAGAAAGCCGGTTTTGCCAATGCCATCGCTTACTACATGAAGCTTTCGTATAGCAACTGGCACAAGGAATTGGTGCACGACGATGCCATCCGGAGCGAACTGACGGCAATGACAAAAGGCCAGCTTGACTTTAGCAACACACCTTTTGTAAAGCATCGCCCGGTTCCGTTTGAAAGTGATGATTATCGTCCAACTGCTAAGAAGGTTTACTCTGGCCGCACCAATAATAACAACAATAGTAACGGCAACCGCCAGAGCAACGGCAACAGGGTTGATGGCAACCGCAGCAACAGCTACAACGTTTCCGGCGGCGGGCGCAACAACAATGACGCCCGTGCTTCGTTTGCGCGGCATCACC
>CAZZZH010000205.1:5455-8441 GCA_964658445.1 Ilyomonas sp.
TAATAACAATAATAACAACCGCAGCGGAAACAATTTTAAGAAGCGGTTTTTATAGTTCTTATCAATTTATTTTGGGAAAGCCAGCGTACTGTTGGCTTTTTTTATTTTCGTTTTTTAAAGACAATTTTCTATGGCTTCATTTCAGGTTAAGGGCGGCGTGAAACTTCAGGGCGACATAACACCACAGGGCGCGAAAAATGAAGCTTTGCAGATTATTTCTGCTGTGCTTCTCACTAAAGAAAAAGTAACGATTTACAACATTCCCGACATCACAGATGTAAACCTGCAAATAGAACTGATGGCAGAGATTGGTGTGAAGGTAAACCGTTTATCGCGCGATACCTGCACTTTTGAAGCTGCCGATATCGATCCCGATTATTTGGGCTCGGATGCCTTCAGGAAAAAGAGCAGCCGTCTTCGTGGTTCTGTGATGATTGCCGGACCGATGCTGGCTCGCTTTGGCACCGCCTATATTCCTAAACCTGGTGGTGATAAAATAGGCAGAAGGCGATTGGATACTCATATCATTGGCTTTCAAAAATTAGGTGCTGACTTTGACCATGATGATTTGAATAATGTAATGCAATTGAACGCGCCGCATTTGACAGGAGCTTATATGCTATTGGATGAACCTTCGGTAACCGGAACCGCCAACATAGTGATGGCAGCCGTGATGGCAGAAGGTACGACTACTATCTACAATGCAGCCTGCGAGCCCTACCTGCAGCAGCTTTGCGCCATGCTGAACCGAATGGGTGCTAACATAAAAGGCTGTGGCAGCAACCTGCTTACTATTGAAGGTGTAACCGAATTGCATGGCACCGAACATACCATGCTTCCTGATATGATTGAAGTCGGCAGCTTTATTGGTTTGGCAGCCATGACGCAAAGCGAATTAACTATTAAAAATGCAGGCATCAATCATCTTGGTATTATCCCGGATAAATTTAAACAACTCGGCATAGAACTCGAATTTAAAGGTGATGACATTTATATTCCGGCGCAGGAAGTGTACGAGATACAGCCGTTTTTAGATGGCAGCATCCTGACTATTTCCGATCATCCGTGGCCAGGTCTTACACCCGATTTGTTAAGCATCTTGTTGGTAACGGCAACGCAGGCAATCGGTTCTGTTTTGATACACCAAAAGATGTTTGAAAGCCGGTTGTTTTTCGTAGATAAATTAGCTGAAATGGGCGCGCAGATTATCCTTTGCGATCCGCATCGCGCAACGGTTGTAGGCTTGGGAAGGAAACATCCCTTGCATGGTATTACGATGAGCAGCCCAGATATTCGTGCTGGTGTCGCTTTGCTGATTGCAGCCATGAGCGCAGAAGGCGATAGCATCATCCAAAACATTGAGCAAATAGACCGGGGTTATCAAAATATTGATCTGCGTTTGAATCATTTAGGCGCCGAAATTATCCGTATTAATTAAGGAAGAAAGATGGCTAAGAAAAGTGCCGGTTTAGTTGTTTATCACTATGACGAAAACAATATTGTAAAGGTATTATTGGTTCATCCCGGCGGTCCTTTTTTTACCAATAAAAATAACGGAGTTTGGTCTATTCCAAAAGGTGAATACGAAGAAGGCGAAGAGCCGCTAACCGTTGCACAGCGCGAGTTTGAAGAAGAGACAGGTAACCGGATTACGGCAACAGACTTTACGCCGCTGACTTCTATAAAACTAAAAAGCGGCAAAGTGATAACCGCCTGGGCAGTGCAGGAATATTTTGAAACGCCATTTATTTCTTCCAACTTATTCGAGATGGAATGGCCACCAAAGTCTGGCAAGACACAATCTTTTCCTGAAACTGATAAAGCCAGCTATTTTACAATAGAAGAAGCGAAAATAAAATTGTACGAAAGCCAACATCCATTCCTTGAAAGGCTAATTGAAATATTGAAAGCCCGTTAATCTTGTTTCTCCGGTTGCTGATTTTTTTCTTCTGCTTCTTCTATCATTTTTTCCTTTGCCTCCTGGAAAAATTGCGAAGCAAAAATGAACTCATTTAACCGCTTGTTTTTGCTATATATGATATCGTCCTTGGTCCCTTCCCACTGCTTGGTGCCTTCTGTCATATAAACAATATGGTCGCCAATCTCCATCACGCTGTTCATGTCGTGCGTGTTGATGATTGTCGTCATATTGTACTCCTGCGTGATGCTATGTATAAGTTCGTCGATCAGTCCGGATGTTTGCGGATCGAGACCCGAGTTGGGCTCGTCGCAGAATAAATATTTCGGGTTCATTACGATGGCTCTTGCAATACCAACCCGCTTCATCATACCACCGCTTATTTCTGCAGGATACTTTTTGTTTGCATCTTTCAGGTTTACTTTTTCCAGCACTTCATTCACTCTTTTTTTACGTTCGCGGTAAGGCATATTGGTAAACATTTCCAGCGGGAACATGATATTGTCCTCAACGTTTTTCGAGTCGAACAAAGCAGAGCCTTGAAACAACATTCCAATCTGCTGGCGCAACTGTTTCCTACCATCAAAATCCATACTGACCATGTCCTGATCGTCATAACAAATCTCTCCAGAGTCCGGTTCATACAGCCCGATAATTACCTTCATCAATACCGTTTTTCCGCTGCCGCTCGAGCCAATGATAAGATTGCACTTTCCGGTCTGCATCGTCAGGTTTACATCCTTCAGAATCTGTTTATCACCAAAGCTTTTACTTACATTTTTTATCGTCAGCATGCTTCTTATTTTATCTTTTAAAATCTTTTGCTAATCGGTATCATTAATTGATCCCGAGCTTACTCTTTATCCTGACCAAGGAGCAAAGTCCTTCGTGGCTAGGATATTTATTTCGTGACGACATTTACATCACTTCTACTTGGTTCTTTAACAGGTCTTCAAACACATCACGTTTCCTTATCAGTTTTGCCTCGTCGTTCATTACCAATACTTCTGCAGGTTTCAACCTTGAATTAAAATTGCTGCTCATTTCAAAGCCATACGCACCGGCATT
>CAZZZH010000206.1:0-8438 GCA_964658445.1 Ilyomonas sp.
GTAAACGGCTCGGGCAATATGCTTGGCTATAACAAATTATGGCGCGCCAAGAAAACATCGGTTGCTACGCAATACTACTACGATGATAGTTTAAATCCGAAGCCCAGCCTGGTGGGTTATCAGCAGGGGAATGTATACCCTCTGTATTATTTAAGAACAGACCATCAAACCATTACCTGCGGAACGGTGGGCGGAGATGTTATTGTTGTAAACCAATACCACTTGGTTCAGAACGGTTTTCAGGAAATCGACGGCGGCGCTGCTCTTTACGATCTTACCGACCCCAAAGGAGTGGTTGTAAATACAACAGGCAACATTAACACAAGTCTTCTGGCAGTGTGGAAAAGAACTTATTCGCAGGCTACCGGCGTATCTACTCCCGTTATAGAAGGCTACGCAGTAAAAGAAGAAATCTACGACAGCATCCCTTACCAACGGGCATCCAATGCCAACCCCGGCTATCCGGGATACAATACCACCGAGCCGGCCTCTTTAAACAAGCTGAATAATTTCCGGGATACGATATTGTCTGCGCCAGTCGGCTACGATTTTTCACTGGCGGGTGGCAGTAACCAGGTTTTCTCATCAGCAGTTACCATTAATTCTGCTGCTACAGATTTTACTTCTGACGTAAGGCTTCAGCACCTGGCAGTAGAGCAGCAATCGGCCGATTCTTTTGCCGTGGTCTATAAAACGTCTCAAAAATTGGGTGAGCTGATTGGAAAAGATAATGGTGACACCCGCTCCGGAACTCAGTTTGACCTGCCACACATTGAAGTGATGAACAATGGGGTGGGGTTGTTTTCAGTCAGAGATGGTATTGGAGTACCAGGAAGCGGAGTCAACAGTCCGAGAATCAGCCCGATTTTTACAGGCGCACAACTGGCGTGGGGCGCTATGGGAAGATTAATCGGCACGGGCATATGGAACGGAACCTACTACAGTTTGTACAATCCTTTTGTGTCGTTGGATCCTGTAAATGGCACAGGGCTGATATCATGGACGGATACGAGGAACACTTCAACCACAGGAAATGACATTTACATGCGCCATTTGGACGACCTGAACAATCCAGCTTACGAACCTCCTTATGAAAGGGTGAAACCAGTTCCTAATCCTTACGGACCTCCCACTTCATCAGCCGTACTATACGGCACCACCAATGCGTTTACTACCATTAATGTATTTGATGCAGCACCCTATAGCTCAGACCCTGGCGTATCACCAGCCGTGGCCATTTCGGATAACTATAACCTGGGTAATGTAACTGTAAAAGTGTATGATAATACCGGAGGCATCCGCACCTCAACGGATGGCAAGCCTTATTTGGACAGGAGCTATACCATTACGCCGCAAAACAATCCTAACGGAGCTGCCACCCTTACGGTACGATTGTTCTTTACCACCGCTCAGTTTGCTGCGTTGCAGGCGGCTGATACTTCTATCAAAACACCGGGCGATCTGGCTGTCATCAAACAACCAGGCACCGGTTCGGGAAGCACTTACACCGTAGTAGCCGGTGAGCAAACCATTTTGCCGCAAACATGGGCAGCCGTTGACGGAGGATATTATATTGAAATACAAATTACGGGCTTCAGCAATTTCTTTATCTTCAAAAACCCCAATGGTGCCCTGCCGCTAACTTGGCTTGGCATACAGGCGCAGTGGCAAAATACAACACAGGCAAAAGTAAGTTGGCAGGTAGGCGAGCAGGTAAATGTAAAAAACTATGTGGTTCAGCAAAGCTTAAATGGTGGAAATTTTACAAACGTTTACTCAGTAGCGGCCTCTGCACAAACACAATACAGTTGCATAGTACCTGCCGGCGGTAATACGTATTATCGCATCATGGAAACAGGCCTGAACGGGGGAAAGAATTACAGCCAGGTGGTACAATTGCAAGGTGCTCCATCAACCGTCGTTCTCTATCCCAACCCGGCAAAGAATGCTCTTTACGTTAAAGGCATCAACAACTATTCTCTGCTGCAGGTAATAGATATGCAGGGCAAGATAGTGTTGCAACAAAGGGTAACCTCAGCCACTCAATCAGTACACATCGGGAACCTGAGCAAAGGAAATTACTTACTGAAACTGATAAACCCATCAGCAGTACAGACCTTACAGTTTAGTAAAGAATAACAGACCGGCGCAAAGTGTTTTTCTTAACGTGTACAAAGGGTAGGTAGATAAAGAAGACCCAACAGGGTTGTAAACCTAATATCTGTAAGAACGATTAACCGGTCAAACAGCTCTACGGCGGGCGTATAAAACAATATTATATTGTCTTATACGCCCGCCTTTTATTGACTATCTGTTCTCTATCGCAAAGTCCTGATCCTCACTTCACATACGGGCTCTCAAACCCCAGCTTCTTCAATCCGCCCTGTATTTCCGGTATGCTCATAAACAGTTTCCACAGCAAGCCGGTGCGGTAGTTCTCAATCATCACTACCTCCGGTCCCTGGTCAATGGCTAAGTAAGAATCAGCTACCCAATGATGGCTTTGGTTAAAGGCATCTTTAAAGCCATAGGGTCCCCACAGGCTGTCGCTCAGGTCGTAGTAGAAATGCTTCAGTGCTTTCATGCTCTGCTCCGGCGTATAAGGCATGGCAGAAAGGGCAGCCGTAGGCGCAATCGTGCCATAATCATTGGTAGGAGAGAAGGCATTGTAGCCATTATAGGTATCGCAGGCAGTAAGCCCCCAGCAGTTGTCGCCATAGCCGGCAAACCCCTTTGGGTTTAGCATGCAATATTTATAATTGATAAGCGTGTGGTTGTAGTTCTGCTCCCAATAATCGGCATATTCATCTTTCAGTCCGTGTGGGTTTAAACCAAGAAAGGAATAATGAGTAAAAAATAGCGGGCCGCCGCCATCAAAACCCAGCGGCAGCTTCACGCCATAGAACTCTTTGCCGTTGATGAAATGATTGCTCTGCGCCCAGCAGTTGGTATACACCTTCCGGCTGATAGGGTAAGAGGGCGAGGAAGCCGCAAGGATATAGGTAATAAGCGTTTCGTTCCAGCCGCGCAACTCAAAGTTCATTGCCCAGCCATTGTTGGGGCTCCAGTGCCAGTACAGGAGGTCCATTCCGTCGCGCGTGTGCCAGCTCCATTCCACGTCGTTCCACAACCAGGTGATGCGGTTACGTAGTTCTTCTTCTGCCGGATTGCCGCCATCAAAATACTGGCGGGCGCACAGCAGACCTTCAAAAAGAAAAGAGGTTTCCACCAGGTCGCCGCCATCATCCTTTCGCCCAAAAGGGATGGTTTTGCCCGTAGCGCCGTCCATCCAATGCGGAAAGACGCCATGGTAAGAATTGGCTTTGGCAAGGAACTTTACAGTTTTAAGTAAGTGCTTTACGGCGGTATCGCGGGAAATCCACTTCCGGTCGGTAGCAACAATGATGCTCATAATGCCAAAGCCAGAACCGCCTGTGGTAACCACTTCGTTTCCATAATCATAAGCCACATTACTCCGCTCGCGGGCAAGCCCGCTTACGGGATGCGCAAAGTCCCAGAAGTATTTAAAAGTCTGCTTTTGCACAAGGTCTAATAACGCTGAATCGGATAAATTTTTAGGACGGCTGGCAGCAGTAAAAGCTTTGGCTTTTGGCTGTGCGTTGGCGTTGGTGCAGCAAAGAAAAACGATGGATAGCAAAAAAAGAACTGGCTTCATACGGCAACGGATTACATGTTACAAATGTAGGCAGTTGTAACTATCCAAGTCGGTTACAAAGCACCGGATAAGGAATTGCAGGCAGCAATAAAAGCGAATACATCTGTATAACCAGGATACTAATGCAAATTGATTATTGCGCAGTCGAGTTAACATAGTGAATCTTGAAATCCGGGTTAAAGTTCATTTAGCCTTCGCAAAAGCGGAGGCTTTTATTTGTGTTCGGTATTTTGTAAATAGAAATGAACCTTTGTTGCCTATATGGTTGTTGTTATTAAAGAGAAGAGTTGGCTGGCAAAAGTAGCTGCGCGGAAACTGAAGGCTTCGCAGGCAGCCATCGTCATAAAAAATACCATCCATCTGCACGGAGCTTCTCGCGAAGAATTTTTACAGTCTGCTTCCTGGATACGACATGAAATAGCACATGTTTACCAGTATAAAAGATATGGGTCGACCCGTTTTTTGTGCCTTTATATATTAGAAAGTATCGTTGCAGGGTATTACAACAATCGCTTTGAAAGAGAAGCAAGGCAAAGCGAAAGCGATGCCGGAATACTACACAATATCGCGTTCCGGTAATACCCATTCTATCTCGCCGAAGGTAAACTGGGGTTGCAGCCCGCCTTCTACTTCCAAGAAGCCTAAAGCATTGGACTGTTTGATAATTCCGTTAAAAACGATGTTGCCCTTCTTTAGTTTTACACTTTCATTTCGTTTATACAAGACGTCGTTATAATCACTTAGTATGGCTGGCTTATCTGAAAGCAACATTTCATACCGCTTTTGCAAATAATCGCAAAGCTCTTTAGCCGCTTCTACAACATTATATGTTTTACCGGTAATCTGCTTTAAAGAAACCGGGTTTGGCAGAGCTTTGTCAAATACGGTTTGGTTAATGTTTATACCTATCCCTACCACGCTCCACTGCCAATTATTGCCTCGAAAATGGTTCTCGATTAAAATGCCTGCTGTCTTTCTGTCACGCCAATAAATATCGTTTGGCCATTTTATAGAAACGTTATCAACTGCATAATGTTTGACAAAATCTAAACACGCGAACGCAACAGCAGCTGTAAGATAAAAGCTTTGCGACGGAAAAAGATCGTTGCCGGGCTGTAACAAAACAGACAGGATAATGTTCTCGCCAACACTACTGTTCCAGCTTTTACCCCGGCTTCCTTTGCCATGAGTTTGCCGGTGTGCAAACCAGGCTTCACCATGTTTGGCAGCCCCGTTTTGCGCCTGTGCCATGGCATAGTTGTTGGTGCTGTCCACTGCCGCAAGTTCTGTGAAAGGTTTACCAATAGTTTGCATAAAAACAGTTCAGGTAAATTTATTACTTACATTTGCTAAGGTAGATAATCCGAAGTTTTGCTTCGGCACAAGTTGATTATCAATCCTGATAAAATAAAAAAGGACAACTGATAGAACTTACGTTAGATATCTAACCTGAGAAATTACTTATAACATATTTAAACCTCATCGTTTATTGGCACCACTATCCGCTTTAGCTGCACGCACCGTTACAAAAACAGGAAAGCTTACCACAAATTCACGGTTATACAAGACCATCATCAGAGCTATACAAGATAAAAAAGGAGAGCACATCATCTCCCTCGACCTGCGAAAGATACCCGAAGCTGTTTCAGATTTTTTTATCATCTGCCAGGCTACCAGCGGTATACAGGTAAAAGCAATTGCTGACAATATACAGTATCAGGTAAAGCTGGAATGTGGCGAAAACCCTTATAAGTTTGAAGGCTATCAATCGCTGCAATGGGTACTGATAGATTATGTAAACATCGTGGTTCATATCATGCAACCCGATGTAAGAGCGTTTTATAAGCTCGAAGATATGTGGAGCGATGCCGTCATAAAAGGGCATGACGACTAGGCGTTTTATTATTTATTGTAAACATTTTTTGGAAGAAATTATATGGCACAGGAAGAGAAAAAAAACAGGCCAAATCTTTTTGATAAAAACGGCACGGGCGACGACCGTAATAATCTAAAGAAAGGCCCTAAACTAAGCATATACTGGATTTATGCAATTATTGCCGCTATCATTTTAGGATACGGCTGGCTTAAGCAAAACACACCCGATCTTGCACCTACTACCATCCAGGAATTTCAGCAGAATATGCTGGCGCAGGGCGACGTTCAGCAGATTGGGTTGATTACCAACAAGCGGATTGTACGGGTGTTTATCAAGTCGTCCAGTGTTAGTAAACCTTTCTACAGCGATAAGTTTAAGCATGCGCTGGATCCTTCTAAAGTATCCGGGCCGTTGTTCGAATTTCAGGTAACCGATTGGGAAAGCTTTCACAACTCGATGAACGAATTCTATCAGGCGCACACCACCATCCCGCACGTAACAGAAATGGTAGACGACGAGGTGCAGTGGTTTGGTCCTATTGCCAACGTATTGTTCATGTGCCTGCTAATGGCGGGCTTGTGGGTATTGCTCATGCGCAAAGTAGGCGGTGGCGGTCCTGGCGGCGGCGGACCGGGTGGCATTTTTAACATTGGCAAATCGAAAGCGCAGTTGTTTGAAAAAGGCACCAAGGTAAACATCACATTTGCCGATGTAGCCGGCTTGGATGAAGCAAAAGTAGAAGTGATGGAAATTGTTGACTTCCTTAAAAATCCAAAAAAATACACAGCCCTCGGTGGTAAAATTCCGAAAGGAGCTTTGCTCGTCGGTCCTCCCGGTACCGGTAAAACCTTGCTGGCAAAAGCCATGGCCGGCGAAGCGCAGGTTCCGTTTTTTAGCATGAGCGGTTCCGACTTTGTGGAGCTGTTTGTGGGGGTAGGTGCCAGCCGTGTGCGCGACTTGTTTAAGCAAGCCAGGGAAAAATCACCTTGTATCATTTTTATCGATGAAATAGATGCCATTGGTCGTGCCCGCGGCAGAAACGCCATCATGAGCAACGACGAGCGCGAAAACACCCTGAACCAGTTGCTGGTAGAAATGGATGGCTTCAGCGGCGAAAGCGGCATCATCATCCTCGCGGCTACCAACCGTCCGGATGTATTGGATACCGCCCTGCTTCGCCCGGGTCGTTTCGACAGGCAAATTTCCATTGACCGCCCCGACGTAAAAGGCAGAGAGCAGATCTTTAAAGTGCATCTGAAACCGATCAAGGTTTCGCAGACACTTGACGTAAACAAACTGGCAGAACAAACACCGGGCTTTGCCGGCGCCGATATTGCCAATGTGTGTAACGAAGCTGCCCTTATCGCTGCCCGTAAAGGAAAAGATGCAGTAGACATGAGCGACTTCCAGGATGCAATTGACCGTGTAATTGGCGGTCTGGAAAAGAAGAACAAAATCATCTCTCCCGAAGAAAAAGAAATCATTGCCTACCACGAAGCGGGACACGCTATCTGCGGCTGGTTTCTCGAACACGCATACCCGCTGCTGAAAGTAACTATTGTGCCCCGCGGCACGGCAGCCCTGGGCTATGCGCAGTATACGCCGAAAGAGCAATATCTATACAATACCGACCAGCTCAACGACCAGATCTGTATGACGCTCGGTGGGCGCGCAGCCGAAGAGATTTTCTTTGGTAAAATATCTACCGGCGCCAGCAACGACCTGCAGCAGATTACCAAAATGGCCTACTCGATGATTACGGTGTATGGCATGAACGATAAGCTGGGCAACATCAGCTACTACGATCCGCAGGCAGAAAACACCTTCACCAAGCCGTTTAGCGAAGAAACCGGCAAGATGATAGACGAAGAAGTAAGGAAGATGATCGACATCTCTTACGAAAGAACCAAAGCCTTGCTGAGCGACAAGCGCGAACAGGTAGAGAAGCTTGCAAAAGAACTTCTTACCAAGGAAGTGTTGTTTAAAAGCGATGTGGAAGAACTGATTGGCAAACGCCCTTACGAAGAAAAACGCCTGCTGGAAGTAGACGAAAGCGAGCACCATGAAAAAGGCACCATCGACGAAGGTGTTCCTCCTTACGACAGCAGCTTACGCGCACCTAATCTTGCATAATAAACTATGGCCTCAGCAAGAGAAAACATTTTAAATAAAATACGGCAGGCACTGACTCAATCAGTGCCTGTTCCGTTTCCGCAAAGCGAAGGCACAAAAAACATTTTTACCCCGCTACAGCAGGAGATAGAAATAGAGTTTGCCGAAAACTTCACCAAGCTACAGGGGCGCTTTTCCTTCTGCGCCGATTATACTGAATTGGTAACGCAGCTAAACGAGTTGGTTGCCGCACGCCAGTGGACAAAGCTCTACTGTCGCGAAGACGCCATCAAAACCGCGTTGACACTAAACAATTTTTCCCCAACCTACACCACCGACCTTGCCGGTTGCGACGCTTCCCTTACCACCTGCGAACAGCTCATTGCCCGCACGGGCAGCATTGTTATGAGCGCTGCACAGCAAAGTGGCCGCACCGCAAGCGTTTATGCACCCGTTCACATCTGCATTGCCTATACAAGTCAGTTGGTCTACGACATTAATGACGCCCTGCAACACATACAGCAAAAATACCCGCAGTTGCCTTCCCTCATCACCTTAGCCACCGGACCCAGCCGTACTGCCGACATTGAAAAAACCCTTGTCGTCGGCGTGCATGGTCCCAAAGAAGTCTTTTGTTTTCTGGTACAGGATTAACTGCCGGCCGTAAACTACCAACAGCCAATACAAAACAGCCCAACAGCCATTTTGGACCGGAAGCCGGTAACTCCGATTGAGCCCAGTTGCGTCGCACTCTTGTACGCTTAGTCAATAATT
>CAZZZH010000207.1:0-8433 GCA_964658445.1 Ilyomonas sp.
AAATGAACTTATTGAATGCAACACGATGTTGTGTGTTCATACAAATAAAATTTTTGGCGATACAGCATTTTTATAAAATCAGTGTAATGGTGCCTTTCTTCACTTTTTGAGCGCCGTCGTACAGGTAAGTGGCAATGTAAACGTAAGTACCGGAGAGTTTTTGCCCGTTATTCATCAGCCCGTTCCACCGTTGATAGGGATTATCGGTTTCAAAGACCTTACTTCCATAGCGGTTGTAAACCAGCAGCCGGTAATTTTTTACCAGTGAAAAACCGCCGGTCGGTCCGTAGAGTTCGTTTTTGCCATCGCCGTTGGGGGTAAAACCTGAGGGGAAAACAAGGTCGCCACAACCGGTTGACACATGTACCGTATCGCTTGCCGTGCAACCGCCGGCGTTGGTAACCTGCAAGATATAATTGCCCCCGGTGCTTACTTGTTTTTGGGGTAACGTCGAGCCATCATTCCATCGATAGGTAGTGAAAACGCCATTCGGCTGTAGCGCAAGGGTTTGCCCTTTGCACACCACTGTATCGTTGCCCAGGGAAAAGGTCAATGGTTTGCTTTGCAGGGCAATAGCTGCCGTGTCTTTACAACCTTTATCATCGCCCACCACGATGGTGTAAGATGCCGCCTGAAGGCTGTTAGCCTCGTTGTTAGTGCTTGCGTTAGGTGTCCATTGGTAAGTATAGTTGCCGCTTCCGCCGGCTTCTGTTATTTCTATCGAGCCATTGCTAACGCCGCAGTCGGGCAGGCTGGCAGCAATCGTATGCGATAGGGTAGAAGGTAGTTGGGTTAAGGGAATTGAAATATTGTCGGTGCAGGCATTTTTATCTGTAATAATGATGTTGTAAGTGCCAGCCGCAAGCCCAGCGGCAGCAGAAGAATTGGCTGCGTTCGGCGCCCAGTTGTATTGATAGGGCGCAACGCCGCCCATTTCGTTGATGGCGATAGAACCATTGCTGTTGCTGCAATCCGGCTGCGTGGTTTGCAGCGTGTGTTGCAAGGGTGATGGTTCGGTCAACGTAATTGTAGATGAGTTTACGCAACCATTCCGCATGGTTGCCATGATGGTGTAATAACCGGCAAGTAAGGTGGCAGTTGGTATGTTGAGTTCGGGTTGCGTATTCCAGTAAAATTGCGCGTTGGTTGCATCGCCGTTGGTTAGTTTCGCTTCCACTGTTCCTGTTGCGCCGCTACAAAGAATGGGTGATGAAAGAGTTGTAGCAATATTGGTAACAGTAACCGGAAGCGTGTAAGAAACAGGAGTGTTATTCGATACTCCAGACAAAGTAACCTGGTAAGTGGCAGCGGCACTAAAGGTATGGTCAGCGGAAACACTGCCATCGGCGGTATTATTTACGCCGGAACTTGGATCGCCAAAGTTCCATCGCTGTGCAGAAACGCAACCATTTGGGAAAGGATTAAAAGTAACGCGGTAGTTATCATTACAATTATAAACAAACGACACTAATCCATCTAAAGGCGCTTCGCCAAGATAAATATTGTCGATAGCAAAACCATTGTAGTTGTTTTGAATTTTTCCTGCACCAAACACAAAGCGGAAGATGACACTTTTCTGTCCCGCTAACTGGGGAAAGGTATGTGTCGCTGCTATCCATCCGCCAGCTACCAATACGCTCGAAGAGCCACTCCATCCGCTGCTTTGCACGCCGTAGCGGATGTTGTTGGCATTAAACCAGTTTTGGTTCAGGCAATCGTTGGGGTCGTTGTAATCACCTGCACTTTGCCAGGTATTGCCGCCATCAATAGAATATTGCAGCGCGCCGCCGTCATAGCCAGACTCAGTGTCGAAATTTACTTCGAAAGACAAATAAGGAAGCTGAATGTTGGTAAAGTCGAAACAGGGACTTTGCAGCCAGGAACTTTCATTGTCATTATAAGAATTGCCAGTAAGCGTTCCGGTGATCCAGCATTTTACTCCGCTGCCGGCGGCGGAAATGATTTGTTTGGAAGGTGTTCCCCATGTCCAGTCAGAAGCTGCTCCGCCAGGTGTCCAGCCGCCATTGCTGGTTTCAAAATCTTCGGTATAAGGAAAGGAAACATTGCACTGCGCAGCCGTGTTTGTACAGATTTTAAGAACAAAAAAGAGAGTGAATAAAAGAGAAAGAAAACGGCGTCGGAAAACAAACATCAGGCTTTGTAATTAAGCAACGTCATGCAAAATAAACCGAAAGTCGCAAGCCTCATTTGGTTTTATCATTAATCTTTACAAAGTAAATCGATACCCAAACCGGACAAAGTAAAGAAAGAGAGAAAGTAGTTGCCTGACCTGGATTCGAACCAAGACCATCAGAGCCAGAATCTGAGATACTACCATTATACTATCAGGCAATAAAAAGTAGCTACTATTTATTTTGTGTAGCAGGCGGCTGTGCAGTAACCGGGGCAGCATTCTGCTGTGTTGCCGGTGCAGAGGTTGTGGTAGTTGGAAGATTATTCAGCATATCGTTGTTGCCGGTATTTGCACTGCCCATGAACAGTACAGATACGATGCAGAGAACACCGATTACAGAAGCAAAGATCCACGTGCCTTTCTCCAGCACATCGGTTGTTTGCTTTACACCCATAAACTGGTTATTGATGCCGCCAAACGTACCGGAAAGACCACCGCCTTTCGGGTTTTGAACCAATACAAAAAAGGAAAGAATAATGCAGGAAACGAGGACAAGTATAAAGAATAAAAGTGCCATTTCTATTGTTTGAGTTGCTGAATTTTGGCGGCAAAATAAGCGTTTTTAGAGGGATAAAGCAAACTTAATTTTTCATAAATCTCAAGAGCTTTGTCACGCTTGTTCTGTTTTACTAAAACTTCTGCCATGCTTTCAGTCACCACCTCTCTGGTTTGATTAGACGAAGCTGCGATGTTAACAACATGGCTTTCTTCTTCGGCATTCGTGCCCAAATCAACCGGCTGCGGGTTAATGCGCTTCATCTGCCGCAACCAGTCGGTAAACTTATGAACCTTTTTGTCCAAACTATTTTCTTCTTTTTTCCCATCGAGGCGAATGCCCTGCGAAGCGAAGTAGTCTATGGTGTGATAAGGTTCGGATTCAATTATAACCTGTTGAGCTACTTCAACCGGTTTGTGAAATGCTTCGGCTTGCTCTGATAAAAGACTAGCTATTTTTTGGTTCGATTCCTCAATGGGCAAAGGCTCTGTTTGTTGCGCCAGTTCCTCTTCATCAAGAGGTATTTCTTCCGGTTCTGAATGAATATCCTCTGCTGATGGTTCATCCAGAATATTTTCTGAAGGCAGAGTGATAAGATTGTTATTTTCCTGTGCTGTTTGCTTGTCGATACCTAACAAGTCATTTTCCTTCTCCGCTTCTATTCCTGTTGAAGTTTCAATCACCGGCTCCTGCAATTCTGCGGCAAGGCTATTAGCAATCTCGGAAGTATGTGATAAGGTTTGTGCAGGTTGTTTGACTTCTTTTTTATTTTCAATATTTTCTTCCGGTACTGCCGGAGTCTCAGAATTTCGTCTGTCTTCCGTTAAAAGATAGCGAAGCCAGGGTTCATCTGAAAAATAAAGTGCTGTTTTGTAAAGCTGTTGCTGCATATCCGGGTGAGGATCCTGCTGCATTTTTTTGCAAAGCAATAGCTGAACGATTGAAAAATAAGGATAGTCTGCTGCCAGTTGCTTCAGTTCTGCCACCGACACTTCCTCAAGATGAGTTTTACCGGTGAGTAGCTGCAAGGCATTCGTTGTTTCCTTATTCATGCGATGAAAATACAATAGCGTTACCAGTTAGAAAAAATATGGTTGAAAATTTCGTCGCTTAAGTTCTTTATAATGTCTGCCTGAAGCCTGCCTTCTGCCTGTGTTAACGTAAAAGATGCATCGAAAGGGAAATCTCGGCTTACATCAAATTCATCCGTCTTGTCTCTTAGATTATCTTTGAAAACAATGTGCACACCAACGGTCAGGTTGTTCTGAGTAGTTTGTGTTCCCGATACAGCCGAAAAAGAAACAGAGTAATTGGTAATGGTACCGCTAATCTGCCAATTGGCATCATCGTTCTGTGTTCGGGTCAGGCGGGTTTGGTTGGATATTTTTTGTACCAACGCATCGGTAAGTTGCGGGCTAAGCTGAGGGTTTACATAGCGCGCCTTGTTTTCGATGTAAGAAATCTTTATTGTTTTTACGCTATCAGGTATTGTCGTGTCTTTAAACCTGTAAACGCCACAGGAAGAAAACGAAAAAGAAGCGAGAATCAAAAGGCAAGAAACAAGCAGCAGGAAGCCAACTCTGCTATCTCTCATTGCAAATTTTATATCTCGTGTCTTGCCGCTTTTATTTTTATTCATTAATATCATACTCTTTCAGTTTTCTGTATAACGTTCTTTCACTAATACCAAGGTCAGACGCCGCATCTTTACGTTTTCCTTTATGCTTCTTCAGCGCTTTTACAATCAGTTCCTTTTCTTTATCCATTATGTTCAGCGTTTCTTCCACTTCTTCGTGCTCGTCAATGCCATTGCCCGAAAGTATCATCGGCTGACCATTGGTTTGTCCGTTAGCCGGCAGGATAGAAGGTTGTATTGCTGGTGAAGGACGATGGTTGTAGTCGTCGCCGTTATAGTTGTTATTGTTTAAATCGTGTAGTAAAGATTCGCGGGTAAAATCAACGGCTCGTGTATTGCTGTTCGGGTTCTGCAGAATCTCAACAAACATTTTTTTCAGCTCAGTTACGTCTTTTTTCATATCGAAAAAAAGCTTGTATAGTATCTCTCTTTCGTTGGCAAACTCGCTGCTGTTATTTTGCGCAGAAGCCAATACCGGCAAGCGATTCATCATTTTCTCGGGTAAAAATCTGCGAAGCGCTTCGCCACTAACATTCGGGTCGGTTGACAAAACAGAAATTTGCTCTGCAATATTCTTCAGTTCGCGCACATTGCCGGGCCAGGTATAGTTGATTAGTAAATTTTTCGCTTCCTCGCTAAGCTGAACAGGTGTGGTTTTGTAACGGTCGGCAAAGTCGGATACAAATTTCCGGAATAAAATAATGATGTCTTCCTTCCTGTCGCGCAATGCCGGAACACGGATAGGGACGGTGCTCAAACGATAGTACAAATCTTCGCGGAACCGCCCGTTCTGCGTGAACTCGTAAAGGTCTCTGTTCGTAGCTGCAATCACGCGCACATCTGTTTTCTGAACTTTTGAGGAACCCACACGGATAAACTCGCCGGTCTCCAGCACACGCAGCAAACGAGCCTGCGTGCCGATGGGCATCTCGCCAATTTCGTCAAGAAAAATAGTGCCGCCGCTTACAGTTTCAAAATATCCTTTGCGACTATCCACAGCGCCTGTGAAAGAGCCTTTCTCATGACCAAACAATTCAGAATCGATGGTGCCTTCGGGTATGGCTCCGCAATTGACCGCAATGAATGAATTGTGCTTTCGTGAAGAAAGCGCATGAATGATGTGCGAAAATGCTTCTTTACCCACACCGCTTTCGCCCACAATTAATACACTTAAATCGGTGGCCGCTACCTGCACAGCTACATTCAGCGCATGGTTTAGTGCCGGCGAACTGCCAATAATTTCGAAGCGATTTTTTATAGATTGTATTTCCATTTAATTACACCCTATCTTGAAAAATTAATTAATTATCTCTCCTAATAGTGTTGCCTGTGTGCAAGCCGTCACTTTCACTCTTACATAATCACCTTTCTGCAAAACTGTATTTCCTTTTGCAAATACAATCACTTTGTTTTGCGTGTTGCGTCCCATCCAGTCTTCATTGCTCTTCTTGCTTTCGCCTTCAATCAAGACCTTAAATGTAAGTCCTACATCGCGCTGATTGCTTTCTAAAGACAGCTTATTCTGTACTGCAACAATTTCCTGCAAGCGTCTTTTCTTTATTGCTTCGGGTATATCGTCGGTATAGCGGCGAGCGGCTAATGTGCCCGGGCGTTCGCTATAAAAAAACATATAGCTCATATCGTAGCGGCTATGCTCCATGATAGAGATTGTATCCTTGTGTTCTTCTTCGGTTTCGGTACAAAACCCTGCAATTACATCGCTGCTGATGCCGCAACCGGGAAGGATTGTTTTGATCTGGTCGACTTTCGCCATATACCACTCGCGTGTGTACGTACGGTTCATGAGTTGTAAAATACGGCTGTTGCCACTCTGCACAGGGAGGTGA
Organism: Ilyomonas sp.; assembly: GCA_964658445.1. Lineage (GTDB taxonomy): Bacteria > Bacteroidota > Bacteroidia > Chitinophagales > Chitinophagaceae > Ilyomonas. Next base: position 6,174 of record CAZZZH010000207.1, read on the forward strand.
ATGTACTTGCAAATGTTCTCGTACTTCGCCATTGTATGCAGTACTTCTTCCGTTATATCTTTTGGATGAGATGTGCTGAAACGTACGCGCAGCAAGGGATTGATAAGAGCAACCTTTTCCAGCAGCTTTGCAAACGTTACCGTCTCTTTGGTTTGTTCATTTATCCAGTAATAGCTATCTACATTCTGGCCCAGCAAGGTTACTTCTTTATAACCTTTGTTAAACAAGTCCTGCGCTTCGGCGATGATAGAAAGTGCATTGCGGCTTCGCTCTCTGCCACGCGTAAAAGGAACTACACAGAAGGAACACATGTTGTTGCAGCCACGCATAATAGATACAAAAGCCGTAACGCCATTGCTGTCTAACCGCACCGGCGAAATATCGGCATACGTTTCTTCGCGGCTTAATAAAACATTTACGCCTTTCTGTCCTGTTTCAGCTTCTTCTATCAGGGAAGGAAGGCTGCGGTAAGCATCGGGACCCACCACGATGTCAACCAGTTTTTCTTCTTCTAAAAATTTCGATTTTAAACGCTCTGCCATGCAGCCCAGCACACCGATGAGCATACCGGGTTTGCTTTCTTTTTGCTTACGAAATTCCGTCAGGCGCTTTCTCACTGTCTGCTCTGCTTTCTCGCGGATAGAGCAGGTGTTGAGCAGGATGATGTCTGCTTCAGCGGCATTGCGTGTGGCGCCAAACCCTTCACTGTTTAAGATAGAAGCCACAATCTCGCTATCGCTGAAGTTCATCTGGCAACCATAGCTTTCGATGTAAAATTTTTTATCGTAATCATTCACGTCTAAAGCAAAAGGTGCATAGGTTTCACCTTGTCTTTCCTCATCATGAACTTTTGTTGAGAGCATTTCCATTCGATAAAAAATAAGTTGACAAAAGTAATAAAAAAGGGTATCAGTGTCAGATTGACAGAATGTTAAGAGCTTGTTTTTTTAAAGCGGAAAGTATATTTGTCCGCTCATGCACAAAGGCAGGCATATGATGAGATTTGTTGCGGTCATTTTTATCTTCTCTTTTCTTAGTATCAACGCATCGTATGCCCAGGATATACCAGTAAGAACTTTGCCCAACGAAATTTTTAAAAGTGTTCCGAAAGACGCCAATGATACTACAAAATGGAAATGGAAGCGCGGTGGTATTGCCAGCGTCAATCTTGCCCAGGGTACGCTTAGCAACTGGTCGGCAGGTGGCGATGATTTTTCTTTATCGCTTAACTCGCATGTGAATTATTCTGTGTTTTATAGAAAGACGGTTCATACCTGGGACAATAGTTTCGATTTCAATTTCGGCTATGTGCAGACTACCTCTTTAGGCAGCCGGAAGAATGATGACCGTATTGATTTTCTATCGAAATATGGACGGCGCGTAGATAGTTCCAACAAGCTGTATGCCTCTGTGCTGTTCGATTTTCGTTCTCAGTTGTTTGATGGGCGAAACTATACTTCCAAAGATGTGAGCGACCTTACCTCCACTTTGCTTTCACCCGCTTACATCATTCTTTCGGTTGGTTTCGACTATAAACCCAAACCTACTTTTTCCGTATTTTTTTCACCGCTGACCAACCGTACCACTTTAGTAGCGAGCCGGAGATTATCTGACAAAGGACAGTATGGCGTTGACACGGGCAAGCATATCTATAACGAAGTAGGAGCTTTTGCCTCCATTAATTATTTTGCCAGTATAAATAAATACATCACTTACAAAGGGCGGATGGATTTGTTCAGTAACTATGCTCATAATCCGCAAAACGTAGATGTGTACATGACGAATTTATTTTCGTTTAAGATTAATAAATTTCTTGCTGCCACGTACAGCCTCGATGCCATTTACGATGATGATGTAAAACAATTTGGCAAGAATAAAGACAGTCCCGGTCTTCAACTGAAAAGCCTGGTTGGTATTGGGTTTACGATGCCTTTCGCCACGGAAAAACATTAAGTGAAAAAGCGAGTTACAATTATAGTTGAAGAAGCTTTAATCATAACTTAGACCGATTGCACCGTAAAAAGGTTTTAAACTTTGGTTCTGAATTTTTGCTCGAGCCAGCTATTCTTTACCGGAATAATCCAGTTATTCAGCAACGTTTCTTTAGATGCCACAAGGTTATTAAAATAGAGAGTCTCCGGCGTTACAAAACCATTCTCCATCGCGTATTTTACCTGGCTCAATGGCAGCAACTGAATATTGTCTTTTATATAAAAAGCCAGTGTTTGCCGGTCAAACAAATTGACCTTATAACGATCTT
>CAZZZH010000208.1:0-8380 GCA_964658445.1 Ilyomonas sp.
TTATTTATAATCTGCTGTTATTTATAATCTGCAAATACTCAAAATGGTGACCTTTTTTGAAATCGCTAAAAAGCAATCCAGAAGAAGCGGACAAACAATTGTTCTCAGGAAATAGCGAACTGTCGAAGTTGTTATTGATTATAAAAACAATCCATTCTTGTAAAGTGACTTCTGTATTTTTCATGGAAGTATTACGGTCTATCTGAACAGTTCCATAAATCCATGTATCATTCTTTTGAGCTAAGCAAGTGAAAGAAATAAATAACCTAACTGATATCATTAAGGTTTTATACATAGAAACAAACGCACGAAACGAATGATACCAATAAAAAGAGACGCCATATAACAAGCGTCTCTTTTTATGTTTAACAACGATTGCTGTTACTCTTTTACTGCGATATCAATCTTATCCAATTTTACTTCCTTCACTGCCACGCCCTGCGGACGTAAAGTAGATGGAACAGGCAATGCAACCGGTTCGTTGTTTTCAGATAACATGCCATCAGCATCTACGGCAAGTGCGTGCAGATAGTTGAAATTGCCTAACGAAAAATCGGTGTTGGTATACTGGCTGACCACGTATAAAAATTTTCCGTTGGGAGAAAAGTTTAAAGAAAAATCTTCGCTCGTGGTAAGGAACGCGGTGCCATCGGCTGAGAGATACAGCGGTCCCGGGTATTTCAGCGCCAGCTTATTGATAAACACCGGCGATGATGGGCTTGATGTATTGTAAACACCAACGGTATTTTCTGCCGAGTTTAGCACATACATACGGTCGCCTTTTTTGTTGGTGCGAATCCAGCAGGCAGCGGCGCCGGCATCAACGGCTGTCTGATAAGACAGTGCGCCTGTGCCCGCATCAATATTGTACACGCCTACTTTAGCCGCAACGGGAAAGCCAACATACAAGGTATTGCATGCCGGGTTTTGCCATAAGCCAAGCGCACCGCCATCTCCGGCAGGCAACGCGTAAGGCGTACCTGCTACAGGCGACAGCTTACCATTGGTAATAGAAAAAGAACGCAATGTACCAACCGGCGGCACTAACATAAAACCTAAGAAATCGGCACCGAATAAAAACCTGCCATCGTTGGAAACAAGAGCTTGCGCGGGAGATGTGCCAGGCGTGGTTTCAAACGTAGAATCGGCAAGGGGCGTGAGTTTGCCGGTGTTATCTATGGTGAATGTTGTGTAGTTCGGTGCCTGCGTAATGGGATGTGCAAAGTCGTTGCTTTTATTCACGACATACACATACTTTCCCCTGATGTCAATACTGGAAGGCGTTTGACCACCGGAAGGGAACGGCGAGCCGGGCACGGCAACAAGTGTTCCATCTATGTTTACTTCAAACACAGCAATGGTATTGGTGCCGGGGTTGATAGCGAGCACAAATTTGCCATCAGATGTCAGCTTGATTTGCGAATCGCCATCTTCAGGTCCCAGCATTTGCTGCGGGTTGCCAACGCCTTCGCCATTGGTAAGAAAGGGTGAACCGGGAAGCGGTACAAGGTTGCCATCGCCGGTGTTTACATACGCCAACAATGCATTGTTGTTGTTTGCAAAATCGTTAGTTTCTACATATACCACCTCGCCATCGGTTTTGTTCCAAGGCAAATGATCGTGAACTTTCTGGCAGGAAGCAAATAAGAGAGGAGACGAAAGCAATATGGCTTTCAGTAACCGTGATTGTCCATTATACAAAGCAAGCAGGCTTTGCTTTACCGCATTTTGTTTCATAGGTAATACTTTTCTGCAAAGCTATCTGGAGCCATAGCCGGCAAGTATCACGAAGTCATCACATATTATCATGAATGTGTGCTTTTATCAATTGCTGTAAACCGGAAGTGTAAACGAAAACCGGTTGCTGTTGCTGATAACGGAAGCCACAAGATGAGAATGGTGCAACTGCAAAATGCGTTTTACAATCACAAGCCCCAGCCCTGTCCGGTGAAAGGGTCTGGTGTAGAGTACATCCGCTTCGTTATTGCTATTTATCCAGTTTAGCAATTCAGCAGAAAGCAGCTCGCCACTATTTCCAAAAGCTGTAATAAGCTCGTTGTTTTGCCTGCTTAGGCTAATGGTAATAGTACTATTTGCGGGTGTATTTTTAATGGCGTTTCCGAGCAGGTTTTGTATTACACGCTCCATCATTTTAATGTCGCCCTGTGTCCAGATCACTTCGCTGCAACCGATACAGGTAAGCTGTATATTTTTAGCGGCAGCCGACATAGTAAAACTGTTGGTGACTTCCTGCAGAATTTCGGAAAAAATAAACGGCTCTGTCTGCGGCTCAAAATCAACTGCATCAAGCCTCGACAGCTCAAACAACTGCATCACCATATTCTCTACCTGCTTAAGTTTGCTTACGATGAGCTCGGTATATTCCTGTTGTTTAACGGCTGTAATATTTTCCTGCTGACTCACTAATGTTTCTGCATAGCCGCTGGCAATTGATAAAGGCGTGCGCAGATCGTGTGAGATATTGGCAATAAAATTCTTCCGTTCGGTTTCTGTTTTCTTCAGCCTTGCAATGTTTTGCGATAGCAGTTCTGCCATGGTATTAAAAGAAGACGTAACGGGTGAAAATTCATCCCTGCTATTTTCAGCAAAACGCGCGGCAAAGTTTCCTTTTTTATATTCCTCTAACACGCTGAGCACCGCGCTGTACCTGCGTTGCAGCCGTTTGATATAATAGAAGCTGATGATAAACGACAGAATGATGATAATGGCAAACGCTTCAATAGCCAAGGTAGCCGCGTGGCTGGTAAACAAAAGTTCGCTGATATTGTTGTACTCTTTACTGCCAAGGACAACATAGATATAACCTAGTTTTTTGCCTCTTTTTATTACTTCAGCCGCAGAGAAAATCTTGTTGTGCTGCGGGTCTTTCGGGTCGGGCGATGTAACGTATTCTTTTCCTTTGGAAGCAATGAGTTTGTGAATATTATCGAGCGGAATCTGCCTGAGTTTTATAGCGCTATCGGGCGCCTCGTAGTATATGACATTGCCTGCAGTATCAAGAAAATAAACTTCTATACTCGGGCTTACCACCATGGCATTATAGAACACCGAATCGGCTTTCTTTTTATTGATGGCAGTACTCTCGAATGGCGAGGTAAACTCAGCAATATGAGCAGCGACATCTTTGTTCAATAATTCAGTGCTGGCGTTGAAAAAGTAAGTAGCGGATACATAGGTAATGATAATAAACAACAGGCTGAGAATGGTGATTAAAGAAAACACCAGCAGGCTGACACGTTTAAAAATAGTGTTCTTCATATTACTCTGTAAAACGGTAGCCAACGCCCCAGGTAGTAAGTATATAAACAGGCTCGTTAAGGTCAGGTTCTATCTTGATACGCAGGCGATTGATGTGCGAAGTGACTGTATGCTCGTAACCTTTAAATGAATAGCCCCACACATCTTCCAGCATCTGCTGCCGGCTAAAGGTTTTGCCCTGGTTGCCGGCGAGAAGACATAATAAATCAAACTCTTTTACCGTAAGCTCAAGCAGTTTTCCGTTCAACATTACCTGCCGTTTTTCTTTGTTGATGTGCAGGTCTTTAATGTGAATATCATTCATTGTATTCACACCATTTTGCAAAGCGTTAGGCAACTCTGCTCTTCGCAATATGGCTTTCACCCTTGCCATTAATTCGCGTATACTGAACGGTTTGGTTACATAGTCATCAGCGCCCAATTCAAGCGCCAGCACTTTGTCAATTTCTTCTGCCCGGGAGGTAAGCATGATGATAGGCGTTGCTATGTTTTTTTGCCGCAGCCGTTTGCAGATTTCGATGCCATCCATGCCGGGCAACATGATGTCGAGAAGAATTAAATCGTAGTGATGATTCATGGCATTTTCCACCGCCTGCTCACCGTTGCCGCAGGTAGTAAGCGCATACTGTGGCCCAACAAGATGAAGCAACAAGAGCTGAACAATATCAGGGTCATCTTCAATAAGAAAGATTTGCTTGGCAACGCTCATGGTTACATTTGAGTTATTTGAAAATCAAACCTTGTAAGAAAAACCGCAGGCGACATGTTTGCATGCCTGATTACAAATGACATTAATAAGTAGTACCCGGCAAGCTTTCAATTCTCAAATTTCTATCACATTTGTGTTTGTTAACTTGTCGGCTAACAAAAAAGCCGCATTGTATGGTGCGGCTTTCTTTATGAACTTATTTATATGACGAGGTTTATCATCTTACCCTTCACAAAGATGAATTTCTTCACCGTATTTCCATCTGTGTATTTCTTTACTTTTTCATCATTCAATACCAACGTTTCGGCTTCCCCTTGTGTAATGTCTAAAGGCAATACCAGCGTGGTTCGCAGCTTGCCGTTGATGCTGACCGGATATTCTTTATTGGCTTCTACCAGGTACTGCTCTTCCAGCTTTGGATAGGCAGCATCGAGCACCGATGTGGCATTGCTCAACTGTTTGTACAACTCTTCGGCAATGTGTGGTGCATAGGGTGTAAGTAAGACGAGTAAAGGTTCTAATACTTCGCGCTTGGTGCATCTGGCTTCGCTTAGTTCATTTACACAAACCATAAAAGCGCTCACGGCAGTATTGAACGAAAACCGCTCGGTATCGTCTTCTATTTTTTTGATGGCTTTGTGTACAATCTTCAGCTCGGCTGGGGTGGCTTTGTCTTCGTTCCAGATTTTGCCTTTTACTTCATCGTTGAACAAACGCCACAGTTTTTTTAAGAAGCGATGCACGCCTTCTATGCCTTTGGTATCCCAAGGCTTGCTTTGCTCTACCGGTCCTAGGAACATCTCGTACATACGGAAGGTGTCGGCGCCGTATTTAGTTACAAGATCGTCTGGATTAACGGTGTTGAATTTGGATTTGGACATTTTTTCGGTTTCAACGCCGCAGATGTATTTATTGCTATCGCTTAAACTGCAAGACAATGAAAAGGTACCATCTTCAAACACAAATTCAGCGTCTGCATACTCGCCATTTCGCCATTTCTTGAAAGCCTCAATGTCTAACTCAACGCCATCTACAATACTTACATCAACATGTAAGGGCTGTACATCATATTCGCTCTTTTTCCCTGCTGAAACAAATTGATTGGTTGTTCCCGCAATCCGATACACAAACCGTGAACTTCCCTGAATCATTCCCTGATTCACTAACCTTCTAAACGGTTCGTCAAAAGAGATAAAACCCAGATCGTACAAGGCTTTCGTCCACATGCGGCTATAGAGTAGATGACCAACGGCATGTTCGGTGCCGCCTACATATACATCTACCTGGTTCCAGTAATCGCTTGCTTTTTTATTACAAAACGTTTCTTCATTCTGCGGATCCATATAGCGCAGAAAATACCAGGAAGAACCGGCATAGCCGGGCATGGTGTTCGTTTCCAGGTGCTGTGCTGTCCAGTCAGGAATATTGGCTAAGGGTCCTTCTCCATCTGGTCCCGGTCCATACTTTTCTACATGAGGCAGTTCTAATGGCAGGCTGCTTTCTTCTAAAGGATAAGCGATGCCATCGATCCATTTCACCGGAAACGGCTCGCCCCAATAGCGTTGCCGGCTAAAGGCAGCGTCGCGCATTTTATAATTCACCTTTCGCTTGCCTGCACCAAAGCCTTCCAGATCCTGCATCACCACTTCCATCGCATCGCGCATTAACATGCCATCGAGGAAATCGCTGTTGGTAAGCTCGGCATCTTTAGTTGGGTTGGCTTCTTCTCCGTTGAAATGGTCGCCGATGATGTTTGTAATCGGTATGTTGAAATGCTTTGCAAATTTAAAGTCGCGCTCATCGCCGCAAGGCACTGCCATGATAGCGCCCGTGCCATAGCCGCCGAGCACATATTCTGAAATGTAAATGGGAATGTGCCGGCTGTTAAACCGGTTGATGGCAAAGCCGCCGGTAAACACGCCGCTGATCTTTTTCTCTGCCATGCGCTCGCGGTCGCTGCGGCTGCGCACGTAAGCAAGATATTCGTCTACGGCAGCACGTTGCTCGTCGGTAGTCATCAGGTCTATCAGTTCATGCTCGGGCGCCACTACCATGAAGTCGACACCAAAAATGGTATCGGGTCTGGTAGTGTAAACGCGAAGCTTGCGGCGCTGTGGATCTTCTACCGTTGCAAACTTATCGCTGCGAAAAGGAAAGTCGATTTCGGCACCATAACTTTTACCAATCCAGTTGCTTTGCATTTCTTTCATTGCCTCGCTGAAATCCACTGTTTCCAAGCCTTTCAGCAGGCGGTCGGCATAATCGGTAATGCGCAGATACCATTGCCGCAATTTCTTTTTTACAACGGGATATCCGCCACGTTCACTCACGCCGTTTATCACTTCATCGTTGGCTAAAACAGTTCCCAAAGCTTCGCACCAGTTGACTTCGCCATAACCGCAATAGCAAAGGCGGTAGTTCATGAGGATATCCTGCTGCTCTTTTTCCGTAAACTCATTCCATTCCTCTGCTGAAAAGCTGGCTGCTGACGGCTGATTGCCGACGACTTTATTGCCTTCCTTCTTAAACAGTTCAATGAGTGTCTCTACTGGTTCTGCCTTATTGCTTTCTTTGTTGTACCAGCTTTTGAAGAGTTGTAAAAAGATCCACTGTGTCCATTTGTAATACTTCGGATCGCTGGTATTTACTTCACGGCTCCAATCGAACGAGAAGCCGATTTTATCTAACTGGCTGCGGAAATTGGCAATGTTTTTTTGGGTTGATTCGGCAGGATGTACACCATGCTCAATGGCATATTGCTCTGCAGGCAAACCAAAGGCATCGTAGCCCATGGGATGCAATACATTGAAGCCTTTTAAACGCTTGAAGCGGGCATAAATATCACTTGCAATATAGCCCAGCGGATGCCCCACATGCAAGCCTGCACCGCTGGGATAAGGAAACATATCAAGCACATAATATTTCGGTTTCGGGCTATCATTGCTCACCTGGTAAGCACCTTCTTCCTGCCACTGCCGTTGCCATTTTTGTTCTATCTCTCTAAAATTGTATTCCATGTTTTGATTGTGTGATTTTCGCTAAAAAGGTTCGAAGGTTTTATTGATAAATAATCTACGGTATCGTGATGCAATTGCCCGTTGCTCAATTGTTTTCGGAACGTTGAACGGAGCGTCGCAAGGGACGATCAACTGGAGATTCAGACGATGGTAACACAAAAAATCTCTTACTCTATCAGCCGGTAGCACCTTGTGAATCGTTCGCGTGTAAGCAGGATGTCAGTTGCTTTAAACGTATTTATTCATTCCTTCAAACCGGCTTTTTTTTCTTGCGCTTTTGCGTATTTGTTATAAAAGCACGCATACTAAGCTTGCTAAAGCTGCGTTAAACAATGGGTGCAAATGTAGGTGAAACCCCTAAATTTGTTTCCCGCTTCACGTTAAAAGCAAGTATGAATTATGGCGCAAATCGGCAAAGGCTCTTCCTCTTCCAAACGCAGTAAAGGTGGCTATGTTTACAGCATCATCGGCGTGTCGCTCATTCTCTTTGTTCTGGGTTTAATGGGATGGCTGTTTCTCAATTTCAGACAAGTTGGAAATGCCTTTAAAGAAGACATCCGCATCAGCGCTTACCTGCGTACCATGAACAAAGACACCATTAGCCAGATTCAGCAATTCATCACGAAGCAACCGTATGCAAAGAACGTACAGTACATAGATAAGGACAAAGCCAAAGCTGCCTGGAACAATGATGGCAACGAGGACTGGAACAAGATTCTTGATTACAACCCCTTGCCCGAAAGCATTGATTTTTATACCATATCGAACTATGTAGACAAAGACAGCCTGCAGAAGATCAGCAGCCAGATTACATCCGCTTTTCCTAACCAGATCAGCGAGATTGTTTTTCCAAATTCTCTGGTAGATGCTTTGAATAAAAATACGCGTGTGTTTGGCATTGCTTTGATTGTGTTGGGCGTGTTACTGAGTATTATCGTTATTATCAGTATAGACAATACCATACGACTGGCTATGTTCAGCAACCGCTTTCTTATCAAGACGATGCAGATGGTGGGCGCCACGCGAAGATTCATTGCCCGTCCTATGGAAATGAGGGCGATTGTGAATGGTTTGATCAGCGCCGGCATTGCTATCGTGCTTTTATTCCTGCTGATACAATCGGCCGAAAACTGGATACCTCAGTTAAAAGCCATACGCGATCTGAAGCTTAACTTCCTGCTGTTTGGCGGCATGATTGTTTTAGGCGTTACCATATCGCTTTACAGCACTCACCGCAGCGTTATCAAATACCTGAAGATGAAACTGGATGATCTGTATTGAACATGAGAAATGAATAGCGACATGTTCGCTCTCATTTTCACATTTTACCTCTCCTTTTTCTCTTACCTTGCACACCTCTATTTTATATTATTAT
>CAZZZH010000209.1:0-3678 GCA_964658445.1 Ilyomonas sp.
AAGGTAGACTGTTTACTTTATCACCAGAATATTGCGACAGCACAAACGGCACTTTTGCAGAAGGGATGCTGCAAAAAACCGAAGGCATGGCTTCGATAGACCTTCTGCCATTAGCAAACGAATATTGAAAGGCATAACTTTTACCAATAAGCGAATCTAAAAAAGGTGCATACCCTTTATAATTGCCGCCTGTGTGTTGGTTGTAAATGGGAATAAACTCTTTGGAAAAACTTTCCATAATGATAATCACCACATTGCTGTACCGGAAAGGCAGCGTGTCATTCGGCATATGCAAAGGAGTGAACACCCGGCTGAGTTGCTGGTCGTCGCCGAAGTAATTTACTTTCTGAATATTTTCTATAGTTGCCGTTCTTATCATAGCAAAAGGCGTATTCAGAACAATGCTTACGTCACGCGGGTCATCGCACCACTGCGCTGCATTGCTAAGCGTTATGGGACGAGTGCTGTGGGCAAAACCGCCACGCACGCCGCCAACGAAGAGAATAACCAGTAGCGGCAGCAATAAAAGACTAATGCCGTAATGCTTCCATGGATTTGAGAAAATCCGTCTGTAGTCTATCTTGTTATAAAGCTTTTGCAAGCCAATTACCATAGCAACAAAAAGCAATACGGCATACCAATAAGTAAGGAAGAAATGGATAAACAAACTGCCTAAATTGTTCTCATGCCGAAACTGTGAAAAGATATTGAGTGTAGTTCGCTGAAGCGTGAATTTATAGTAGATAAAATCAATCACGTTGGTAGCGATGGCTATAGAATTAGTAATGATAAAAATCCAGGCAGCTATTTTTTTGTACAATGAATTATACCGCAATGGATGCGGTATAATCATCATTATAATGAACAAAATATTGCTGTACAACACTGCGGTAAGATCGAACTCAATACCGCCCAACATCATTCTTAAAAAGCTACTGGCACTGGTATGCGGGAAGTATGAAATATTGAACAAATAGAAGCCAATGCGGCAAAAAGAATAAAAAAATAAAACAAGTGCCAGGTGCAGCAATAAGGCAACATAAATATTGGTGACAAAACGTGTAGTTTTTTTCATGATGACAACTAAAATAAGTATTGCAACAATACGAATTGGCAACCATTGATATAAAAAAGCGATGGCTTATTAAACCTTCGCACATTGCTTTTATTGTGCTCGGTTTGTTGTAAAAGGTATCTGTATTTTTTAAGACCTTTTTATTTCCTGCTTTTCTTTCCTTCGTTCGGTAAGAATTACATTTGCCGCAAAACCACAACCATGGCATTTGAGATAGCCGGAAAACTAATTGCTGTTTACAATACCGTTCAACGCTCCGAAACATTCAAAACCCGTGAATTCATTATCGAAAATTCAGAAGAAGGCAATGGTCGCGTGTTTACCAGTTATATTAAATTTCAATGCACCCAAGACCGTACTTCCATGCCCGACAAGCATAAAATAGGAGATATGGTAAAAGTCCACTTCAACATTCGCGGCACCAAGTGGAGCAAAGACGGCAAAGACAATTATATTACCAACCTCGATGCCTGGCGTATAGAGCCGGCGCAGTCCGCTTCAGGCAACCAATATGCCGGCCAACCTGCCAATGATGATACGAGCTTTTCTGACGGAGAAAATGATCTTCCATTTTAATAATTACCAAATACTGCAAACTACTGTTATGAAACGAATTTTTTTGTTCGCAATCGTTATGTTTTTTTCTGCTGCTGCTTTTTCACAACATGGTACCGGTGCCGAGTTAGGCTTGGGTGTTGACTTTGCTGTGCCCGTAGGCAGTTTTGGCATACAGACCAATCCTGGTGTGGGCGCTGATGCTAAGATAGGTTATAATTTTACGCCCAATTGGGCGATACTTGGACAGGCGGGTTATATCGCTTTTTTTACAACGGATAAGTTAGACAACCGTAACATTGGAACATTAAGCGATGGCTTCTTTAAACTTTGCGGCCGCTACACTACGAAAGGAAGATTGTACTTTGAACCTGGATTAGGATTTTCAAAATTCAGCAGTGGTAATATTAAAGATATTGGCGGCGATGGACTGACCTTAGCTGCCACAGTTGGCTACTATGCCGACCCTGCTAAAACATTCGATCTCAGCGTTCGGTACGAGACTACTTCCAACTCTGAATCCGTTCGTTTCGTCGGGCTTAGATTTGGATATCGTTTTGTAACGAGGTAACTTGTTTACTGCAGTTATTATTCCTTTAGTTTAAGACATGCAACTATTTTAGTTGATGTATCTTAATTGTTTGCTTACCTATTTTATTGCAATCTTTGTGGCTGTTTTAGGATAAATACCTAACCATATGCAACAAACCATAACGCTGAAGCTGCTTCCTCATGAAGCGAGCAACAGCGATATTATAACTCAATATATCTCTGTCGCTTCCGGCAAGACGATTGCCGACATCACAGGCTTTTTTATTCAAAAAAAATCTATTGATGCGCGTGGTAAAAATGTGTTCGTTAACCTTACCATAAAGGCTTTTATCAACGAGCCGTTTCATCATCATGCTTACCTTTCTGTTGTTTATCCCGATGTAGCTAACGCATCGAAAAAGGTTATCATCATTGGTGCTGGCCCGGCTGGACTATTTGCTGCTTTGCAACTGATACGGCACGGCATACGGCCTATTGTTTTAGAGCGCGGCAAAGATGTGCGGGCGCGCCGTCGCGACTTAGCTTCTTTAAACAAAGAAGGCATCATTAATAGCGAAAGCAACTACTGTTTTGGCGAAGGCGGTGCTGGCACTTACAGCGATGGAAAGCTTTATACCCGCAGCACCAAGCGCGGCAATGTAGAAAGAATACTGCAAACCTTTGCGCAGTTTGGCGCTGAAGAAAATATTTTATACGAAGCGCATCCGCACATTGGCACCAATAAATTGCCACAGATTATCACAGCCATGCGGCAGCAGATTGCAGACAGTGGCGGTCGATTTTTATTTCAAAAGAAAGTAGTTGATTTTGTTATAAACGATAACCTGATAACAAGTGTTATTACTTCAGATGGCGATTCTTTTAAAGCCGAAGCAGTGATACTTGCCACCGGTCATTCAGCCCGCGATGCATTTGAATTGTTATATCAAAAAAAAATAGCTATCGAAGCCAAGCCTTTCGCTTTAGGTGTGCGGATAGAACACCCGCAAAGCCTGGTGGACAATGTACAATATCACCAACCCATGCGCAGTGAGTATTTGCCGCCAGCTTCTTACAGCCTGGTGCAGCAGGTAGAAGACAAAGGTGTGTTTTCGTTTTGTATGTGCCCCGGCGGCATTATTGCACCAGCAGCTACGGGTGCGGGCGAACTGGTGGTAAACGGCTGGAGCCCCAGCAAGCGAAACAACCCTTTTGCCAACAGCGGTATGGTAGTAACAACCGACATGGCTGATGTTATGGCTGATGAAGAGTTTATAAAGAAAATGAAGCAACACCAATGGCAGGCTGACGATCCGCTACTTCTGATGCACTTTCAGCAAATGGTAGAAGAAAAATCGTATAATGCAGGCGGCGGAAACTTTGTAGCGCCTGCCCAACGCTTGACAGATTTTTGCAACAATCAGCTGTCTTCTTCGCTGCCGGTTTGCAGTTATGTTCCGGGCTTGCAGAGTGCTTTGTTGCAAAACGTTTTGCCTTCTTTTATTAGTTCGCGGTTA
>CAZZZH010000209.1:3688-8377 GCA_964658445.1 Ilyomonas sp.
GGTTACAAAAAGCCTTTATTTCTTTTGGTAAAAAAATGCGTGGCTTTTATACAGATGAAGCGATAGTGGTAGCAACCGAAAGCCGCACTTCCTCGCCTGTGCGTATACCTCGTAATACAGAAACATTGCAGCACATTCAAATCAAAAACCTGTATCCATGCGGAGAAGGCGCCGGCTACGCAGGTGGTATTGTAAGTGCAGCCATGGATGGCGAGAGAGTTGCTATTGCTATTGCAGAGCAATTGGTCGGCAATAAGTAAGCATTTATATCATCCCTTACTTGCCATATGTCTTGTTCCTAATTCAATCACTTCGCAGTTTTTAATTTCCTTGTTATCAATTATAAAGCGAAGCTGGGTGCGCACCTGGTGCCAGCCATGTACACCAGCCGCACCAGGGTTCATGTGCAGGCACTGCATCTTATCGTCAAACATTACTTTCAGTATGTGCGAATGCCCGGCTATAAATAATGCCGGCTTTTCTTTTACAATCGTATCCTTCACGCCTGGCGCATACTTTCCCGGATATCCGCCAATGTGCTTTATCATCACTTTTACATCTTCGCAATAAAACAAGAGTTGTTCTGGGAATTCGCTTCTTATGTCATAGCCATCAATATTGCCATACACACCTTTTAACGGTTTGAAAGCGCGCAACTGTTCTGCTATCGAAATGTTTCCAAAATCGCCGCCATGCCATATTTCATCACAGTTCTGGAAGTGTTTGAAGATCGCTTCATCAAGATAATTGTGCGTGTCGGAGAGTAAACCAATACGGGTCATAATGATTGTAAAATAAGAGAATTATCAGAACACGAAACCCATAGATTTTCTGAATTAATTCTGGAAGTAAGCATTTAAAATATCTGAGACAACTTTTATTGCAGCTATCTTATGTATCTTCTGTCAAAAAAGATTTGGCTGTATTCTTGCACCTGCCGTGCACATTAGTTTACTATTTCATGAGCGACTGGAAAACGATATATGAGCCTATCCTGTCTGACCTTATTTCTGACACAAAAACCATTACCAAACAAGAGGCTCAAACGATATTTGATTTTTTTAAAAGCCATGAATTGTTTCGATGGAGCGATGCCAGCAATGACTGCGAAGACCGGGCAAATGCGATCTGTATTTTATTAACCGAATGGAACATCCCGAATTATAAAGGTTGGGTGTTTGGCGGTGGTTATTTAAGAAAACAGCCGGGCAGTCTCACCAATTTCTGGAACTATCATGTAGCAGCAGCCTTGCCGGTAATGGAGAATAATGAAGTTGCTTTTTACATTATCGATCCGGCTACATTGCCAACACTTGAGCATATATCAGTATGGGCAGAAAAAGTAACGGATGTATCCATCAGTTACTATCTTATCAAAGACAGTAATTACTATATTTTCCCAACCGGCAAGCTGATGCGGGATAACTGGAACCGGCAGGACAAACAGAACTTCAAATGGACAATACAAGGGCTTGCCGGCATTAACGGCGTATCAAAAAGAGGGCAGGCGGCCTTGGTGTTTAACAAGCAGCGCATTAAAAACACGGAAAAAAAGTTTCTGAAACAGAAATACAATAAGCCGGATAACTGGAAATAATGCCATTGTATATTTTCCTTCTCTTAATGATGATTAACAGGAAGAAGCTTATAAAACAAACCGGGTGCTTTCCCGATTTTATTCGATGAAAGCACCTGGTGTAAAAATTATCTGCAAAAAACCTTTACTAATTGTGTTCTGACTGTAATACTTTAATAAACTGTTGCTTGATCTTTTGTTCTTTTGGTGTCAGTTTCGAATCCGGTATCGGGCTGGTCTCAAAGGTATCCTTCACCATGTTGAAGAACTGCGAATAGTTGAGTGTATCATACAACTTATAAGTAGTATCATTTACCCAACGCTGATCGGGGAAAAGCTTGTCGGTAGAGTCATTATCCCAGTCGCAAAATACCCAGCTTCGGTCTGTTCCTTTCGTACCATTTAAATTATCGGCAAAAGAAACACCGTCCAGCGTGCCGTAGTTGGTCGGCCGCGGCGTCTTGGTTATGTCCGCTATCGTTGGCAGGAAGTCAGTATAGTCTATCAGTGTGCTACGGTCTACATGCGGTCTTAATTGTCCGGGGCAATAAGCCACCAGCGAATTTAGGGTACCCCACATTTGTGTATGCAGCTTAGAGCCTTGCACGGGTGTGTTTTTGGGTCCCCATATCGAAGTGATTAAGTTAGCCGTAGCTGAAGGTGTCAGGTACATAACGATGGTGTTGTTAGCAATGCCGTCGTCTTTCAGTTTGGTGATCACTTTATTGATCATCTTGTCCATATACGTAACCATTTCAGGCTGATATTTTTTGTTCTGATGCTGCTCTTCGTTAGTCGGGTCCCAGCTGGCAAAAGCAGGATCATCAGGTGTAGGAACATATGGCTGAGCTGCGAGGTTAAATGAATACACCCCTAAAAAAGGTTTGTTTCGGTTACTGTCGATAAAGCTGCATAAATAGTCAGAAAACATATCTTCCGAGTACTTGCCTTTGGTTTGCGCGTCGGGCAGATACGCACCGGCTTCGTAAATATCCGGGTTCTTATAGCGCCCGTCTCTTTGTCCGCCTTCGTTCTGAAAAGGAAGAAACACGCTGTACTTCTGCCAGCCGCGCTGCGTGAGGCCGTAGTCGCCATCATCCATCTGCCATTTACCTACAAAGCAGGTTTTATAGCCGGCATCAGAAAGCATATTGGCAAATGTTTTTTGGTCGTATCCAAAATGTCCCCAGGTTATATAGTTTCTAAAGTTGTATTTGCCTGTATAAAAAGCAAGCCGCGAAGGAAATCCATCTGGATGGCGGAAGGTGTGCGCAAAAAAAACGCCGTTGGCCGCCATCATATCCAGTGTGGGTGTGCTGTACGATTTTCCACCTGTAAAAGTGGGTACTTCGTAGCCAACATCATTGCCCAGCAGCAAGATAATATTCGGTCTTCCTGAAGTCTTCAAGCTTTGCAATTGCCCATTGCCAGTAAAAGAGTCATCAGCCGCAACATCCTTTATTTGTTTGGTACAGGAAGTCAAAAAAAGAAAACCGGAAGATAAAGCACATAAAAAAATGTTTCTTGGCCAAGTAGCCGAATTTAGAGATCTCATGTTTGCAATTATTGGTTTAAAAAAATGGTAGTTATGCTTGCGTTACGAAAATAAAAGTTTTTAAGGCTCTTCTTTTGAAATTTATTGTAAAGAATTCCGAAAGTTTAAACACAGTTTTATAGACTGTTAAATGTTTTTCTTACAATGAGTTCATCTAAACAGAAATGACTATCAATGTCATTGCATTGTTATCAGGTGCGATGAAGCGTAAAGTATATAGTAAATAGAAAATAAAATTTGAAAAATACCTTGTTATTATCTTCTATCTTCTGCATAATACCTGATATCTCCACGCGCTGCCAATCTCTTTGAATCCCTACCTTCGCGCCACTAATTTTTATTCTTCGTTTATGCAGTTATCCTCTTTATTAGACCGCTTTGCCGAGCCTGAAACATTAAAGATGGCAAAGCTGGGTCGCGAGCTTCGCGCCAAAGGAATCGATGTTATTGATTTAAGCCTTGGCGAGCCCGATTTCGACACGCCACAGCACATTAAAGACGCTGCTGTAAAAGCCATTAACGACAACTGGAGCCACTACACACCGGTAGCCGGTTATCCCGACCTGCGCGAAGCGGTTTGTTTTAAGTTTAAGCGCGATAATAATCTTGATTATAAACCGGAGAACATTATTGTATCAACAGGTGCCAAGCAAAGTTTAGCCAATGTGATTCTTGCGTTGGTTGACGATGATGATGAAGTTATTATTCCTACACCTTATTGGGTAACGTATAGCGAACTGGTTAAAATAGCGCGTGGCAAAGTGGTAGAAATTCATACTACCACTGAGAGCGGCTTTAAGATAACACCACAGCAATTAGAAGCCGCTATCACGAGCAAAACGAAAGTCTTTCTCTTTTCCTCGCCCTGCAACCCAAGCGGCGCTGTTTACAGCAAGGAAGAATTGGAAGCATTAAAAAATGTGTTTGTAAAACATCCGGAAGTTATCATTCTGGCCGATGAAATTTACGAGTACATCAACTTTGTTGGAAAGCATGAAAGCATAGCACAATTTCCCGAACTGAAAGACCAGGTTGTTATTGTGAATGGCTTAAGCAAGGGCTTTGCAATGACCGGCTGGCGGCTGGGTTATATTGCTGCCAACACGGACATTGTAAAAGCCTGCGAGAAGCTGCAGGGGCAATTTACCAGCGCCACGTGCTCCATTGCACAGAAAGCTGCCGTCACGGCATTAACAACCGATCTGCGCCCAAGCATGGAAATGGTCGAAGAGTTCACAAAGAGGCGCAAACGCGTGTTGGAGTTAATTAAAGAAGTGCCGGGCATTGTTTGTTTCGAGCCGGAGGGCGCTTTCTACATTTTCCCCGATGTCTCTTCTTATTACGGCAAAAGCGATGGCGAAACCACCATAAACAACGCTGCCGATTTTAGCATGTATTTATTAAATAACGCGCATGTTTCTTCTGTGATGGGCGATGCCTTTGGCGAGCCAAAATGTGTTCGTTTTTCGTTTGCCAATAGTATGCAGAATATAGAAAAAGGCTGGGAAAGAATTAAAGTCGCTTTAGCAAAGCTGAAGTAGATAATTTGCATAAAAAT
>CAZZZH010000210.1:0-8327 GCA_964658445.1 Ilyomonas sp.
TGCATAAAAGTGGTTAACGGCCGGGTGCCCTCAAGCGAATAAACAATAATCATTTCTACCACCACAATCAGCAACCCGTTTATTGCCATCAGGATGCCGATAAACTGTTCGCTTAAATGCCATTGGGTTTTATAAAAAACCGGCATGATGGTAAACAAATGAAAGAAGCAATAACCCAATAAAATAGTTAGGGCAATAAAGAAAAGATAGATCTTATCGCGGTATGCCGATACGGTTGGGGCAAGTTGGGCAGTGGTATTGTGTTTTGAACCACCTTTCACATAAGGCAGCCATTTCAGCAATAGCAAAGCTGCGGCAATGTTGGTGCAGCCATCTACCCAAAACAACAACTGGTAATTAAGCGAAGCCAAAAAACCACCCAGCGCACCACCCACGGCCCAGCCTAAGTTGACTGCCAAACGGTTCATCGAATAAGAGCGGGTTCTGTTCTCCGGCTCGCTGTAGTGCGCCACGGCCGCTGCATTGGCCGGTCGAAACGATTCATTACAAATACTCAACACAAACACACCAATGCAAAGCGAAAGATAGGTGCGCAAATAACCGCAGACAATAAACAGAATGCCGCCCAACAACAGTGCCGCCACCTGCTGCGGATAGAAGCCCCACCGGTCAGTAACGCGGCCGCCAAACACCGCACCCACAATGGCGCCCAGCCCAAACAAGCCCATAATAAAGCCTGCCTGCGTAAGACTGAAATGAAGCTTTTGCGTGCAGTAAATGGTCATGAAGGGAATGACCATGGTGCCGCTTCGGTTAATAAGCATTACAGCAGATAGATACCACGTGTTGCGGGATAAACCGGTGTAGGCATTTTTATACAATTGTCGGGTGGCAGATAGCATAACGGGGTTGTAAAAGTAGTAAAAAGAGCCGCCAAAGAAGCTAGTGCCACTATCCGTTCATCCATAAACTACACCTGGCCAATGGCAACAAACGAGTCTTTTAATTTGGGATAAAGCGACTGGAAAATAGCAAACAACGATGTATAGGTTTGATGCCGCGATGCATCAGGTGTAAATACTTTCTCAGCTGCAAACCGGTCTTTTACCTGCGATAAAGAAGTGAGATAGCCCAATGCATACAACCCAACCATAGCGGCGCCCGTAGCCGATGCATCGGCACTATTATTCAACACAATTGTTTTACCTAAAACATCACTCATTGTCTGCAGCCAGAAGGGCGATTGGGTAAAGCCGCCGCTGGCATAAATGGTTTTTATCTCGCCATTCACTTCCTCGATTGCCTGCATTACATCGCGCAGCGCAAAGCAAATACTTTCCACTGCCGCGCGAGCTATATCTGCCTTGGTGTGCTGGTGCGTGAGTCCAAACAAAACGCCTTTTGCCGCTGCATCCCACATGGGCGCACGCTCGCCCAGCAGGTAAGGCAGAAACAGCAAACGGTTGGCACCTGCCGGTGCGGTTTCTGCCAGTTGCAGCAAGGCGTCGGGCTCTTTTGGCGTAGCATCATTGGTAAGAATCTGGCTGAGCCATTCCAGGGTAATGCCACCGTTGTTGATGGCGCCACCCGTAATGTAAATATCGCCCGTAAGAAGGTAGGTAAACGTGCGCTGTTTCTCATCCACCGTAGCTTTATCCGTTGTCATTCTGATAGCGCCGCTGGTGCCGATGGTGAGCGATGCATCGCCCGCCGCCACAATGCCGCTACCCAGGTTGGCAAGGCAGCCATCGTTGCCGCCCACAATAAAAGCCAAAGGCTTTGCAGTGGCGAATGTCTGGCTGTATCCGGGTAATAAATGTTCCTCGCGGTGTGTGGCTGCCACGGGCATAGATAAAGCTTGTTCTGTAATGCCGGCGGTAGCCAACGCTTCTTTACACCAAACTTTCTCTTTTATATTGAACAAACCCGTTGCCGAGGCAATCGATTCATCAACCACATACTTGCCAAACAGTTTATAAAAAATGTATTCTTTGATAGAGATAAACCGGCTGGTTTGCTGAAAAACCGCCGGCATCGTTTCGCGCAGCCATATGATTTTGCACAGCGGCGACATCGGGTGAATGGGCGTTCCCGTCTGGTGATAAATCCTCGTTCCAGCCTCGGTGGCTTTTAGCTTTTCTGCCTGCTGCACCGCCCTTGTATCTGACCAGAGAATGGCATGGGTCAACGGTTTGCCATCAGCCGTTACGGCTATCACACTGTGCATGGCGGCGCTGAACGAAACGGCGACAATGGCTCCATTTTGCGACAGCGATTCTTGTATCAGCGACAGCACCACGGCAAACACTTCATCCGGGTTTTGCTCGCTTTTCCCTGTAGCGTCGCTTAGGGTTTCGTAGCCTTTTTTCAAAGAAGACATGGCGTTTCCATCCCTGTCAAAAACAACGGCTTTGCAGTTGGTGGTGCCTATATCGATGGCGAGAATGAAATCCATTCCTGATTGTATTTTGGGTGTAAATGTATTCTGCTTTCGGGGTTTGCAAAAAACACCTGCAACGGTACGTGCGGCTGGAAAAGTGGGGGTTGAAAAAATCTTGTTTACTACGTCGGTAAATTTCCCGCCGGGTAAAACAGACTTGTTTAGTGCGTCGGGAGATTTCCCGCTGTATCAAACAAGCTTATTTTATACGACTCCGAATTTCCCGTTATACCAAACAAGCTTGTTTGATACAACGGGAAATTTCCCGTCGGGGTAAACAACATTGTTTGAAGCTCCGGCCTTTCGGCGGGCACCTTTTTTCCAGCCATCCTTTTACCCGGAAGATGGAAAAACCGGGTTAGCAGCGTGCTTTTTTTTCTGGCTAAACGGGTAGTAGCCTGCCGGAAGTAAAGCTTTTTATCCATCCTCTCTTTTATTTTATCCCGAACACCGAAAATCCTGCGGCGATAATGAGAATGCACTACATTTATCCCAACAAAAAACGGTTGTGTCCATGGCAGATTTAGAGATTAAAAAGAAAACCAAACAATACGATGCGGTCATCATTGGCTCGGGCGCCGGCGGCGGCATGGCTACTTATGTGCTGGCAAATGCCGGCTTGAAAGTATGCCTGATAGAAGCTGGGCCTATGTTCGACCCGAAGGTGAATTCTTTACAACTGACGAAACCCTGGGATTCGCCCAGAAGAGGCGCCAGCACCAAGTATCGTCCCTTTGGCGATTTTGATGGCTGCTATTGGGGCTGGGAAATAGATGGCGAACCTTACACGCAGGCACCCGGCACCGAGTGGGACTGGTGGCGCGCGCGTATGCTGGGCGGACGTACTAACCACTGGGGCAGAATCTCTCTTCGCTTCGGACCGAAAGATTTTAAACGGAAAGACATTGATGGCTTGGGCGACAATTGGCCCATCAGCTACAATGATGTAAAACCTTACTACGATAAGATAGACCAATTGCTGGGTGTGTTTGGCACCAACGAAGGTTTGGAAGATGATCCCGATGGCATTTTTCTTCCGCCACCCAAGCCACGCCTGCACGAACTGATGATTAAAAATGCCGGCACGGCCTCGGGCGTTCCGGTTATTCCTTCGCGCTTGTCTATTCTTACCAAAGCCATCAACAAAGAGCGTGGCTCTTGCTTTTATTGTGCGCAGTGCGGCAGAAGCTGTAAGGCGTATGCCGATTTCTCATCGTCTTCCGTGCTGGTTATTCCAGCATTGCATACCGGCAATGTAGATTTGGTGACCAATGCCATGGCGCGCGAAATTCTTACCGACCAGAACACCGGTTTGGCTACTGCGGTTTCTTATGTAAGTAAAGACGATATGCAGGAATACCAGGTTTCAGGTAAAACGGTAATTCTGGCTGCCAGCGCCTGCGAGTCTGCGCGTTTGTTACTCAATTCCAAATCGCCACGGCACCCGAATGGCTTGGCCAATAGCAGCAATGTAGTCGGCAAATATTTGCACGACAGCACAGGTGCCGGCATGGGTGGCATTGTGCCTTCGTTGTTTAACCGCAAACGTTACAATGAAGATGGCGTAGGCGGTATGCATGTGTATTCGCCCTGGTGGCTCGACAATAAAAAGCTCGATTTTCCGCGCGGCTACCACATTGAATATGGTGGTGGCATGGGTATGCCGCTATATGGTTTTAGCTGGGGCATCGAAAACCTGAATGGCAAACATGCTGTGAATGGTATGCAGAAAGAAGGTGGCGGCTACGGCAAATCGCTGAAAGAAGATTACCGTTATTTCTATGGCGCCGGTGTCGGCATGGCAGGCAGGGGAGAAGCGCTTGCATTAGAAAGTAACTTGTGCGAAATAGACCCGACAACGGTTGACAAATTCGGTATTCCTGTGCTTCGGTTCAACGTTAAATACTCTGATTATGAAATCAACCAGGCAAAGCACATGATGGAGACCTTCTCCGAGATTCTGCACAACATGAAAGCCGAGATTACCTGGGGCGCCGATAACGGCAAACACAACAACTGGGGTTTGGAACCACCCGGAAAAATTATTCACGAAGCCGGTACCGTGCGCATGGGCAGCGATCCCAAAAAATCGGCGCTGAACGAATGGAGCCAGGCGCACGATGCAAAGAATGTGTTGTGTGTAGATGGTGGTCAGTTTGTATCGCAGGGCGATAAGAATATTACGTGGACTATTCTTGCTCTCTCTATGCGCGCCAGTGAGCATCTGATTGATGAACTGAAGAAGAACAATATTTAGAATTGAATATTGAATAAGTAAGATTGAATATTATACCGTACTATGTTTTAGTTACATCGTACATCTAACATCATACATCGAATCATGGACAGAAGAAAATCACTCAAAACATTACTCGCCGGCAGCGTGGCAGCCGGCGCAGTACTGGAAGCTTGTAATACAGACATCAAAACCGATAATACAAAAGAGCTTCCAGGTAAAAAAGCGGTAGAAGACAAAGGCAAAGACTTTGACCGGATGAAGGAAGAACAGGCACACTACGATGAGGTAACGAAAGATAAATTTTTTACCGACCACGAGATGGCAACGATTGCTGTTTTATCTGACATCATCATCCCGAAAGATGAGGTAAGCGGCAGTGCCACCGATGCCAAAGTGCCGGATTTTATTGAGTTTATTGTACGCGATATGCCCGAACACCAGACGCCCATGCGCGGTGGCTTACGCTGGGTAGATATGCAATGCCTCACACGCTATGGTAAGTCGTTCCGCGAGTGCGACGATAAACAGCGCATTGAAATGGTAGATGCCATTGCTTATCCCAACAAAGCAAAGCCGGGCATGGAGCCGGGCGTTTCTTTTTTTAGTTTGATGCGCAATCTTACGGCAAGTGGTTTTTACACTTCCGAAGTTGGCGTGAAAGATATTGGCTATGCCGGCAATGTGCCCAACCAATGGAATGGTGTTCCGGCTGATGTGTTGAAGCAATATAATTTGGCTTATACAGATAAGGAGTTGAAGGAATGTGTGAGTTATTAAGGAAACTTATTTCAAATATCTGTCAATGCTTTACTGTAAAAAGTAAAGCATTTTTGTTTGCTACCTTTATTCTATCAAACATAATATAATTCGATTTTCATGTTTGCATTTTTCGATTTGTATATTTCAATCGCCACAGAAGCCGATATTCCTGCTATTAAATATCTTCTCAATAGCGCCTATCGCGGCGAAACCTCCAAACAAGGCTGGACAACAGAAGCGCACCTGATAGAAGGAGAGCAACGCACCAACGAAGAAGCCATTTTGCAAACCATGCGGCAACCTGGTAGTATTTTTCTAAAATTTACAAACGATAACCATGCAATCATTGGTTGTGTTAATCTTCAGCAGCACGGCGAACGATTGTATCTCGGTATGTTCAGCGTATCGCCACAATTGCAGGGTGGCGGCATTGGGAAAAAACTGTTAGCGGCAGCCGAAGAGTGGGCAAAACACCTGCACTGCAAAGCGATTTATATGTCCGTTATCTCTGTTCGCACGGAGCTTATCAACTGGTACCAGCGTCATGGTTATGAAGATATCGGCGAACGAAAAACGTTTGAAGAAGATGGCGTTCATGGCAGGCATTTGCAGCCAATGGAGTTTATGATACTGGAGAAAAAAACAGATTGATCCTTTACGCCTTTACAACCTGCAGCAGCACCGGGTTCTTTTTTTTATTCAACCAGTAAATCAAGCGGATGATATGCTCTTTAGACATGGCTGTGCAGCCACTGGTGCCGCTGTTTTCATTCTTCCATACATGAATAAAAATGCAAGAGCCATTTCTTACAACAACAGGTTGGCTGTTGTATAAAACCCATATGCCGTACTCATAAAAATCATCGTGGCGCTTCATGTATTCAAAGCTATTGTAAACCTGCTTAGCCGTGTCGGCAACAACGAGCGTATTATAGTAAACAGAACTTGGATCATCTACACAATGACAAAGTGTATCTACCTGTTTAAACGGCATGTGCAGGTGGTGTAAATCGTGATAGCTAAACACTTGTCCCAACGGAAAAATGCCGGCCGGCGACTTGCCATCGCCTTCTTTTTTTACCGGCAAATCAGCAGCTATGGCTACATTTGTTTGCGCATCTTTTGCCAACCCTGCCCTGCCAACAACAATGGCAAATGAATCTTTTATTTTCCAGGTCTTGCGGTTGTTTTTTCGTTTACACAAATACATTGTCCCCTGAACAGACGTCGCAGAAGGTGTGGTCACAAAAAGTACCTGCCGGCTGTGGGTAAGATAACTGTTGAAACCGGCAATGCTTTGTGCATGGCTACTATTCATACACATAATAACACAGAGAAAAAAGGTAGTCCATTTCATGTTGCAAAAGAACGTCTTTCGCAGGAAGAGAGTAACGAAGCGATAACAAAAATCAGCTTCGTTTAACAGCCGTATGTAAGTTGATTTATAAAAGCAAAGTTACCCTGCAAACAAAAAAAGAATAAAATTTTTTATTCCATTATCACTCTGTTTTCTGTAGGCAGGTTGTTATGAACCGCATTAAAAAAGCGGATCGCAAGCGGCATTACTACCTGCGCTTTATAAGCAGCCGGTGCATGTGCAGCACCTTTTTTTAGATAACATACATAAGGCACACCGCTGGCAGCCAGTTGGCGCGACAAACAAGCTGATCCATACGTTTTCGGAAATGCATCGCAGGAGTACTCGTGACCTGTATCGTAAGGCGATAAAGGATCAGCGGTGCCATGAAACAAAATCATCGGCACAGCATTGCTTTGGTTAATCAGTAACGAATCTCCCATGCCACCCCACAAGTTCAAAACTCCGCGTATAGTGAAAGTAGGCATGTAAGTATTGCCGTTATTGTTCAGGGCGCCAAACTTTTTATATTGCTCTGGCAGGAGCTGTGCTGCCTGTTTGGGGGTAAAAAATTTTGTGTACATAGCAATAGTACCACCCGCACTTCCGCCGCCAATATATATGCGGCTTGTATCGATGTGGTAAACATCAGCATGAGCTACAAGAAAACGCAACGCAGCATTGGCATCCTGCACGGCACAATAGAGCGCGTCATACTCTGAAGATACATTGCCATCGCATTTATTGCTGCCTCTTTGCCAGCCTAAACGGTAGTTGATTGTTGCACCTACATACCCCGAATCGGCAAGCACGCTGCTGTGCGATGCCATTTCTTTTTTATCTCCCTCCATAAAGCCGCCGCCATGTATCAGCAGCATCAACGGGTATCTGGCATTGCCTGAAACACTTTTCGGCAAGTCTATATCCATCGAAAGGTTTTCCTGCCTGTTCGCCGTATCCGGTGCCGTAGCATAGAGCACATTGGTGAAGGTTTGCCCCGGTGCAGCAATGATTTTATTTTTAGTTTTTGAGCAGGAGACAATGAAAAGTAAAGACAAAAAAGCAGTAAGCGAAAGCAGACGCATGCGATATCAAAAATTGAGTGGTTATTGGTATTTCAATCGGGGTGCAAGTTAGCAGCCGACAAGGGTAGCGCCTATTAAAAGTGGGTTAAAGTCGGGTTGGTTATAATGGTATTTTCAAAATAATAAAAGGAATGAGCGAAACTTTTCAATTTCGCTCATTCCTTTTATTATAACTGGTGACTGTAAGCCGCGTGGCTTTTAAGCAACGATTTATTTTACTTGATACAACTGTGTAGCAATATAAGTTTGTAGTGCTTGTAAACTTTTGCGAATAAACTATTTCTGCTTACGGAGCGGTTTGTAGTGCATGTGAATGAGCTTTCATTGCCTTGACGATGCAACTATTGAGACGATAACAAAAGAACGGTACAGAAGATTTTCGTGTAATAGAGAGTCTGTTAAAAATTGTTTTGACAAGCAAAAAGAAGGACTAAAAAAAGCAAACAGAAGTTAGTCTATGAAAGAATGAGTTTGTCTATTGCGGTA
>CAZZZH010000211.1:0-8313 GCA_964658445.1 Ilyomonas sp.
GATAGCTAACATGAGAACCATGTTCGCAACATGAGTCATTTTCTATCTTATCGCTAACTGATTGCCGGCAGAATGAGAATTTTGATGATGAACGTAACAATAAAATCATCATAAGAAGGGGTGTGAAAGCGTCATTTAAAAGAAACATGAGGGTAATAAATGCTGAAAAAGAGGAATGGTAAATGTTAATCGCGATAGCTGAACCTGTTGAAGCATGCCAACCAAACAATATACTCTTATATCTGCTTATCCTTATTTCTTTATCGAATCGCCTACTTTTGGCGTCCCAAATTAGTTTTTATGAGTAAACATGCATACGTATTTCCAGGGCAGGGCAGCCAGTTTTCAGGAATGGGCAAAGCGCTGTATGATAGCAATGAAAAGGCAAAAGAAATGTTTGAGCAGGCAAACGAGATTGTTGGCTTCCGCATCAGCGATATCATGTTTACCGGAAGCGATGAAGACCTGAAGCAAACCAATGTTACCCAGCCTGCCGTGTTTCTTCATTCTGTAATTGCGTATGCGTTACTGGCTGATGCAAAGCCCGACATGGTAGCCGGTCATTCATTAGGCGAGTTTTCTGCTTTGGTGGCCAATCAAACATTATCGTTTGAAGATGGCTTAAAGCTGGTAAGTATTCGTGCCAAAGCAATGCAGAAAGCTTGCGAACTGGTGCCATCTACCATGGCAGCCGTGCTGGCAATGGAAGACGGAAAAGTAGAAGCCATTTGCGAGGGAATAGAAAACGAATCGGGCGAAACCGTAGTGCCGGCAAACTATAATTGCCCCGGACAGTTGGTAATCAGTGGTTCTATAAAAGGCGTGACAGAAGCGTGTGAAAAACTAAAAGCAGCCGGCGCGAAACGCGCTTTGCTACTGCCAGTGGGTGGCGCTTTTCATAGCCCTTTTATGAAGCCTGCGCAGGAAGAATTAGCCAATGCGATTAACGCCGCAAAGTTTTCGGATTCTTCTTGTCCTATTTTCCAAAATGTTACAGCAAAACCTTCAGTAAACCCTGATGAAATAAAGAAGAATTTGATTGATCAGCTAACCGGTGCTGTTCGCTGGACGCAAAGTGTGCAGGCAATGATTAGAGATGGCGCAACTATTTTTACAGAAGTTGGTCCCGGCAAGGTTTTGCAGGGATTAATTGCTAAGATTGATAAGACTGTTACGGTAAACCAGGGATAAGTTTTTTCGCTTATGAAGATAACCATTGCCGCCGCTACAAGGTTCGAAATAAAGGAAGAATTGTTGCAAAATGATAAGCACCAGGTTCAATTTTTATATACCGGTGTTGGTATCTTGTCGTCGGCTGTAAGCCTTACGCAGCATGTGTTTCAGCACCAGCCTGATTTGATTATCCAGGTAGGTATTGGTGGCGCATTTTCTAAAGAAAGAAGATTGGGAGAAGTAATTGTGGTGGCAAACGAATGTGTAGGAGATATGGGTGTAATGGAAAATGAAAGCTGGCATGATTTGTTTGACTTTGGTTTTGTACAGGCGAATGAAGTGCCATATGAAAACCGGTTTCTTCCCAACGATGAACTTGAAAAATATAACGTGCTTTCGCTTGAATCGGTGGTGGGTGTAACCGTGAACCAGATTTCAACAGATAAAAGCATGATACACACGCTACAAACGATGTACGATGGCGATGTGGAAAGCATGGAAGGCGCTTCTCTGCATTATGTTTGTAGATCGTATGATGTGCCTTTTCTTCAAGTTCGCGGAATCTCGAATTATGTGGGTGAAAGAGATAAGAAGAATTGGAAAATAAAAGAAGCGATTGAGAATGTAAATGAAGAAGTTCGAAAGATGCTCAACCTTATTTGAAATGTGAATTAATAAAAAATTTGAACGATGGAATTGAGTTTAGGATTTAGTCCTTGCCCCAATGATACATTTATATTCGATGCCTTGGTAAATAAAAAAATTGATACGCAGGGTATTGATTTTACCGTTCACCTGGAAGATGTACAAACGTTAAATAACTGGGCAAGACAGCGGGTATTAGATGTTTCAAAAATCAGTTACGGCGTGCTGCCACTGGTGTTGAATGAATACATTGTATTAAATAGTGGTGGCGCATTGGGTATGGGTGTAGGACCGTTGTTAATTGCAAAACATGAAATTCCTGATATACAAAATAAAGACTTTCGCGTAGCGATTCCAGGCAATACTACAACAGCTCACATGCTGTTCTCACTGGCATTTCCGCATATTGATAGAAAGAACTTTTTAGTCTTTAACCAGATTGAAGATGCGGTATTAGATGGCATGGTTGATGCGGGTGTTATCATCCATGAAAACCGCTTTACTTACATGCAGCGGGGACTAGTGAAACTGATGGATTTGGGCGAATATTGGGAGGCGAATACTGGTGTTGCAATTCCGTTAGGCGGCATCATTATGCGTCGTTCTTTCAGCAGTGAATTGATTGAACAGGTGGATACATTAATTAAGCAAAGTGTTGAATATGCTTTTGCTCATCATCATGAGCATTTATCCGGTTACGTAAAGGAGCACGCACAGGAAATGAGTGAGGATGTAATGCGGCAGCATATTGATTTGTATGTAAACGATTATTCCATTGCATTAGGCAGCAAAGGCAAAGCGGCAGTTGCTAAGTTGCTTGAAGTATATGATAGTATCAATCCGGTAGAAGCGTCGTATATGGAGTTGTTTGCGTAAGGCAAGCAACAACTATTTGCAAGTTGCATCTATTTTTTTACCGCTTCGCGATAAACACGCAAAGCTCGTTCGCGTGCCATTTGATGGTCAACCATTGGTTTATAATCCGGGCTTTTATATTCCGGAACCCATTGTTTAATGTAGTCCAGTTTCTTGTCAAACTTTTTTACCTGTGCTTCGGGGTTGAATACACGGAAATACGGTGATGGATCTGCGCCGGTACCAGCGCTCCACTGCCATCCGCCATTATTATTTGCATAATCATAATCCAATAACTTCTGAGCAAAATAGGCTTCACCCCATCGCCAGTCGATAAGCAGGTGCTTAGCAAGAAACGATGCGGTAATCATGCGAACACGGTTGTGCATGTAGCCAATGGTGTTGAGTTGCCGCATCCCGGCATCGACAATCGGATATCCTGTTTTCCCTTCGCACCAAAGCCGAAATTCCTTTTCATCGTTGCGCCATTGAATGTTGTCAAACTTTGGCTTAAAAGCTTTCTCTTTTTTTACGCCATCACTTTGCCAAAGAATCATCTGGTAGAATTCACGCCAGATTAATTCTTTCAAGTAAACAGCATTATTTTTTTGAGCAAAACTTACCAGCTTACGAATACTGATCGTGCCAAAACGCAGATGAACACCAAGCCGGCTGGTACCGTCGATGCCTGGCAGGTCGCGGGTTTTATCGTACGTTTTAATAATTGCTTTATTAAATTCCTTCGACGGAAATCCTTCCTTTACAGTTTCAAAACCCATGCTTTCCAAAGAGGGAAAAGCATTTATTGCTTGTTTATAAAACTGCGTAAAGTATTTTTCAGTCGGATAGCTTTTTAAGTAAAAGTTGTTAACCTTAGCCAGCCACATTCTGCTATATGGCGTGAACACAGAATATACCTGCCCATTCTTTTTAGTAATCTCATCTTTCGAAAAAATCACCTGGTCTTTGTATAATTTCAAAATGCTGTTATGCTTTCGCAATAGCTCGTTTATTGCGTTATCTCTGTCTATGGCATATTGTTCAAAATCTTCATTGGCATAAACGGTTTTAATAGTATACACGGAAAGCAGTTTTTCATACACCTCTTCCGGCTTCCCATAATATACTTCCAGTGAGCTTTTGAGCTTTTGAAGAATGGATTGCATATCCTGCAAAGCGTTATAAATAAACTGAACCCGGCGGTCCTTTTTTTCTGCTAAATCATCCAGAATATTTCTATCAAAAATAAAAACGGGGATTACTTTTTCAACACCTTTCAGGGCATGATACAATGCTGCATTATCATCTAACCGAAGATCTCTGCGAAACCACATAATACTTACTTGCGGCTTATCTCTCATAGTGTATTATATAAGGGTGTAATAAACTGTTCGTACAGTTTTCCTGATGTTTTGTTTGTATAAAATGTAGTGCCGCACTGTTTTACCCATTGAATATACCAGCCGCTGTTGGTTAAGAACATTTCGTCGGCATTAAAAATGTCATCTTCCAATATTTTTGTTTCTAAGAATGAGATGTTTTTTGCCTGAAAACAACTTAATAAATATCGTCTTATCACACCTGCTACGCACCCTTCTGTTAATGCTGGTATAGTAAGAACATTATCCTTTACAAGAAAAATATTTGAGGTAGTAGCCTCTGCAATTCTATCATGGCAATTTAGCAGCAAAGCATCGTTCAGGTTGTTTGTTTTACACCACATAGCAGCCATGGCAGAAGGCAAATAGTTGTTGTGTTTGATGTGAGAAAAAGAATCTATTGCTTTACGTGAATCTCTGTAAATATTGAGGTGTAAACCTTCTTCATTGAAAGAAGGAAAGGCCGATAGAGCATGGCTTTGAATAATAAAGTTAGGTTGATTATTAACGTCGTGCAAGCCGCCATCACCCCGGAAAATAGTAACTCTGATGCGAGCCAAATTTTCGTGGTTATTGCTTATCACGAGCTTTTGTATTTGTTCGGATATATAATCTTTGGTAAAAAAAAGGGGTGCAACAAATTGCATTGTGCGTAAGGAAGAAAACAATCGTTCAAAATGCAGGTTCTGAAGAATAATCTTTCCTCGTATCATCTTCATTGTTTCAAAAACGCCATCACCATATTTGAAAGAACGGTTGTCTGCCGAGATCAGCAAATCTTCTGAAGAATGCAATTCACCATTAAAAATGAGGAAATGAGATGCTTTCATGATGAACAAAGAAACTATGAAATTTACTACAACCTCTTATCTTTATTTCTTATGACAATTAGTGAAATCATTCAAACACTGGAAGCTTATGCGCCTCCTTCTTATCAGGAAAGCTATGATAATGCAGGGCTGCTTACAGGCAATCAGTCATGGCAATGTAGCGGCGTTATTTGTTCCTTAGATGCTACGGAAGAAGTAGTGCAGGAAGCCATCAATAACAACTGTAATCTTATCGTTGCGCATCATCCCATTATCTTCAGCGGACTTAAAAAAATCACGGGTAAAAACTATGTAGAGCGAACCATTATTAAAGCCATCAAAAACGATATTGCCATTTATGCCATTCACACCAATCTCGATAATGTGTACAATGGCGTAAGCCGGCGCATGGCGGATGCCTTGGGTTTACAACATTGCAAAGTACTAGATCCCAAAATTGGCTTGCTTAAAAAACTGTACACTTATGTTCCGGTTAATGATGCCGAAAAAGTACGAACCGCTTTGTTTGCTGCCGGCGTGGGAAACATTGGAAACTATAGTGAATGTAGCTTTAATACAGAAGGCGTTGGTACTTATAAACCAATGGAAAATACAAATCCGTACATTGGAGAGCAAGGCAAACGTTCCGAAACTAAAGAGATAAAACTAGAGATGATCTTTGAAGCACATCGACAACAGCAGGTAATTCAGGCATTGTTGCAGTCGCATCCTTATGAAGAAGTAGCATACGATATTGTTTCATTGGACAATGCTTATCAGAATGTTGGCAGCGGAATCATAGGAGAGTTGAAAACGGAAATAAATGAGCAGACTTTATTAGAAAAAGTTGTAAAAGTGTTCGGTTTATCAGCCATGAAACATACAAAGTTTTTGAAGCGAAACGTTAAAAAGATTGCCCTCTGCGGAGGCTCTGGTTTTTTCTTACTAAAGAAGGCAATTGCTGCAAATGCTGATGTTTACATTACTTCCGATGTAAAATACCACGAATTCTTCGACGCAGATAATAAGATTTTATTAGCTGATATCGGGCATTGGGAAAGCGAACAATTTACCATTGATCTATTACACGATATTTTAATAGATAAATTTCATAACTTTGCCGTCCTTAAAACTGGAGTAAAGACCAATCCGGTGGAATATCTAGACCATAGGTTTTGAGAAAACTATATAGTGTAAATACAATATGCCTGCAGTTAAAGAGTATTCAGTAGAAGAAAAATTGTCTTCTTTAATTAAACTACAAAAGATTGATTCCAAACTCGATCAGATCCAGATACTTAAAGGTGAGCTTCCTATGGAAGTAAGCGATTTGGAAGACGAGATACAAGGCTTAACCAGCCGTAAGAACCGTATTGAAGAAGAAATTAACGGCATCAACGATTTCATCGAGCAGAAAAAAAGTGCCATAAAAGAATCTGCCGAACTGGTGAAAAAATACGAAAAGCAAAGCGAAGCCGTAAAAAACAACCGCGAGTTTGAAGCCATCAACAAAGAGATTGAAATGCAGCAGCTCGAAGGCAAGCTGGCAGAAAAGCACATACGCGATGCTAATGAAGAGCTGGCTGAAAAAGCCCGCAATCTGGAAAATGCTAACAAACAGATAGATAGCAAAGAGGTGATGCTGAACAACAAAAAAGGCGATCTGCAGAAGATTATTACCGAAACTGAAAAAGAAGAGAACCATTTCAACAGCCTGGCAGCAGAAGCCCGCAAAGGTATGGATGAAAGACTTCTGTATTCGTACGACCGCATCCGCAATAGCTATCGCAATGGCTTGGCGGTAGTGCCGGTTGACAGAGACGCCTGCGGTGGTTGCTACAACTCTATTCCGCCGCAAAAGCAAAGCGAAATAAAGCAACGAAAAAAAGTAATGGTCTGCGAAAATTGTGGCCGTATTCTGGTTGACGATGATTTGAACAATGTAATAGACATCGCTTAATAATCATAACGAATAAAAAGACAAAGGGTGCAACTGCACCCTTTGTCTTTTGTAAAATAAACGACGATGAAAAGGATTGTCTTCTGTTTGTTTTTTATTTTACTCTCGAGCATAGCATGGTGCCAAAAGATCTACGATTTTAATCCCTTATGCAGAGAAGCTTACGGCGATATAACCAGCCTGAAGATCAATGCTGGCCAGCGTTTGGTAAATCAGGCGCGCCAGCAGAACGCTAACAATCTAATCCCTGATCTGCTACAGAGCTACATAGATTTTTTTGTTCTTTTTTTTAATGAAGACCCGGCTGAATACAAGGTTCGCGGAAAACAGCTGGAAGATAGGATTGATGACCTAAAGGACGGAGACGAAACATCGCCCTATTACAATTATTGCCTTTCGGTTGCATACCTGCAAAAGGCCATGATTGCTATTAAATTTAATGAGCGCTTCACTTCGTTTCTTGCATTTAAAAAAGCGTTTTCCTATATTAAAGACAATCGCAAATCGCACCCCGAGTTTTTGCCCAACAATATGATTTACGCGCCAATGCAGGTCATTGCAGGAGTTATACCAGATAGTTACAAAGGCATTGCCAGTATGCTTGGCATTAAAGGTTCGGTAAACAATGGCATGCAACTGATGCGCAGCTTTGTAAACAGCAATGGGGCAGATGCGCAGTTCTTTTTTAATGAAGCGGCGTTTTATTATTGTTATCTTCTTTTCTACATTCAAAACCAACCTACAGATGCATTTAATTTTATTAAACAAAAAAACCTGGATGTTGTCAACAACCATCTGTTTGCCTACATGGCAGCCAACCTCGCGTTGAATAATAAACAGGCTGAGTACTCAAGAAATATTATCCTCAACCGAAATCCATCTGCCGACTATCTTTCTATTCCAATGTGGAATTACGAGATGGCATTTATAAAACTCGACCATCTTGAACTGGCAGAAGCCGCCGCTGATCTCGAAACTTTTCTGCAAAATTTCAAGGGAAGTTTTTATGTGAAAGATGCGTATCAAAAGCTTAGCTGGTGCTATTATTTGCAAGGCAATATTGCCGGTGCTGAGAGGGCAAGACAGCTATTACTTAAGAAAGGCAATACTGTCTCCGATGCCGATAAACAGGCGCAGCGTGAAGCAAAAAAAGGTTTCTATCCCAATGCGCTGTTGCTGAAAGCGCGGCTGCTGAACGATGGCGGATACAACAGGGAAGCCTTGCAATTATTAGCTGGAAAAACATCGGCGGATTTTGGAAGCGCTGAAGAGAAATTAGAATTTAATTATCGCGTCGGCCGCATTTACGACGATCTCGGCAGAGACAGCGAAGCTATTGAAGCTTATAAAATAACAATCGTTTTGGGTAAGAACAGTACCGAATATTTTGCCGCGCGCGCAGCACTGCAAGCAGGCACTATCTGCGAGCAAAAAGGCAATAAACAACAGGCGATTCAATACTACCAGTCTTGCTTAAACATGGGCGATCACG
>CAZZZH010000212.1:0-8200 GCA_964658445.1 Ilyomonas sp.
AATTAAAATTAATTAATGAAGCTTTGCGCACATCGGAAGAACGCTTCAGGTCTATTGTAAACCAATCGAATATTGGTCTTGCAGAGTGCGACCTCGGCGGTAAGTTTGTTTTTGTAAACCATCGCTTCGCCAGCATCACCGGCTATTCGGAATCGGAGCTTAACGACAGCTACCTGAAAAACCTGGTGCATCCCGACGATATTCTGCGATACAATGAGCTGATGAACGGTTTATTAAAAGAAGGAATATCATTTGAAGCCAATCTAAAATATACAGCCGCCAATGGGGAGGTGCTCTGGATAGATCAGCACTCGGCTGTATTGACAGATGTGAACGGTGCGTTTTCATCTTTTATTATTACCATCACAAACATTAGTGAAAGGAAAAAGCAGGAAGAAAAGTGGCGCCGGGAGGAAAAAAGCGTGGACATTTTAGAAAGCCTCACGGATGCTTTCTTTGCTGTTGATAGCAATTGGCAACTTACCTACATTAATCAAAAAGCCGAACAGCTAAATGGTCTCACACACGGCAGCCTGTTGGGTAAAAATATCTGGGAAGAATTCCCCTCACTTGAAACGTCGGACTATGGAAAGCTTTACCGCAAAGTAGCCAGGGAGCGCTCTCCTGATTCCGTTATAGCTATGTCTACTTCCGATGGCCAGTGGTACGAAGTGTATGCCTTTCCGGCAAAGGATGGCATTGTAGCGTATTTTAAAAACGTAACCCAGAAAGTAGAAGCAGAACAAGCCCTGCTTAAATCAGAAGAAAGCCTGCGTGCCTTATTTAATACAATAGATGAAGGCTTTTGCATAGTGGAGATGATGTTTGACAAAGAAGCAAAACCCTACAACTATCGCTTTCTTGAATACAATACTCTGTTTGAAGAAATGTCGGGCTTGTATGATATTTTGGGTAAAACCATTCTTGATTTTGTTCCTGATTTGAAGCCATTTTGGTTTGAACAATTTGGCACAGTTGCGCTAACCGGCGAGCCTGTACGCTTTGAAGACAGCAACGGGAAAAAAGACCGGTGGTTTACGATTTATGCTTCGCGCATAGGCGATGAAAACAGCCATAAAGTAGCGATGGTGTTTGCCGACATTACCCATCGTAAAAGGATTGAACGTGACCGCGAACGCTTTTTGGCATTGGGTTCCGATCTTCAGGCTATTGGTCGTGGCGACAAGGCCTTCACTTGGGTAAGCCCTGCCTGGGAGCGTGTATTAGGATATACATACCATGAAATGACTACGCTGCGGTGGGACCAGTTTTTACATCCAGACGATATAGAGAGAACGATAGAAATGGCAAAGCGCAACCTATCGGGCGAAGAAGTGATGGGATGGGAAAACCGCTACCGTCACAAAGACGGCTCTTACCGCTGGTTTAGCTGGAACTCAAAACCTTACCTCGACGAAGGCTGCACCTATGGGGTTGCAACCGACATAACAGAACGTAAGTTAGCAGAAGAAGCTCTGCGTCAATCGGAAGAAAAATACAGCACACTTATTCACCAGGCTACAGCCGGGGTGGTAGAAATGGATGTAGATGGCAGGCATGTGTTTGTAAATAAAAAATGGTGCGAGATAACCGGGTTTACGGAAGAAGAACTTTATACTCTTACCTGCTTCGACTATATTCATCCTGCAGATCTTTCGGGTTATCAGCACCTGTTTCAGCAAACAGCCAGCACCGGAAAGCCTTTTATCCATGAAAAAAGAATCATTGGTAAAGATGGAACCGAGGTATGGATTAATGAAACGCTTTCCAGCATTAGCGATGAGCACAACAAAATAAAAAGTATGGTTTCGGTTTGTATAGATATTACCGACCGCAAAACGATAGAGAAGCAAAAAGATGAATTCATTGGTGTTGCAAGCCACGAACTCAAGACGCCTGTTACTTCCCTGAAGGCTTATGCACAGTTGCTACAGATGCGCTTTCAGCAGGCTGGAGATTTGCAGTCGGCGGGTATGCTGCAGAAGATGGATAAGCAAATCAACCGGCTTACACTGCTGGTTCAGGATTTATTAGACGTAACGCGGCTGGAAGGCAACTTAATGCAATTTCGGCGCGAAGTATTTGATTTCAGCCACATGATTGCCAATACCATTGAAGAAGTGCAGCGCACTTTGCCTGCACACACAATTGTGTACGATACTATACCCAAAGCTTATGTGTTTGCAGATGTAGAAAGAACCGCGCAGGTGCTGGTAAACTTCCTGACCAATGCGGCTAAGTATTCGCCTCGTTCCGACCGGATTATAGTATCTGTTTCATTGGAAGGCTCATATATCATCTGCTCTGTAAAAGACTTTGGTATCGGCATTCCGGCAGAAAGCCACAAGCATATTTTCGATCGGTTTTACCGCGTGAACGATAATGCAAGAGGCACCTACCCGGGTTTAGGATTGGGATTGTATATTTCTTCGGAAATTATAAAAAAGCAACAGGGAGATATCTGGTTTACCAGTTCGGTAAATGAAGGTTCGGAGTTCAGTTTCGGGCTGCCTTTATACCATCAATCATGAGTATTTATGCAAAAGCGAATTATTGTAGTAGAAGACGATCCGTCTATCTCGGAAGTGCTTGCTATGATACTAAGGTTAGAGCAGTACCGGGTAGATTCTTTTACCAATGCCACCTTTATAGAAGGTCTTTTGCAGGATATGCCCGGGCTTATACTGCTTGATCTGTGGCTCTCGGGCATTAATGGAAAAGACATTTGCCGGCAATTAAAAAACGATGAGCGGTTCCGTTGTATTCCGGTTGTAATTGTATCGGCTAATCGTGATATAAAGTTGTATGCCGAAGAATCAGGCGCTGATAACTATTTAGCCAAACCCTTTAATGTTTCTGATTTGCTTTCGGAGGTGGAGAGATTTATGAAGCCAATAGATTAATTTATGCCAGACTTATGGCTCACTCCTTAAAATTTTTCTCCTATAATTGTCCTGAATTTTTGACAGCAGATTGTTTGCTTGCGGTCTGTATAAAGTACAATAACCGGAGGCAAATCTTTGTGCAAAGAGGAACAAGGCGGCGAACAATTTATTGTTCAGCATACGTAATTTAAAGCTCTTCTAACGCCGTTGTAATGAACTCTTAAATCTATTCATCCACCCGATTTTGACAGCTTGTTTTTTGTCTTCAGAACGTTGTTTGATATAAAGATTTAAAACAACATTTTTATGACGAACAGAACAGGAGGGTTGCTTCTGCTGGCAATGATTTCGGGCTTTGCCATTACCGCCTGCAACAAACAACCGACAGACAACCTGAGCAATGAAGAATCACGCATTTACATTACCGATTACGATTCAAGCGTACACTTTACTTCTTACAAAACGTACAGCATTTCAGACTCCATTGCTGTAATTGATGGCAACCAAAGTGTAAAGCAATTAACGGCTGCTGACCAGACTTATATCGATGCCGTAAAGAAGTACATGTCGCAAAACGGTTTTACCCTGGTAGATAAGAACAGCAGCCCCGATCTTGGGGTTGATGTAAGCCGTGTAATCAACACATCGACCGGCGTTATTTCTTATCCCGATTACTATGGTTACTACAACGATTATTGGGATCCTTATTATTGGGGTTATGGTGGTTACGATTATTATTCACCTTACTCTTACGGTGTTTACAGCATTCAGCAAGGTGCGGTTTCTATAGATATGCTGGACCTGAAAAATGCTTCTGTCAACAACAAAATAGAGATGGTATGGACGGGTTTAATTCGCGGCGAAGGGCTTGCCAATGCCGCTTCGGCCGACAGCCAGGTAAAGGCTTTGTTTGACCAGTCTCCTTACTTAAAAACAAACAATTAACGATCATGAAAAAGATAAAGAATCAGATGTTCTTTGCACTGCTGCTGATGGCTTTTGCCTTCTCGGCGCAGGCGCAGAAAGGGCAGTTGAAATTAGATTTAAACTACAGTTACAGTCTGCCATTGGGCGGCTTTAAAAACGACATCATCAGCAAGGGCTCTGCCACCGGTGCCGTGGGAAGCTTACAATATTTTATTACCAACCAGTTGGCTGTTGGTCTGGGTTCGGGTTACCAGTATTTAGACCAGAAATACCCGCGGGCTTTGTACAGCGTCAGCAAAACACAAACGGTGTCTGCCGTGCTGAGCAATAGTGTAGAAATTACGCCGCTGATAGCGAAGGCAACTTTTTCGCCGCTGGCAAATAAAGGCCTCGTGCAGCCCTACCTTACCGCCGGTGCCGGTGCCGCGTTTGTAGACTATAACCAATATCTCGGCGAGTTTTCTTCTTCACAAAAAAGCAGCGCTTCGTTTGCAGCACAGGCAGGCGCCGGCGTGATGATTCCTTTCGGAAAGCTTAGTGCATCAGGCTTTCAGTTGGGCACCGATTATATTTATATTCCTTACAAAAATTTTGGATACAGCCACCTGAATACGGTGAACTTTCACGCAGGTATTTTCTTTCCGCTGCGGTAGAAAATAAAGCCAAAATAAAAACAGCCTCTTACAACAGGGGCTGTTTTTATTTATACCTTGATATAAACTCTTGCTTGAACCGTGTATCCAAAACAGATTACTTTTATACACATGAAATACGGTTTTCTTTCCGGCTTGTTTGTATGCTTGTTCTGCCTGGGCGGCAGCGCACAAAAGATAGACAGCATTTATTTTCATCTCTATACTGATAGTTTAAAGAAGGGTGTTTACAATTATATCAATGTAGATGGTTTGCTTAGCAATGGGCGCTATCTGCCACTGGATACCACGCAGCTTGTATTCTCGTCTTCCGATGGTAAATGGATTGGCAACAACCTGATGTTCGAACCTTCTTTTTCTAAAGCATTTGTAACCGTAACGGCACAGCTAAAAGCCAACCCGGCACTGCAGAAAACCATTACTATTTATATAAAAAAACGACCCGACGATGAGCGGCTGAAAACGGAAGAAGAGATAATGAACGATAGGAAAACAAACAGCCGCCGAAAAAGGAATGGAAAGTAGACAGCCAGTTGAAGTCATTTCCCGAAAGAAAAATGCCCTCAACCACCCGGTTAGGGTTGTTCCGATAAAGGAAAATGCCTTTAACCGGGCAGTTAAGGTCGTTCGGATAAAAGAAAACACACTTAACCGGGAGGTTAAGACCATTCCGATAAAGGAAAATGTCCTCAACCAGGTGGTTAAGCATGTTCCGATAAAGGAGAACGTATTCAACCGGGTGGTTGAGGGCATTCCGATAAAGGAGAACAACCTCAACCGCCTTTTGCCAAAAGCAGCAGGTGGTTTTCTATAAATAAAAAAACAGCCGGTAGATAACTGCCGGCTGTTTTTATTTGGGAAATAATATTCTAGAGCGCAAGTTTCTTTGCATCTTCTAAAAACTTCGCCAGACCAATATCAGTCAGTGGATGTTTCAATAAACCTAAAATAGACTCCAACGGTGAAGTGATGACATGAGCGCCTACTTCAGCACACTGAATAATATGGTTTGGGTTGCGGATAGAAGCCGCCAATACCTGTGTGGAATAACCCTGAATGGTGTAGATATTTACAATCTGCTCGATGAGCTGAACACCTTCCCAGCCGCTATCGTCGATACGACCAATAAAAGGAGAAATATAACGTGCGCCTGCTTTTGCCGCTAAAATTGCTTGACCGGCGGAGAAGCAAAGCGTGCAATTGGTAGGAATACCGTTGTCGGTAAACCATTTGATGGCTTTTATACCGTCTTTAATCATTGGCACTTTTACCACAATGTTCTTGTGAATTTGAGCAAGCTTCTTTCCTTCTTCTACAATATCATCGAACTTGATAGAAATGACTTCTGCACTTACGTCGCCATCTACAATGCCGCAAATGTTTTCGTAGTGTTTCATAATGGCATCACGGCCGGTGATGCCTTCTTTCGCCATAAGCGATGGGTTGGTGGTAACACCATCTAATATACCCAGGTCATTGGCTTCGCGTATCTGGTCTAAATTTGCTGTGTCAATAAAAAACTTCATAGTAGGTAAGATTTAATAATTAAGATTTAATATTAGCTTTCGCTTGAGAAGTCTTTCTTGCAGATGCCAATATACTTGCCAATTCTGTAGCTTCTTTGATAATTGAGTTCATTTTATTCGCAGGATGCAAATCAAGATCAAGAATACGTTCAAGCCAAAATAAAGATTCATCTATTTCTTCGAAAGCAATACTTAGTTTAGCAACAAACGCTTTTCGGCTAATGCCTTTGCAGGCAGCTCTATAATTGGCAGCGGCAGAGAAAGAAGACCGCAAAACCTGATGCTCGATAATAGAAGAAATTTTCTTTTCGGGAAGTTCTTCACAAACTTTTACTATTCTATATGCAAACTGGTTGAACCTGTTCTGCAATTCTGAAGAGTTCATACCCAATATTAAATATTACTTCTTCAATATAAAATAAAAAAGGCAGGCTACTTACATCGCACCGCTACAACCGTCTACTCTTGCTGCCTTCCGGCCCTGGGAGGGTTCAACAGGAGCTGGTCGTGCAAGACCTGCCGGGCGCAAATGTAGCGATGGAAGAACAAAAAACAAATGCAAAATTATAAGCCCGAACGAGAAGTCTTTGAATTGATGGTGCGAATGCCAATGAGTTCATCAGCTCTGTCGCTAAAAGAGCGGTAATAAATAAGAACGGTGTAATCATTTTCTGTTTCCCAATAGTTGCCTTCTGTAACATCCATTTGCGGCAGCATGTTCCTTTTACCGACATCTTTGGTAGCAAAGAGATAAGTGTAATAACCTTGTTTCAGCAATAAATTTCCTTCATAAACACCTAGGCTGTCGTTCCATCGCATTCTGGATGCTAAGTTTGTTTTATAGTCTGTCATCTGCCCTTCGATGTATAGATCCTTACCGATATAAGGCTGACGATTATTAGGTACAAATAAGAAATGAACATTGCCATAATCGCCTTGCCAGAAAGGATTGTCGGCATCGGTGCAGCTAATTTGGTAAAAGCCATTTAAATCGGCATACGAAACAATGCGTTGCGTAGTGCGTTCGCCATCCGGCGCGGCTATTACGTCGTAAGGCTGCACATCACGGTTAATGGTTTTAACGCGGTCACTGAAATAGCGGAAACTGCGCAGATCGAGCCAACGGTATTCTTTACCCGCGGGGAAAACAAAATCTTTTTCGCCATTATATTCATACACACCTTGTCTTAGAAACGCAGGCTGCGCGCCAATTACTGCATTATCCCAACGATAGTTTTGCAAAGCCACCACCTTTATTTGTTGTTGCGGATTGAGCACATTTAGTTTCGTAACATCAACA
Organism: Ilyomonas sp.; assembly: GCA_964658445.1. Lineage (GTDB taxonomy): Bacteria > Bacteroidota > Bacteroidia > Chitinophagales > Chitinophagaceae > Ilyomonas. The sequence continues at coordinate 7,292 of CAZZZH010000212.1, forward strand.
CTAAACTGCAGCTTCTGGTGCGTTTTAAATTGTTCCGGATTAAAGGGTTGCAGTATCTGCGCCGCTACCGGAATCTGGTTGTCAACTATCAGCAAACGCCTGGTAAAGGCAAGCTTTGACGTATCGCCGTTAAGAAAAACTTTCAGTAAATAATTGCCACTTTTTTTAGGTAAACAGCTGCGTTCAGGAAGTGAAGCCTGGTATTGAATATACTTTGTAGTGGCAATGGACGATTGACGATATTGAACCAGCCTATTTTGCGAAAAGCCATCGATGTAATCGAAGGTGCTGAGGTCGACCGGAGTCCAGTCGGCATTGCAAAGCTGGTAAGTGTAGTAATACGTTTTTACGTAATTATCAAAATCATCAAAGTGTAGCTCTACACTGCTTGTGCTGCCTAAGGAAATAATGGGATAGCCATATTGGTTGCCGGTTAAAAACAATTGTGGTGTATGAATATTACTCATGTAGATCGCATCCGGATCGCGTTGCGAAAAGGAAGCAACAGAGAGGAATAAAAAAACAGTAAAGAGTATAGGCTTGATGGAAGCAATCGTTTTGTTGTTCATGAATGATTTTATTACTTACAATAAACGTTTTTAATAAGTAAGAATTGTTCGCTTTGTAATAGCCGTATCAACTCTGCAGCTGAGCTTCTCTTTCCAGTATTTTGTCAAACAGTTCTTCATATTCTTTGTTTAACAAAGTAATCTTCTGTCCGTTGTTTTTATACTCATTTTCCAGCTGTATAAATTTGTTTCTGTCGGCATAAATTTCGGGCGCTGCCATGTCGGCCTCTATGGTTCTTTGCCGGCTTTTTACCTTCTCTAAATCCGCTTCCACTCTGCTAAATTGTTTCTGGAGTTTCTGTAATTCCTTCTGCTGCTCATTTGACACAAACGGAGCTTG
>CAZZZH010000213.1:0-8180 GCA_964658445.1 Ilyomonas sp.
AGAGAAGCAACGGTGGCAAACATGTCTTCGTCTAATCTTCCACCACTGATATCATTGACCATGGAAGCCCCGGCGGCTACAGCCTGTCGCGCAACGGCTGCATAAAAAGTATCTACGGAAATCAAAGTTTCGGGATGCTGTTTGTGAATGGCTTCGATAACCGGCAACACGCGATCTGCTTCTTCTTCGCTGCTCATAAACACACTTCCCGGCGCTGTGCTTTGCCCGCCGATGTCGAGAAAAAGAGCGCCATCAGCCAACATCTTTTCGGCTTGCTGCAGGGCGGTTTCTACAACTGCCGCTCGGCTGCCGGCATAAAAAGAATCGGGTGTTGCATTGAGGATGCCCATGACTACGGGCTTATCTATCATTACCAATTTCCCCTTGCAGTTGAGCGTGAACATTGCTTTTCATTTACTGCATAATGATACAGCTAAATTAGGTTTGGTAAATGAAAATTATTTGGTTGCGGTTACTGGTTTATTGAATAATAAAACGGGTAAGCAGATACAAAACGGCGCGCCATCATTCTCTGACCGGCACGCCGTTGCTCACACCTATGACTCGCTTTCTTTATTCAAAAATCAGCCTGCGGGTTTCTTTCTTTCCATCAAGCAAAAACACTACGGTGTAAGCGCCCGGTGGCAGCTCGCCCAGGTGAAAATGCCCGTTGTTGACGCCGGCAGTAGCCGTCATGGTAGTTTGTTTTACCAGCTTGCCGCCCGCATCAAACAACTGCACCTGCAGGCTTCCGTCTTTCTCGGCATTAAACTGAAGCATTAAATGCCCGGGACTGTTGATGGGATTGGGGCTCATGCTGATGATGATGCCGCTTTTTACTTTATTGTTTGTAAACAAAACAATGGGCGACAGTTGTGTTTTGCCATCTTTGTCCACCGTCTTTATTGTATAATATACATAGTGGCTGCTGGCAGCGGTACCGTCGGTATAAGTATACTCTTTTTGCGAAGCCGTGCCGGTGGCTGTTACTTTACCAATATCGGTAAAGGCACTTCCATCCATACTTTTTTGCACGGAATAATAACTAACGTTCTGCTCGTTGGCAACGGACCATTTCAGAAGCGCTTTTCCATCTGGTGTAAGTGAAGCGCCAAAGTTTAAAAGCGTTACCGGCAATACAGATGATGCGTTAATAACGCCCACCATACCAAAAGAAGCATGCGGAATGCAGGAATAATGATATGTGCCACTTACCTTAAGAACATAAGAGAATGTAATACTGGTAGAGTTCATAGGTACATTCCATGTGGCAGCCCCATCGGGCAGCGAGTTGAAAGCGCCTTGCGAAGCCGGCTCGCACGTAGTGGTATGCGGGAAACTGCCCGCTACCCATGTCCAGGTAATGGTATCGCCTACTGCCGCATTCACGGTAGCCGGATTGAACTGGAAGTTGGAAACCGAAACCGGGTAAACCGTTGCGTGCGCCATGGAAACACCTGCGCACCAAAGTGCGGCAAGAAGTAAATGTTTTTTCATAAGAATGAATGTTTAGTAAGTGATAACGCGAGTGGAAAGAGAAGGGTTGCCGGTTTCGTAAATAATATTTTTATAGAAAAAGGTTACAAAATTTATCTTTCAGGCAACCAAGGGTTGTAAGACAACGTATTCATCACTATCAAAAGCAACCTAATCGTTTGAGCGATATCAGAGATATTATCAGCGGCTGTGCAGGAAACGATCATAAGTGCCAAAAGAAACTTTATGAGCGCTATTATGGTTATGCACTGAAGACAGTGTTTCGCTACATCTTCGTTTACGACAAAGCGGTAGACGTGGTGAATGATGGTTTTGTAAAACTATTCCGGCACTTTGCGCAGTTTAAAGCAGACGACATAGACAACACAGAGCGTATGCTGATGGGCTGGATACGCCGCATCATGATCAACAATGCCATTGATGAGCTGCGCAAAAACAACATGTCGCTGGAAAGTGGTTATACCTCGGAAGCTGTGTGGGACCAAACGAGCAACAGCGACGATGCAGACCAGATGGTTTTGTATAAAGACCTGATGGAGCAGGTAAGGAAATTGCCACCCATGTACCGGGCTGTGTTTAATATGCACGTAATAGATGGACTAAACCACAATGAAATTGCAGAGGTGCTAGGCATTGCCGTAGGCACTTCCAAATCGAACTTGTGGAAGGCAAGACAATTGTTACAAACTTATCTTAAAGAGAAGGAGAACAACAGCGAAATATGCAGGATGTAAACAATGATATGGATGACTTGTTCCGCAAGGCGGCAGAACATTATCCCCTGCAGACCGGCGGAGCCGACTGGGGAAAAGTGCTGGCAGCCTTGAAGGACGAAGATGATGCGCCCATACCTGTGGTGCCTAACAATAAGCAGAAGCGCAAGAAACGAGCATTGTGGCTGCTGTTGCTGCTGCCTTTGTGCCTGCTGTATTTACCGCTGCACAATTATTCATTTATAAACAATAGCGAAGGAAAAACAAAGCAGTCTGCACTGCAAAAAAACACGACAGCTATCAATAAAAATACATCGGGAAAAACAACGCAATCGTTGCCTGATTTTTCACATAACAATACAAGTAGTGAGACCAAAAACAGTCACGATGAGATCATTATCAACACTCACTCTTCAGCACAACGTTTTGATGCAAAAGGCAACAAGTTGTTGAACAATACAACTTCTGTTTTGGCTAACCCTACAAGAGATCAACAACAGGTTGCGGCGCTCACTTCACCCAACATTATTACTACCCATACAGCTACTAATGAAGCCGTAAAAAGTAGTAGCAGCAAAGCAAGTACTAACAACGAGATAACATTAAAAAATAATAGCGCCAACAAGCAACCCGATGAGACAACAACGCGTATTGAAACAATAACAACGGGAGATGAAAATAAAAAGCGGGATGTACAAAAAGAAGTTATGGTAAACGAGGCAACGGCTATCAACAAAAACGATAGTGCTGTTGTAAAGAAAGATAGTTTGGCTACTAAAAAGAAGAAAGAAGCGAAAGCGCAAACCCAACAGCAACAAGGGTTCTATGCCGGTCTATCAGGCAGCTTTGACATGAGTACTGTGAAGCTGCAGCGGATAGAAAAAACAGGTTATGGTTTGCAGGTACTTGCCGGTTATCGCTTCTCTACACATCTTTCTGCAGAGACTGGCGTTGGCTGGAGTTCGAAAAATTATTATAGCACGGGAAAGTATTTCGATAAGAAAAAAGCAAACATTCCGGATGCGGTTGAGATCTATTTTTCAAACGGAAATTGTAAGATGCTTGAGATACCTGTAAGCCTAAAATATGACTTTGCCATACATAAGAAAAGCAGCTTGTTTGCGACAGCGGGTTTGTCGTCTTACTTCATGAAGAAAGAGAACTATTTCTACCATGGCAATTACCGAAGCAACAATATGAGTTGGGTATACGATACGACGCGGTATTATAAAAATTCCGGCAACAATTTGCTTTCAGTAATTGACCTGAGTATCGGCTACCAGTTGCAAATAAACAAGCATTCTACATTGCGGATAGAACCTTATTTAAAACTTCCGCTGCACGGCATTGGCATTGCTAACATGCCCATCACCAGCACCGGCATTTCAGTAGGCTTTACACGAAGGTTCTGAGTTTTTAATTACACACACTAATGATTTAGGTCATGCGAAAAAAGATTCTTTTTTTCATCGGTATTGTATTGCTGTGTCTTGCCGGCTGGGGCATCTTTTTATACAACAAGCCACATAAAGATGTGAGCAGTACAAAAACTGATGTTGCTATCGATGCAACGCTTTTATACAAACGATACAGCGAGAATGAAGCCATAGCTGATAAGCAATTTTTAAATAAAATCATTTCAGTAACGGGCAGGGTCGACGACATCAGCAGAACAGATAGCACTTGCATTGTTTTATTAAAACAAGTCAATGAAACTGGCGGCATCAGTTGCAATTTATTTGCCCCGGCAAGCACTCGTATACAACAAGGTAACCAGCTAACTATTAAAGGCAGATGCACCGGTTTTTTAATGGATGTAGCGCTTACCGACTGCATAATAGAACAACAATAATCAGTACTATAAAATGAACACTATGAAGAAAACAACCTGGGTTGTTGTAGCCATGCTATGCACGACAGTTATCATTTCGGCAAGCTGTTCTAAGAGCAGCGAAGACAAGCTTAGCAGCCAAACGCCAACTGTTTGCGATACTGCCAACAGCACTTATACAGCAGATGTAGTGCCGATACTACAAGCCAATTGTTACAGCTGCCATGGTAATGGCAATGTTAGCGGCGGGGTGAGCCTTGACAACTATAACAATGTGAAAAGCCTGGCGCAAAGCGGCGATCTGTTGGGTGTCATCAACCATACACCGGGCTACCCACCTATGCCGGAAGGCGGAGCCAAACTTTCTGATTGCGACATTAACACTATCAAATCTTGGATTGATAACGGCGTGCTAAACAACTAATTTATTAAATGAAACATATGAAAACAGCCATTCTTTCTATTCTGGCAATAAGCTTAGGTATCTCTGCATTCAGCCAGATTTATACTACGCGCAGTGGTAAAATTTCTTTCTATTCTTCTACAGAAAAAGAAACCGTAAATGCCGTAAACAACCAGGTTTACGCAGTAATAGATGCCGGCAAAAACAACATTGCTTTTGCTGTGCTGATGAAAGGTTTTCAATTTGAAAAAGAGCTGATGCAGGAACACTTTAATGAGAACTATGTAGAGAGTGATAAATACCCGAAGGCTTCTTTTAGCGGCGCTTATGTGGGCGATGTAAATGTCGCAAAAGAAGGTGTATACAAGGTATTAGTGAAAGGTAACCTCACCTTGCACAACTTAACAAAAGCGATAGAAACACCAGCTACTATTGAGGTAAAAAATAATACGCTCATCGGCACTGCCAAATTCATGGTAAAGCCGGAGGATTACAATATTTCTATCCCATCATTGGTAAGAGAAAAGATTGCCAAAGAAATGGCTGTCGATGTTTCTATTACTTGTAATCCAAATAAATAAATTGTATGAAGATGAAGGTGCTGATAGTAATCTGTATTATGTCCGTTCCGTTTTCATTTGCTTGTGCGCAAGACTCGACACTCCTGAACATGCTAAACGACTCGATGCAGGCAAACGCAAGACCGGCTTTTGTTTCAGGCACATTCAAAGGTGTGCATATTGTGAATATGCAAACAGTAGAATCGCCTGCAAAAGGCGCACTGAATTTTATTATTATGCACCGCTTTGGAAAGCTGAATGATGGCGCCTATAATTTTTTTGGGTTAGACAATGCAACCATCCGGCTGGGTCTTGACTATGGTATCACTGACCGTTTTGCTATCGGCCTTGGCAGAAGCTCTTACTTAAAAACATTCGATGCGTATGGCAAATACAAATTATTGCGTCAAACAGATGGAAGTAATAAAATACCGGTAAGCGCAAGTCTTTTAGTAAGCCTTGCCGATTATACGGAAAAGTTCAGCGACAAATCTTATCTCAATACTAAATATAGAACAGCTTACAACACGCAGCTTCTGTTGGCAAGAAAGTTTAGCAGCTTTTCTTTACAACTTGTTCCTACCTGGCTTCACTACAATTTAGTGCCTACTACATCTGACAAAAACGATGTTTTCGCGCTCGGCATTGGTGGCAGAATCAAGCTGACCAAACGCATGAGCCTGACTGCAGAATACAATGAAGTTCCCGACCATCAATTGGTATCTATCGAACGTCACAATTCGTTTTCATTGGGTTGGGAAATGGAAACCGGCGGACACGTTTTTCAGCTCATCTTTACCAACTCGCAGGCGATGACAGAACCGCAATATATTGGGCAAACGACAGGTCGGTGGAGCAAAGGCGACATATATTTCGGCTTCAACGTTTCGCGCATTTTTAATATTACCAGCCATGCAAAAAGCAAAGTAGTGTACTAAAATATCCATTCAAAATCTTCGGCTTTTTGAAGTGCATTCATAACCTCTGAAACCTGCGGCAGTATTGGGTTTGCAAGCTTACGAAGCTTTGTATCCATCCATGCGCCATCCACCGTAATGATGGCAAACAGTTTTTGTTCATTAGTAAGCTCGTGTCGTATACTGAATCGGGAACCATCACTCTTCATTCTGATTATAGATGTAGTAATGAAGACAATATCATCCAGCCGGATTTCCTTTTTAAACAAACATTCTTCCCTGAACAAAACCGGCCCCAGATGTTGCTGCTGCATTACCGCAAGCGTAAGCCCGAGAGAAGACAGAATCGTTATGCGGTGCTGTGCACAGAAATCGTAGTAAACGCTGTGGCGCAGGTGATAATTGGCGTCAATATCAGCCCAGCGAATAGAAAGCTGTTGAGTGAAAGACATATTTTTTGTTATGAAAGTTATTGATAAAATAAAAGGCAGCTCTGAATGAGTTGCCCTTCATTAATAAAAGCAGTAAACCTTTTATCTTGTAATCAAACCTTCGCTGTTGCTGGGCAGTACAACGCTCGCAGTAGCTGAAGTATGTGGTTGGAAGTCTTCTGAGTAAGCGTTACCAGTGGTAATAAAATTCACCAAATCCTGGTTCAGCCTTTCTTTTTCTGTATAAAATAAACCATGCGGCGCACCTTCATAAACAATGAACTGATTGTTTTTAATTAACTCGGTAGCCCGTTGGCTGCTGGTTGCAAGCGGCACTGTTTTATCGCTGTCGCCATGTATGATTAAAGTAGGTACGTTTATGTTAACGGCATCTCCTCTAAAATCGGTGTAGGCAAAGGCTTTCATACAATCGGCTGTAGCTTTAGGCGAAGCCATAGCAGCAAGCGTACGATAGTATTCGAGTGCAGGTGCGCTAACAGGATGACTCATTAAGTTTACACCAAAGAACTGTTTACCAAACGTATCTAAGAAGCCAATTCTATCTTGTTTTATTTGGTTTGCCATATCCTGCAGTTTGTCCTGTGGCACTCCATCCGGGTTGTCATCAGTCTGCGGCAGGTAAGGAACAACGGAAGAAACCAGTATGGCTTGCGATACATTGGCGCCGCCATATCTTGTAAAATAGCGGGCCACTTCGCCGCCGCCCATTGAGAAACCCAACAGTGTAACATCGCTTAAATTCAGTTCATCGATGATTGCTTTCAAATCATCTGTGAGTGTATCATAATCATAGCCACTCCACGGCTGGTCAGATTTACCAAAGCCACGTCGGTCGTAGGCAATAACGCGCAAACCCGCACCCACCAAGGCATCCAACTGGTATTCGAACATTTCTTTACAAAGCGGCCAACCGTGTATTAGTATCACTGGTTTACCGTGACCGTAATCGTAGTAGGCAAGCTGAATATCTTCGCCGCTCGATTTGTCTGTGGTTTTAATGAATTTCATTGTCGTAAAATTTATTGTAATAAATAATACATTTCAAAAAGCAAAACCATGCCATAAAGAAACAAGAATCGTTATGATTCATTTATCATTTTAAGTAAATTGTTCACGGTTTTGCACGATAAAAATATCATTCGATAAACCCTTTCTCTGCTACCCAATCGTATAGCTGTAGCAGAGAAAGGGTTTGATGTAAACCGCATTGCCTACATTTGCCGCCAAAATTTTATAGCATGACAAATAGAACCTTTACCATGATCAAGCCTGATGCAACCTCAAAAGGTTATACTGGAAAGATCATAGATATGATGGTTGAAGCCGGTTTCAGCATTAAGGCTTTAAAATGGTTAAAGCTGACTGAAGAAAAAGCCGGGGAGTTCTATGCCGTACATAAAGAACGCCCCTTTTATGGCGAGCTGGTTTCATTTATGAGCAGCGGAAACATTGTAGCTGCTATTCTTGAAAAAGAAAATGCGGTAGCTGAGTTTAGAAAACTAATCGGTGCTACCGATCCGGCAAAAGCCGATGAAGGAACAATAAGAAAAAGCTATGCAGCTTCTATCGGCGAGAACGCAGTGCATGGAAGCGATAGCGATGAGAATGCAACGATAGAAAGCAACTTCTTTTTTTCTGCCTTCGAGATTTTCTAAATCGTGCTTGGCTTTATAAAAATAATTGTTTCGAAATTTTTTTGGCCACGTAAAACGTTTATCACTAATTTTGACATGTTTTTTAAGGGTTTAGGGTTGAAAAAAGGGGGCATCTTTTCTAAGAAGCCCCTTTTTTATTTTAGGTAATGCCC
>CAZZZH010000214.1:0-8131 GCA_964658445.1 Ilyomonas sp.
TCATGATCGTAAGTTTTACTGTGTAAAAGTAAGAAGCCGTTAAAATGGAAACAAAACCTTATGTACAACGTATCTTCGCGGCATCATGTCAGCACAGCAAAACATAAGAGATCTAAGTCTTTCTGACTTAGAAAGTTACTTTCTCTCTATCCAGGATAAAAAATTCAGGGCAAAACAGGTGTATGAATGGCTCTGGCAAAAAGGTGCGCAAAGCTTTGATGCTATGACCAACCTGAGCAAAGACCTGAGAATTAAGCTGGCAACAGATTTCAGCTTGCCAGCCCTAATTGTGGAAGCAACACAATACAGCGCTGATGGCACGGTAAAAAGCCGCTTTAAGACATTCGACAACCATGCAGTAGAGGGCGTTTTAATTCCGGCTGAAGAACGGAAAACAGCCTGTGTTTCTTCCCAGATTGGCTGTAGCTTAAGCTGTAAGTTTTGCGCCACAGGCTACATGGAGCGCAAGCGCAATCTATCGTTCGATGAGATTTATGATGAAGTGGTTTTGCTAAACCAGCAATCGGAAAAAATATACGGTAAGAAGCTCAGCAATATTGTATTTATGGGCATGGGCGAGCCGTTGCTAAACTATGCCAATGTACTGAAAGCTGTTAATAAAATAAGCGCAGAAGATGGACTGGGTATGAGTGCGCGCCGCATTACTGTATCGACAGCGGGTGTGGCAAAGATGATTAAGAAGTTGGGCGACGATAAGGTTCGCTTTAAGCTGGCGTTATCGCTTCATGCAGCCAATGATGCGAAGCGCAATGAGATAATGCCGATCAATGAAACCAATAACATCAAGGCTTTGGTGGAAGCACTGAATTATTTCTATACGCAAACCAAAAATGAAATTACCTTAGAATACATCTTGTTTAAAAACTTCAACGATTCATTAAAAGACGCTGATGAACTGATTAAGTTTTACCGGCAGGTGCCAGCCGATTTGGTAAACCTGATTGAATACAACCCGATAGACAATGCAAGGTTTGCAAAGCCGGATGAAGAAGCTGTTGAAGCCTTTATGCAATACCTTGAAAAGAACCGTGTGAATGTAAGGCTACGCCGCAGCCGGGGTAAAGATATTGACGCAGCCTGCGGCCAATTAGCCAATAAAAAAGCAGTAATCAGCAGCCAACCCACAGCCATCAGCCAATAGCTTTCGGCTATCAGGCATGAGGCACTGTTCGTCTTACTTTGATACCATTAATTCCTGTTGCAAAACAGCAAAAACAATAACATGAGCAAACAATCTTTTGAGAAATTCATTAACCCGAAAGTTACCGGCGCAAAAAAGAAAGAAGCCATCCGCCAGGAAAAGAAAAAAGTAAAAGCCGAACTGCGCGAGAAAGATGTAGACGAACGCAGAAGAAATGAATCGAAATATGGCTTGGTAACAAAAGAAATCAAGTTAAAGGTAGCCAGCAGCCAGCAACAACCTGCAAATTTTACACAAGGAAATGCGGGTCTTAAAAAGAAAAATCTCTTTGTAAAAAAAGAAGACAATAAACCGTTATCCAAACGGTCTACTTTAAAAAAAGAAGCGCCGCAAACAAGGTACAATAAACCCGTACGAGCAAGCAGAAACAAGATAGAAGAAGAAGCGTCTCACGAACCCAAATCGTTGCAACTTGCCTCTTCCAAAGAACAAATGCCATTGAATAAATATGTAGCTCATGCCGGCATTTCAGGCAGGCGTGAAGCAGCAGATCTGGTAAAGGCAGGACATGTAACCGTGAATGGCGATATTGTATATGAGCCGGGTTATAAAGTAACGGATAAAGACAAGATAACGGTTAAAGGAAAGCCGGTTCATTTGCAAAAGAACCTAGTGTATATCCTGATCAATAAACCTAAAGATTACATCACTACAGCCAAAGACCCCGAAGGCAGAAAGACAGTGTTTGAATTGGTTGCCAGTGCTACCAAAGAACGTATTTATCCGGTGGGAAGACTAGATAGAAATACCACCGGCGTATTGTTGATGACCAACGATGGCGAGCTGGCGCAAAAGCTTACACATCCTTCGTTTGAGATAAAAAAGGTGTACGAAGTAAAGCTGGATAAGCCGTTGGTAAAACGCGACTTTGACGCCATACTTGCCGGCGTTACATTAGAAGATGGTATGGTAAATGCTGACTCGCTTGGCTACACCGATGCAAAAGATAAAAGCGTGATTGGGATTGAAATTCACAGCGGCAGAAACCGCATCGTACGCCGCTTGTTTGAACACCTGGGTTATGATGTAAAAAATCTGGATCGTGTGATGTTTGCCAACCTGACAAAGAAAAATGTTGATCGTGGCAAATGGCGTTTTCTGAATGAGAAAGAAGTACGCTTGCTGAAGTATTTAAACCAAAGCTTTGTAAGAACCAGTAAAGAAAATTGATCTTTCTTTTCATTACCCGAAAAGTTTAATTTCCATGACCATCGCCGCTTTATCTCAGATAGAAATCATCTACCAGGATGATGATTTGATTGCCATCAACAAACCTGCAGGTTTGTTAAGCATTCCCGACAGAAAGCAATCGGAACCTTCCCTGAAAGATATATTGATAAAAAAGCTGGGAAGCATTTATACAGTTCACCGGCTGGATAAGGAAACCAGCGGTGCCATTGTGTTTGCGAAGCATGAAGAAGCGCACAAGCAATTGTCTCAATTGTTTGAAAGCAGAGAAGTTGCTAAGTTTTATAATGGTCTTGTACATGGTGTTCCGTATCCTTCTGAAGGAACCATTGAAGAGCCGATTATGGAGCATTATGCAAAAAACGGTAAGATGATGGTTGGCGCAAAAGGCAAAGCTTCTGTTACGGATTATGAAACGCTTGAAAGCTTTGGCATCTACTCGTGGATGAAGTTCCGGATACACACCGGCCGCACGCACCAGATACGTGTGCACATGCAGCACATTGGTAACTCTGTTGTGTGCGATAATTTGTATGGCGATGGGCAGCCGGTATATATTTCAAAGCTGAAACGCCATTATAACCTATCGAAAAAAGAAGATGAAGAACAGCCGATTTTGAAACGCCTGGCTTTACATTCTGCGTTGCTGGAATTTACTTTTAATAACCAAAAGCTTTCGTTTGAAGCGGCGCTGCCAAAAGATTTGCGGGCTTTATTACAACAATTAAAAAAGCTGAAAAAATAGTGCCTATCCTTTCAGCTTTTTTATAAACATAAGTCTTATCTTTTTACTCTACATGTAGTCCGCATTCTTTCTTTGAAGCTTCCCACCACCAGCGACCAGCGCGAGGATCTTCTCCTGGCTCGATAGCACGTGTGCAAGGTGCGCAGCCAATAGAAACAAAACCTTGGTCATGCAGTTTATTGTAAGGTACATGATATTGCCTGATATACGCCAACACTTCATCGTAACTCCAATGCAATAATGGGTTGAACTTGTACAGTTGTTTTGCTTCGTTCCATTCTACCAATGGCATGTGGCTTCGGTTTTCACTTTGCTCTCCGCGAATGCCGGTTACCCAAACTTTGCAGCCTTGCAAAGCGCGGTTTAAGGGTTCTACTTTACGAATGCCACAGCAGGAAATCCTATTTTCTATTGCATGGTAGAAACAATTGATGCCTTGTGTATTTACAAACTCCTGCACGGCTTCTGCCTGCGGGAAATATGTAGTGATATTAATGTTATACCGATAACCGGTACGTTCTAATAGCTCATAGGTTTCAGGAAAAAGACGACCGGTGTCTATGGTAAAAATGTCAACGTTCAGTTTGTTGCGCGCTATGATGTCAGTAAGTACTTGGTCTTCCTGCCCTAACGATGAAGAAAACTTAATGGCACCAGGAAACAGGCGTGTAAAATAACCCAGTGTTTCTTCTATACTATGCTCGGTAGCAAACTCTTCCAGTATATTTAGATGCTCCATAATGCTTGTTTTATAACCTTCCTTTTTGGACTATTATGTTTCAAAAAACTTTACAGCAAAGCGAAAGATTCTTGAAGTCATAAAATCAAATGTTAGTCCACATTGGGCTGTGGCGTGTACCGCAGGTAAGGCTTTACTATCTTCACGCCTTTTGGAAATTTTGCATACGCATCTTCTGTCTTTACTGCTGCGGTGATAATAACATCTTCACCAGCTTTCCAATCGGCAGGTGTGGCTACACTATAGTTTGCAGTTAACTGCAAAGAATCTATTACCCGTAATACTTCCACAAAGTTTCTGCCGGTAGAAGCCGGGTATGTGATGGTAAGTTTTATCTTTTTATCAGGACCAATTACGAACAGCGAGCGAACAGTAAAGTTTTCAGATGCATTGGGATGAATCATGCCATATAAGTTGGCAATGGTTCTGTCTTCATCGGCAATAATGGGAAAATCAACAGATACATTCTGGGTTTCATTGATATCTTTTATCCATCCATCATGTTTATCTAGTGTATCTACACTCACTGCAAGCACTTTTACATTGCGCTTAGCAAACTCATCTTTTAAAGCGGCTGTTCTTCCTAACTCAGTAGTGCAAACAGGTGTGTAATCGGCAGGATGTGAAAACAACACACCCCAGCTATCGCCTAAATAATCGTAAAAATTAATCTCACCTATAGAAGTCTTTGCTGTGAAGTTGGGCGCTGTATCGCCAAGACGTAAACTCATAACTAAAGAATTGTTTTGACTGTTAATAAACAAAATTGAAGTGTAAAGGTAAGACTTCCCTACTAAATAGGTGGACTAATAACAATCCTTTTTCCATAAACCATGCGATACTTACAAAAATGACAATCGGGTTACGAGATAGAACACAAAAGGTTTTACTTAAAAACTAAACCCTCGAAGAATAAAACAAAATCTATAAATAAAAAGCCTCGTAACGTCAATTGTTACGAGGCTTTTTATTTATATCAACTATTCATTATTGACCACCATCATCGTTATTATCGCCATTATCGTCACCACCTAAATTAAGCGGATAGCCATACGTTTCATCATAGCCCGGATAGATTCCTTCCAGCTTTACTGTACCAGTCGCATTAGCAAGCAAAGTATTCAACTGTTCTACTGTTTTTACTTCCTGACCATTCACGCTAAGGATGATAAACCCTTCCTGGATACGGCTGTTCTTTAAAATACCGTTACCTAATTTTTTCACCTGTACGCCACCAGCTATGTTGTTCTTTTTAGCCGTAGCTGCATCTACAGTTGCCAGTTCTCCACCCAGCTTATCGCCTAGTGTTTCTGCCTGCACCTGCGCGTAGGTACCCGACTTATTTTTCAGGGTAACAGGCACCGTTTTTTCACTGCCGTTTCTTACGTAAGTAACGTCAATTTTATCGCCTGGTTTGTAGCGAGAAAGTTGTTCCTGAAGTTCAGAGCTGCTGTTAATAACAACACCATTTATCTTGGTAACAAAGTCGCCTTTTTTAAGACCGGCTTCAACAGCCGCGCCATCGTCTGCAACACCTGTTACAAAAATGCCGTCGCCGTCTTTTACACCCATCATTTTCTTCTGCTGATCGCTCATGCCTTCAGGTGCATAAGACAAGCCGAGATAACCTCTTTGCACCGCACCATAACGGATTAAATCGTTCACCGTTTTGCGAACAATATTTACTGGTATTGCATATGAATAACCTGCGTATGAACCTGTTGGAGAAGCAATGGCAGAGTTAATTCCAATCAGCTCGCCATTGGTGTTTACTAAAGGTCCTCCACTGTTGCCAGGGTTAACGGCAGCATCCGTTTGAATAAAAGATTCAACCGGAGACTTACTTCTGTTGATACCGATAGAACGCGCTTTAGCACTTACAATGCCTGCAGTAACCGTCACATCCAGTGTCAGCGGATAACCGATAGCCAATACCCATTGACCCAGCTTCACTTCATCACTGTTGCCATAAACCATATAGGGCAGGTTTTTGCCGGCATCAATTTTTATAACCGCTAGGTCTGTACTTGGGTCAGTACCAACCACAGTTCCTTTATAAGACTTTTTATTAGATAAAGTAACGTTCACTTCATCGGCACCTTCTACCACGTGGTTGTTGGTAACAATGTAACCATCATCACTTATCAAAGCACCGCTGCCACTGGCGCGCTGCTCGGGGATAGTCTGCACACGCGGGCCGCTAAAGAAGCCGCCGAACGGATCGTCATCGCCAAAAAAATCTGAGAAAGGATTGCTGCTCTTTGGCAGGTTGTTAGTTACCTGACGGGCTTTTGTCCTAGTCTTAATATGCACTACTGCCGGCGTTGCAGAAGAAGCGGCGGCTGTAAAATCAACCGTGCTGCCGGGTGCATTGGTTCCAAAAAAGCCTGCGTAATTTACGGGTAATTTGCCGTTAGATGTTTGGATGTCGGAGTATTCGTTCTGTACATATCTGCTATAACCCCACACACTCAAAACGGCTGTGGCTGCACTGATCAACACCACAAGAAATACACTTTTGAGATTCATTTGTTCTTTTATTTTATTTTAGTAAAGCAAAATTTGTTCCCTTCCGATAGCAAATAAACTAATCTGTTTAATTCCTTACTGATAGCGTATTTCCAATTAACATAAGTTTGACGAAGCCCGTCGTAGTTAATTCTTTCTTAGCAAATTTCGCTGAAAAATTGACGCAATCGGATAAATAAAAAATTAAAAGATGAGAGAACGTCATGACAGAAATTTACTATTGTATTTCTGTTATTCAGTATCATTGCCTTCTTAATATTTGATTGCTATGATGCCTTCTTCTCACCATCCCGTAGTTTGCTTTGGTGAAACTTTGTGGGATTTTTTACCAAGCGGAAAACAGCCCGGCGGTGCACCTATGAATGTAGCCTACCACTTAGGAAAATTAGGACAAAGCCCTACGGTTATCTCACGGGTAGGCAATGATGAATTGGGTAAAGAATTGCTGGCGGTGATGAAAGAAAAAGGCATTGACACTACTTATATACAAACTGATAATAAATTGCCAACCAGCACAGTAGTAGCGCGTTTGAAAGACAATCATGAAATGGTATATGATATTGTGCAGAATGTAGCGTGGGACAATATTATGTACAATGAACAGCTAAGCAATCTTGTAAAGCAGGCTGACTATTTTGTATTCGGAAGTCTTGCTGCAAGAAGCGCAAGAACCAGAGCAACGCTGTTTCAACTGATGGAGCTGGCAAAAATAAAGGTGCTGGATATTAATCTTCGTGCACCGCATTACAGCCGCGAACTTATCGAGACAATGCTTGCTAAAGCAGACATTGTAAAACTGAATGAAGCGGAGCTGAAGCTGATTGCCGATTGGTTTACGGCATACACCAGCGAGGAAGATGCAATTACGTTTTTACAGGAGAAGTTCAACATTTACATTATGGTGGTAACCAAAGGTGCAGAGGGCGCTTTGCTGAAAGTCGGTCATACATTGTACAGTCATGAAGGCTATCGTGTAGCCGTAGCAGATACGGTTGGCAGCGGCGATTCTTTTTTAGCAGGTGTCATCTTTCAGTTGCATGATCACATACCCTATGAGCACATTCTTGACTTTGCCAATAAACTAGGCGCATTTATTACAACGCAAAAAGGCGCCTGTCCCGAATACAGCCTGAATGAAGTGACCACAAGTGCATTTATGAGAAGAGGCGAGTAAACAAAAAACAGCTATTTTTTCTGATAGACTCTTACATAATCTACATACATCTTTGCGGGCATCAGGCTGTCATCAATCGTTTGTCCCGGCCAATTGCCGCCAACAGCAAGGTTAAGTAATATGAAGAAGGAAGAATGAAACTCTTCAGTGCTGTTGGCATTGATATTTGAGGTGTGATACCCGGCGCCATCTACAAACCAGTTGATAGAATTGGCATCCCACTCCACACTATAAATATGATACGCTGAAGGCGATGAAGCCACATTGCCACCATCCTGCACATGACCATTATTGTCCCAATGAATAGTGCCATAAATAATACTGTCAGCATTAATGTGCTCCATAATATCTGTTTCGCCGCAAGCCGGCCAGTTAACAGTGCTTATGTTAGAGCCAAGCATCCAGAACGCAGGCCACAAGCCCATTCCAACAGGTATCTTAATGCGGGCTTCTATTTTTCCATAGGTAAATTCTTTCTTTCCCTGCGTAGTCATCCGGGACGAGGTATAACTGTTAGAACCAACTGTTTCTTTT
>CAZZZH010000215.1:0-8118 GCA_964658445.1 Ilyomonas sp.
ACTACAAAATACCTACTATATCCAACCGTCCCTCACTTCACCACAATCACCCGGCTCGATTCGCTGTGAGCGCTGAAAAAACCCAACGCTCCTCCGGTTATATTAGTTACCGGGTTCACCGGTGTGGCGCTTTGGTTTTCGCCGGTGGCGCTTTGCTCGGCGCTAAACCAGTAGGTATACATAGCAGGGTCTATGCACTGCAGCGTTACGCGCACGGTATCGCCCGGTTGCAGGTCTCCGTCGGGGTTTATCAGCGGGCGCGTTATGGTCAGCCCGTCGCTTAGTTCATCATTCTCTTCAAACACCTGGTTTACCTGCACGCCGTTCTTATATTCTATCAGCCGGTAGCTGTTGCCCAGCCCGGGCGGGTCGGTATATTCGGGGTAAATGGTCAGGTTGCTGCTGCCGCCAAACGCAAGGTTCTGTACCCACAAACTATCCAGCGTTACGGTCTGCGCAGGCAGGGTAGAAGAGGCAGTATAAGTATTGCCGTTCAGCGCTACGCTAAGGCGGTAGCTAAAGCCGGGAATGCCGCGAAAGTCGTGGCTATGGTAGATACCGGCAGAGTCTTCCGTAAGTGTATAGGTCCTGCCGGTCATTTCCTGTATCGTTACCGTAGCGCCGCTTATGCCCACAAAACTATTATCGTCTTCAAAGGCTTTGGTAGTAGAGATCTTTACCTCCGGTAAAATGGTGTCGTTGTTGCTCACATTTCCTTCAATCACTATCTTTTTATCCCCTTCATTCAGCTTTAGGCTAATGACTTTCGTGCACGAAGAAATGCATAACAACAGAAGAATAAGGGTAAAATAAAAGCCGCCCCGCCACTTTGCCCAATTCACTTCCGAACGTACAAGTGTGCGACGCAACAAACGCTCAATCTGCGCGATGCAGCCCGTTCCCAAATCCTGTATTTTGTATTTCTTCATGCTAAAAAAATAGAGTTGTTTGTCCATACCAAAACCTCTTCCGCGTCATTCCGCAATTGCCCTCAACATTGTTTATCACCCATCACTCTCGCGAGGGCTTTGTGCGGAATCTGCTAGTTGAACAACGAAACAATTGCCAACCGTTTCGCATCATTCCACAATTATATCCCACATCATACATCGTACATCTCACATCGTACATAGAAAGATGTTTCAAAAATGAAAGTTATAAGACACCGACGGAACCCACCGGAACAGCGACGTACGCACGGCTTCCGTCTTGTTAGGGTCGTCTTTATTGTTCCGGAACGTGATGGTGTAGGCATTCTGCCGCCCGTAGGCATTATACAGGCTAAAGGCAAGCTCACTGCTCCACTTCTTTCGCTGCTTTAGCTGCAGGGTGGCGCCCAGGTCCAGCCGGTGATAAGCCGGCATGCGATAGCCGTTGCGATTGGTGTAGTAGTAAATGGTTTGCCCGCCCACTACATACTTCCCGTTGGGGAAGGTAACGGCATCACCCGTATAATAAATCCAGTTAGCCGACAGCGTCCACTTCTTATTCAGTTGATACATGCCCACAATGGCAATGTCGTGCGTTCTGTCCTGCCGGGCATTGTACCATTGGTTGTTGTTAATGCTGTCTATCTTCCGTTCTGTCTTCGACAGCGTATAGCTGATCCACCCCGTCAGCCGGCCGGTTTTTTTACGCAGCATCCATTCTATGCCATAGGCTCTGCCCTTGCCATAGAGCAGTTCGGTTTCGCTCGGCTGGTCGCTGAACACGTCGGCATCGTCTCTGTAATCAATCTGGTTTTGCAGGGCTTTGTAATAGGTTTCTACGGTGAGTTCATATTGGTTGCCGGGCAAATTTTTATAGTAGCCGAGCGATACCTGGTCAGCTATTTCAGGCTTAATCAGGTTGCTGCTGCTGATCCATTTATCGGTAGGCGTGCTGCTGGTGCTGTTGCTGATGAGATGCATGTTCTGTACATTCCTCACATACGAGGCTTTGATAGAGGTACTATTGTTGAACTGGTAGGCAGCGGCTAGGCGCGGCTCCAGGTTCCAGTAGGTCTTTACAATTTGCCCCGCATTGTAGTGCATGGTGTCTATGATGTTGCCTTTACTGTCTATGTTGTAAAAATCTCCCTTGCCGAGCACGCTAAACGCCGTAAAGCGGGTGCCATAGGTTACGCTTACTTTATCGCTTACCTTCCAGGTATTGCTGGCATACACGGCGTTCTCCATCGAGTAGCGCTTGGGCTGCACTTCATTGTTCAGGCTCGATGTTTCCGATGCGGTGATCTCGCCGGGACGCACGCGGTGGTAAATAGAACTCCACCCAAAGCGGATGTTGTTCTTTGCGCCGGCATTCAACTGGTAGTCTTGTTTTACATTCCAGTCCCTGATTTCGGAAAAAATAGTAAAGTCGTTCGACCCGCTTTTAATGTGGATGGTATAATCGTAATTGCTGTAAATAAGAGAGGTGTTGGAAAACAGTTTAGGGCTGAAGATATGGTTCCATCGCAGCGTGCCGGTGGCGTTTCCCCACTGTATGCCAAACTGGTCGCTAAAGCCCAGCAGATCTTTGCCGAAGTAACCGCTCAGGTAAAGCTTGTCTCTTGGCCCCAGCTCATAGTTCATCTTTGCATTCAGGTCGTAGAAATAAATGCGGCTTTGGTTCAAACTTGTATCGGGTGCCAGTTTCAGAAACAGGTCGGCGTAGGTTCTTCTTCCCGTAATTAAGAAAGACGATTTGCCTTCCTGTATCGGCCCTTCCACGTTTAGCTTTGCCGAAATCAACCCTACACCGCCGCTTACTGCATAGTCCTGGTTGTTTCCGTCGTTCATTTTTATATCTACTACAGAGGACAATCGTCCACCGTATTGGGCAGGCATGCCACCCTTATACACCGTTATGTCTTTAATGGCGTCTGAGTTAAAGGTGGAGAAAAAGCCAAGCAGGTGCGAGGCGTTGTACACATTGGCTTCGTCTAATAAAATCTGGTTCTGGTCGCTCGACCCACCCCGCACGTAGAAGCCGGCATTTCCATCGCCTGCGCTCTTTATTCCGGGCAGGAGCTGTATCGTTTTCAACACATCCTTTTCGCCAAACAGAACGGGGATGTTCTTAATGTCTTTGGTGCTTAAATTCTCAATGCCGGTTTGTGTGCCACTCACGCTGCGCCCTTTCGCTGTTGAGGTTACCACCACACCTGCCAGGCTGTTGTTGTCATCGGTTAAAAATACGGGCAGCCTTACGTCTTTGTTCAGTGCAACAGCCATCGTGTCTGTCTGCATACCCACCCCGCTTATTTCTATTTGATAGTTGCCCGCGGGCAATGTGATGGAGTAAAAGCCATATTCATTCGAGGTAGTGCCTTTATTCTTATTGACAATGCGCACCGATGCCCCGATGATGCTCTCACCGCTACGTTTGCTTTTAACAGTGCCGCTGAGGGTGAATGAAGATTGTGCCTGTGCGGCAAAACACAGTACCCATAGCAGCAGTCCGGTGCAGAAGAAGCGCGTTATGTTCGGTTGCATCATCAGGTTATTGTAAGAAGCTTCACAAAGCTTCATTAACCCGTTCTAATAGAAAAGATAAATCTTGAGAAGGGATATTGGATAAATGATTTTTCAAAGTTTTAATTGAATTGCCGTTTTTATTATCAGCAAAAAGTAAAAGAATTAAAAAGACTTTCATTATAAAGAATTAAAGGCTGTTTTATCATTTGCCATTGCTATAATATTGTTGGAAATTTTTGCCTTTGTACAATTTGCAATCACAACTTCAGCTAATAGACGTTTGTCTTTTTTTGTAAAATAATAATTATCGAATTCTATGGTTTTTTTGGGTGATATAAAGAACCATTTGGAATGTCTGCCATGCCCGGTGAATTCATAAGAAATACGGCTTTCTATTATCTCATTCCAATACACTTCTTTTGTTGTAAAAGCATTTTTATACACAATACTATTTGCATACAATTGAATTTCAATTTTACTCACAATAAACCAATAAACGAAGAAAAACAAGTTAGCAATTATGGCAAACACCACATTTCTGCTATTCGATTTGTTAGGGTCATTATTATCAATTAGAACCAGCACAATAGAAGCCAATCCTGTTACTAGATAAGTAAAGATCAACAACCCCTTCTTTACTTTTATGAACGTGGTTGCGATGGGTAACATGCAATTTCCTTTGTATTCTTATTCTTTAATCTTTATCCCCAACTCCACCAACTGTTTGTCATCTATAGTAGAAGGCGCATCCAGCATCATATCTCTGCCGCTATTATTCTTTGGAAAAGCTATAAAATCGCGGATACTTTCGCTGCCGCCCAGTAGGGCACACAACCTGTCGAAACCGAACGCGAGACCACCGTGCGGTGGCGCGCCATATTCAAAAGCGCCAAGCAAAAAGCCAAATTTGTGCAGGGCTTCTTCCTTAGTCATTCCTAACGCTGCAAACATCTTTTCCTGCAGTTCCCGTTGGTAAATGCGGATAGAGCCACCACCAATTTCATTACCATTCAGCACCATGTCATACGCATTGGCTTTAATGTTGGCATAAGGATGTTCAAGGTACTTTTCTGCATTAGAAATTTCAGGGTCGTTAGCAATCATCACCTCTATATCTGAAGGCTTTGGAGAGGTAAAAGGATGATGTCGGGCAACCCAACGGTTCTCTTCTTCTGCATATTCGAATAAAGGAAAGTCCAGCACCCAAAGCAATCTGAACTCATCGGCTTTGCGCAAGCCCAAACGTTTGCCCATCTCCAGCCTTAGCTCGCTCATTGCTTTGCGGGTGCGTTCTTCAGCGCCCGCAAGCACCAGCACTAAATCGCCCCCTTTGGCTTCGCAACTATCAGCAATCTCTTTCAGTCTCGCTTCGGTATAAAATTTATCAAAAGAACTTTTGTAAGAACCATCATTGTTCACTTTGATGAACGCTAAGCCTTTCATCCCGATCTGAGGTCGCTTTACCCATTCAATCAGTTCGTCTGTTTGCTTGCGGCTGTACTCGCTGCAGCCCGGTACGGCAATGGCAAGTACCGTTTCTGCTTCATCAAACACTTTAAAATCTGCACCATTTATTAGAGCGGCGTTGTCGTATTTCGATACATAAACCGAAGACGGCTTTTTAAGATTCGATATCTTCATTCCGAAACGGATATCCGGCTTGTCGTTGCCGTAATTCCACATGGCATCTTCCCACGTCATCCGTTCTACTTGTTCTGTATAATCAATGCCTTTTACATCTTTAAAAATGGCTTTGATCAAACCTTCAAACATGTTTAAAATATCTTCCTGCTCAACGAAGCTCATCTCGCAATCGATTTGTGTAAACTCTGGTTGACGGTCAGCCCGCAAATCCTCATCGCGAAAGCATTTTACGATTTGGTAGTAACGGTCATAGCCGCTTACCATCAGCAACTGCTTAAAGGTTTGCGGGCTTTGCGGCAAGGCATAAAACTGTCCTTGGTTCATGCGCGACGGAACAACAAAGTCTCTTGCACCTTCCGGCGTTGATTTAATTAAAAAAGGTGTTTCAATATCCATAAAGCCTTGGCCGTGCAGATAGTTGCGAGTTGCGCGGTTCACTGCGTAGCGGAGCTCTATGTTTTTCTTTACCGCATTGCGGCGCAGGTCTAGGTAGCGATACTTCATGCGCAAGTCATCGCCGCCATCAGTATCGTCTTGTATGGTAAAGGGAGGAACTGCAGATTTATTTAAAATGACAAAGGAAGAAACCTGTATTTCAATCTCCCCTGTTGCGATGTTTTTGTTCTTATTACTGCGTTCACGCACCGTTCCTTTTACCTGTAACACAAACTCTCTTCCTAACGGATTCGCATCAAGAGTAGCATTCAGCTCTTCGCCAAATAACAACTGTGTAATGCCATAACGGTCGCGTAAATCAATAAAAGTAATAGCGCCAAACTTGCGCACTGTTTGTACCCAGCCAGCTAATGTTACTTCACTGCCAACGTTGTTTATGGTTAACTCACCACAGGTATGTGTTCTGAACATGATGTACTCTTTTTTGGGAGCGCAAAGATAGGGAGTTGAGGGTTGGAAGATAATAGCGGACAAGCTATAACAATGATAGAACCTGCACGATGGCAGTTATAATGTTGCCCAATAAAAAATGCCTTGCAGCAGCAAGGCATTTTTTTTAAGTTAGGAAAACAAACTTATTGACTTATAACTTCCACACCTGGATGCGCTTTCTCGTCATACACAAACTTGCTGTCGGCGATGGTAGCATTTGTGTTTACATTGGTTAATGCAAACTCAATTGTATTGTCGGCTTTATCCAATACCTGCGCTTTGGTTACAAGATCTTTTGCTTTATCTACAAACACCGTTACTTGTTTATAATTCTTTCTTTTATCCACCGGCATCAGCGCTATTTGATAAGTGCTGCCGGCAGAAGAAACGAGACTGTACGTAAAATCTTTATCGTAAAAATTGCTTAGAAATTTGGCAGGCGTAAATCCCTGGCTGTTATCTGAAGCATCCGTTACCGTTACTTCTTTATCGGCACTGTTATAATTCCAGTTCTTGCTGCCATCGCTAAAAATTTCGGTACCACCCTGCTTTAAATAATACTTCTGACCCTTTACTAAAATCTGCCCGCTTTTGGTGCCGTGAGCTGCATTCTTTTTATCTTTTGTGGTATAAGTGAAATTGGCCGAAATGCCTTTGTAGCTTTTTAGTTTGTTACTTACGTTGTCGAGGATAGACTTTGCATCGCTTTGCGCAAATGCAGTGCTGATAAGACTTGCGGCAATTACAATCAATAAAAATACTTTCTTCATTCCAATAAAATTTTTGGGTAACAAAAATAGATGAATAACCATCAGCAACAGAGATACAAATGGTAAACAATCGTTTAATATTCAAAATGATAAAGCATAGAATGTGCCGTTGATTCTTTAGGTTTTAATTAACCTTAACAAGACGTGAAAGCGGCGCATAGCTTTCTATTATTGCCCTGCAAAAACTAATTTTGCCCACTTTATGAAATGGACCGTTTTCGCTTTGCTCACTCTTTTGATTTTCTCCTCCTGCGCCTCGCAGTTTGGTAAGGTGCTGAAGAGTAAAGACAATGAGTATAAATACAAAATGGCAGAGCAGTATTATTCTCAAAAGAAGTGGGACAAGGCTTCACAGTTGTTTGAAAGCTTATTTCCGTATGTAAAGGGAACCGCGCGTTTTGAGGATATGTATTACAAATATGCATACTGCGCCTACAACCAGAAAGACTATCTGAACGCTGAAAATTTGTTTAAAACTTACACTGAAAATTTCCCCAATGGGCAGCGCACAGAAGAGTGCGAGTACATGCGTGCTTACTGCTTTTATAAGCAATCGCCGAAAGTAGATTTAGATCAAACCAACACATCTAAAACTATTGCGCTGATGCAGGCATTCATCAACACGCATCCCGAAAGCGAAAGGAACAAAGGTGCCGACAGCCTCATCTCGCAACTGCGCGAGAAGCAGGAACTCAAAGACTTTAAAGCCGCTAAGCTCTATTTCGATCTCAGTTATTACAAATCGGCTGCCGTAGCTTTCAGCACGCTGATGGACGACTACCCCGATTCTTACAAAAGCGATTCGTACAAGCTGGAAGTGGTACGGTCTTACTATAAATATGCAGAGCTAAGCGTTGCCGAAAAGCAACCTGAACGCTTCGACAAAGTGTTGACCGAAATATCAGATTTTGAAGATCGCTTTCCACAGAGTACCTTGCGCCCCCAAATAGAAGAATTCAAAACGCTTTCAAACAATCACATAAAAACATTACAAGATGAGCAAGCTAAGGCGACAACTGGGCAATAACGTAGCCAGTGTAGTAGAAACAAAAAGCCTTATCGATATAAAGGCAAAGACAGGCAATCTGTACGAATCTATCGCGGTGATAGCCAAGAGAGCCAACCAGATAAACATCACGGTGAAAGATGAACTGCATAGCAAACTTGAAGAGTTTGCCACGCACACCGACAGCCTCGAAGAAGTGCATGAAAACAAAGAGCAGATCGAAATTTCGCGTGCTTACGAAAAGATGCCAAATGCAGCCATCTTAGCCACGCAGGAGTTTATGGAAGATAAAATTTATTACCGCAAGAACGAAGACGATCTCTTCAGATAGTCTCGCTCTCTACCTTACAAG
>CAZZZH010000216.1:0-8028 GCA_964658445.1 Ilyomonas sp.
AATTGCCGGAAGCTATCGCCAAGTTTCCCGACATAGGTATACAATTGCCGGAGTACCTCGCTAAGTTGCCTGATGGCTTCCGACAATTGTCTGAGTACCTTGCTAAGTTGCTCCATAGCATCCGACAATTGTTGGAGTATATCGCCGCTTTACCCGACAGGCTCCGACACTCGCCGGAGCCTCTTGCCATTTTAAACGATAGTTTCCGGTAAACGGCGGGTTGCAGAGATATTAAGACCAAGGATAATAAGATAAGAAGGATACGTTTTCTATATTAATAATGATTTGTCTACTTTCAATGTGTGGTCCAGCCGGCGGGCGGTGCCCCACATCGGCACTACAAAAATGAAATACATTTAAAGTGAAAACAAGGCTGTTTTTAACGTAGCGTACCCCGTATTTTTTCCGGCGCTGGCTTGCGCTCTTCTATCTTTACACCGAAAAATATCTAATCAATTTTTTTATGGCTTTGGCAAATCAGAAACCGCAGAACAATAATATTTTCCTGCGCCTGCACCCGGTGCACCGCGTTTTATTGGGATTAGTGCTGGCAGGTGTTACGTTCTTTTTTATACCGAACGGCACCAGTTCGCTCATCGAGATTATGTCGTTGTGGCTGGCATTTGGTTTTACCTACCTCATTACGGGCTGGATTGTTTTGTTCACACAACCTGTGGAAGAGATCAGGCGGTTTGCCAAGAAAGACGACGGCAGTAAAGTGTTTGTGTTCTTCATGGTTTTGATTTCGTCTATTGCCAGCATTCTGATTGTGTTGTTGCTGATGATTTCTAAAGCAACCGATAATACCGAACATAGCTTGTTTGTATTTGTATCAATCACGGGCATTTTATTGTCGTGGCTGATGGTGCATACGCTGTATGCTTTTCACTACGCACACATGTATTACGACGATGCGCCCGACGACAATTCAAAAGATGCCCAAGGTCTTGAGTTTCCGGGCGGAGACGAAAGCCCTGACTATATTGACTTTGCTTACTTTGCCTTTGTTATCGGTTGCACCTTCCAGGTGTCAGATGTTGAAATCAGCTCGCGCCTCATTCGCCGGTCTGTACTCTGGCACGGTTTAATTTCTTTTGCGTTAAACACATTTGTGGTGGCACTTACCATTAACCTGATTGCCGGATTGATAAAGTAATCTTTCTTCTTTTTGATGATTCAGCTTGATTTTTGAATCGATCCATCAAAATGTATTTTTCATTCTTGTTCTTCAAAAATTATCGACATGCATCAATCATCAATCGGCTGGATTGGCTTGGGAAACATGGGCATACCCATGTGCCAGAATTTATTAAAAGCAGGATATGCGCTCACTGTATTTAACCGTACTAAAGACAAAGAAAAGCCACTGACTGATGCCGGCGCATCTTCTGCAGCCAGTGCTGCTGAACTATTTGATACGTGTGAGATTGTATTCACCATGCTGACAGACGATGACGCGGTGAAAGAAATTTACCTGGGCAAAGAAGGTTTGCTAACAAATGCAAACAGCAAAGGCAAGCTTGCCATTAACACCAGCACTATTTCACCAGAAACATCAAAGTACCTCGCTGCGCAATGCAATGAACACGACATTGAATATCTTGAAGCGCCGGTTTCCGGCAGTGTGAAACCCGCTGAGGACGCGGCTTTGATTATCCTTGCCGGAGGACCAAAAGAAGTGTTTGACAAAGCAAAACCAGTATTGGATTGTTTGGGAAAGCTGGTGATGCATCTGGGTGATTATGGCTCAGGAAGTGTAGCGAAACTGGCTATCAATTTATTGGTTGGTTTCAATATGCAAGGTTTGGCAGAGACTGTTTTGTTTGCTCAAAAGCACGGAATTGATACTAAAGACATGCTAGCCATTGTGAACGAAGGCGGCGTAGGAAACGCCACTACCAAAGCCAAAACGCCACTCATTCTGTCCGGCGATTTTAAGCCTGCTTTTACGATAAAAAACTATGCGAAAGATTTGCGCCTGGCAAAAGGTGTAGGCATCGAAACGCCCATGGCAACAGCACTGCATGATACTTATCAAAGTGCCTTGAAAGAGTTTGAAGCGGAAGATGCAATGGCAGTAATTAAGTTTCTCAACAAATAATTCCCGTAAAACATCAGTAAGGCTGCCATTCAAAAATTGTACAAAATTCTATCTAAAAAAGCCGCTTACAAGAGTGGCTTTTTTATTGATTAAAACCGGTTCCATAAGAATTTTGATAATTTTCTTGTTAGCATCCACGCTTCGTTAGTTGGCTCCCAGCTTTGGTCTTTATTGTTGTTGGTACAGATACAAAAAATATAGCGTCGCCCTCTGCCATTTACAAACATCACCTCACTCCTGCTTTCATCAACTGAGCCATGTTTATCTGCCACAAACACATCGGAAGGAATTTGCGAAATGCCTTCTTCATCCCAATAATTTCTGCCTAGCAAACGAAGCATTCTTTCACTCATACTATCATTGATAATTTGCTTTTTTACGATCATTTCCATCAGCGTTGCCATCTCGCGCGGCGACGTTTGTCCCCAGCCAAATTGATTGCGGTTGGCTTCTCTGCCTTGCGTCCGGCTATTTACACGGGTAGTTTTCAAACCCATACTATCCAGTATCTGGTTGATGCGCAACCCGCCACCAGCAAGGCTTTGCAGCCACAGACTCGCGGTGTTATCACTCATGGTGAGCATCAACATCATCACTTTACTAAGTTCAATTTTTTCAGTGTCTTTGAATGAACCCAAAATATCAATGCCGGCGTACAACAACGAATCGCGGTAAGTAAGTACCTGGTGGTATTGCAGGTCGCCTTTGTTTAGTTTATCCATCACTCCAATCAGTATCGGAATCTTGATCATGCTGGCTGTCGGGAAGATACTATCGGCATTAATAGCAATGCTTTTATTTTTATTTAAATCATGCGCGTATACACCAATATTACCATGAAAATCTTGAACCAGTTGTTGTACTTCCCGCTGTAATTTTTTATCGGTTCGTTGCGCGGCAGCGCTAAAGCCAAATAGTAAAACCGGCAGCCAAATCAGGAAATTAATTTTCATTGCTTAACTGTTTTGCGTTGCAAAGATCTTCGTTTGTTGAAACTGTTTTTTTGTGGAAAAAATATTTTGAACCAGCCTGCATTGTATAAACTTTTACCTTGCCAAAACAAATACGGGCTATGAACTTTGGAAAAGTAAACAATCCAGGCGACATCGATTTTTCATTGCCAAAGGATGCGCCGCAAACAAAAAAAATATTAGAAGCTCATAAAAAAGACAAGCCATTGGAAGCCTATGTTGGTTGTGCCAAATGGAATCGCGGCGACCTGAAAGGTTTCTATCCGCGTGGCACAAAAGACGAGCTGGCTTACTATTCCACGCAGTTTAATTCGATAGAGCTCAATGCAACTTTTTACAACATGCCGGATTGGAAACAAGTGGAAACCTGGAAGAATAAAACGCCTGAAGGATTTAAGTTTTTTCCAAAGCTTACCAATAGTATTAGTCATTATAAAAGGCTGATTGATGTAAAGCAACCTGTTGAAGATTTTTGTAATGCAATCGCCAATTTTGAAGATAAGCTGGGGATGGCGTTTTTACAATTGAAAGATAATTTTAAGCCCAAAGATTTTAGCCGTTTGCAGACGGTTTTAAAAGATTTTCCAAAAGGCATTCCATTAGGTGTAGAAGTGCGGAATGAAGAATGGTTTTCAGACAAAAAGGTGATGGATGAGTATTGCAAATTGCTGGAAGAAACGGGCACAGCCAACATTATTGTTGATACTGCCGGAAGGCGCGACATGCTTCACATGCGGTTGACAAGCCCGGTTGCTTTTGTTCGTTATGTTGGCGCTAATCATCCAACCGATGCAGAACGTTTGGATGACTGGATAGAACGTATAAAAAAATGGCAGAAAGAAGGCTTGCAAAAGCTGTATTTTTTTGTGCATCAGAATGTAGAGTTAGAATCTCCTTTATTGGCTGCGCATTTTATAAAAGGCTTGAACAAAGCTTGCAATCTGTCATTGCATGTTCCTGATAAAGATTCAAACAATTTGTCTTCGTGAGATTTTAGTGAGTTATAAAAACACTTTGTAAGTGTTTGATTGAATGACAGTCTATGGAAAAGGAACAGGTAATTATTATTACTAAAAAATGGATCGATAATGTTGTAATTGGTTGCAACTTTTGCCCGTTTGCTGCGCGTGAAGTGCAACGTGATTCTATTCATTATCAGGTAGAAGAAAGCAAAGACAATGCAACTTGTTTACTAACCTTAATCAGTGAATGCGAACGACTTGATAAAGAGACTGCTGTTGAAACTACCTTTATTATTTTCTTACATCATCTTCAATCCTTTCAACACTTCCTCGACTTTCTTTCGTTGTCAAATAAACTGCTGAAAAAGCAGCTTTATGAAGGTGTTTACCAGTTAGCCAGCTTTCATCCCAATTACCGGTTTAGTGGCGCGCCGGCAAATGACGCGGCTAACTACACCAATCGTTCGCCTTACCCGATGTTGCAATTGCTGCGCGAAGAAAGCGTTGAAAAAGCGTTGAAACATTATGCAGAATCGGCTGAAGAAATACCGCAACACAATATCCTTTTTGCCAGGGAAAAAGGGCTTACTTATATGAAAATCTTGAAGGAAGAAAGCGAAAAAATCTAGTAGGGATTTATTCGCTTCAAAGCTTCTTAAACTATCTGTAAAAAGACTGTTTTCTTGCTAATAATAACATTCGCTTAAAGCCCTTTTTGCTATATTGCAACTATGCAGTTCCAGTTACAATCTCCTTATCAGCCGGCAGGCGACCAACCACTGGCTATACAACAATTAACCGAAGGTATTTTGAATGGTGAGCGGTATCAAACGCTGCTGGGCGTAACGGGCAGTGGTAAGACTTTTACCATGGCAAACGTGATTCAAAATGTACAGCGACCCACGTTGGTATTGACACACAACAAGACATTGGTAGCGCAGTTGTATGGTGAGTTTCGCCAGTTCTTTCCCGATAATGCCGTTGGATATTTTGTAAGCTATTATGATTACTATCAGCCTGAGGCTTATATACCGGTTAGCGATACGTACATAGAAAAAGATTTAAACATCAACGAAGAGCTGGATAAGCTTCGGTTGCAAGCCACGTCGCAACTGCTTACAGGCAGACGCGACATTATCGTGGTTGCCAGTGTAAGCTGCATCTATGGTATGGGTAACCCGACGGAATTTGAGAATGGTGTAATCCGTATCCAAAAAGGTCAGGTCATCTCTCGGCAAGGCTTTTTGCATTCGTTGGTCAATGCGTTATATAACCGCACGCAAGGCGATTTTGGACGTGGTACATTCAGGGTAAAAGGCGATACGATTGATATCAATCTTCCATATGCCGATAACAGTTGCCGCATCACGTTTTTTGGCGATGAAATAGAAGAAATTGAAACGATAGAAACCGCCACTACCAAGCGCATTAATACACTTGATAACATTGCTATTTTTCCTGCCAATCTTTACCTCGCACCGAAAGACCAGATGCAATCGATTATGTACGAGATACAGGACGAGATGATGGCGCAAACGCAGTATTTTAAAAACGTTGGCAAGCTAATAGAAGCACAGCGGATTAAAGAACGCGTAGAGTATGATTTAGAGATGATCCGCGAGCTTGGCTTTTGCAATGGCATTGAAAATTATTCCCGCTTTTTTGACCGGCGACCCGCAGGTGCACGTCCGTTCTGTCTGCTCGATTATTTCCCCAAAGACTTCCTGTGTATCCTCGATGAAAGCCATCAAACGGTGCCCCAGATTGCAGGCATGTATGGCGGCGACAGAAGCCGTAAAATGGTGCTGGTAGATTATGGTTTTCGCCTGCCGAGTGCGCTGGACAACCGTCCGCTTAACTTCCCGGAATTTGAGAATATGACGAATCAAACCATCTTTGTAAGCGCTACGCCGGGCGAGTATGAGTTGGAAAAAACCGGCGGTGTAGTAGTAGAGCAAGTGGTGCGCCCAACCGGTTTGCTTGACCCGCCGATTGAAGTGCGCCCGAGCGTAAACCAGATTGATGATTTGCTGGACGAAATTGATAAACGCGTAATAAAAGGTGACCGCGTTTTGGTAACCACACTGACCAAGCGCATGGCAGAAGAGATGGATAAATACTTAGGTAAAATCAATATCAAATCGAAGTATATTCATAGCGATGTGGATACACTGGAACGTGTTGAAATCCTTCGCCAGCTTAGGTTGGGCGATATAGATGTGCTGGTTGGCGTAAACTTGTTGCGTGAAGGATTGGACCTGCCGGAAGTATCTTTGGTTGCTATTTTAGATGCCGATAAAGAAGGCTTTCTTCGTAATGAAAGATCATTAACCCAAACAGCGGGGCGCGCGGCAAGAAATGTAGATGGCCTTGTTATTTTTTATGCCGATAAAATGACCGAAAGCATGCAGCGCACAATCGATGAAACAACGCGCCGACGAGAGAAACAAATTATCTTTAATACAGAACACAACATTACACCGCGTACCATCAAGAAGAGTATTGAACAAGTGATGAAGCAAACATCAGTGCTTGACATTAAAGGCTTCGACAATAAAAAATCGTACGCTATACAAGGTGACGAGGACATTGTGAAAAACTCCAGCGCTGCAGAAGAACAGTCGTTGTATAAAACCATTCCGCAGATGGAAAAAGCCGTGCAGCAAACGAAGAAGCAGATGGAGAAGGCTTCGCGCGACCTCGACTTTATTGAAGCTGCCCGGTTGCGGGATGAAATGTTCCGGTTGCAGAAAGAGTTGGATACGATGAAGGTGTGACGAAGTATAGAAAAAGGCTGTCAAGATACTTGCTAAAAGGTTTCAGGCTTATCGTGAGTCTGTAACCTTTTGCTTAATTGCTCTTTTAGAAACTTAGCACTCACTTCTTTGTTCAATTCATGAAAAAACATACAAGAGTGATTTTTTTTCTCTTTACTTAAAAAGAAAAAGAACAAATCTTCGATTGCAACGATGCTTAATCGGAGTTCCTGTCTTCTGGTCCCTAACGGATGTTTTGTATTTACATCCAAACATCCTGCATGAAGTCTGCGGTCTAGATTCTATAACTTATATGAAAAAATGAAGCAGGTAATAAATGCCTGCTGCTAATAAAGCGCTCACCGGAATGGTAAGCACCCAGGCCCAGATTAAATTAATAGTTACACCCCAGCGCACAGCACTTAAACGTTTGGTAGCGCCTACGCCAATGATTGCGCCTGTAATGGTATGCGTGGTACTAACCGGGATGCCCAAGCCTTCGGTGAGAATTAACGTGCTGGCAGCGGCGGTTTCGGCAGCTACACCTTCAAGCGGCGTTACTTTGGTAATGCGGGTTCCCATGGTTTTTACAATGCGCCAGCCACCACTCATGGTGCCTAAACCAATAGCCGTGTAGCAGGCAAGCGGTACCCAAAAAGGCATGTGGTTTACTACATCATCCGGCACATGACCATTGGTGTAATAATACGACATCGCAACCGTAATTAAGCCCATCACTTTCTGTGCATCGTTGCCGCCATGCCCCAAACTGAAAGCGGCAGAAGATACCAACTGCAGGCGCTTAAACCATCGCTCGGTTTTGTAAGGGCGCGATTTGCGGCTTATCCAGACAATAATTAGCGTGATGATGAAAGCGAGTATCATACCGATAAGGGGTGAAAGGAAAATGAACAGCACCGTCTTAGTAAGGTTTGCCATTACCACTACGCTGAACGAACCTACCTTGGCAACGGCTGCGCCAATGAAACCGCCGATGAGCGTATGAGAAGAACTGGAAGGGATACCAAACCACCAGGTAAATAAATTCCAACAGATGGCGGCGATGAGACCAGACAGGATAACCACGAGATCTACATATTCCGGGTAAATGGTTTTGGCAACCGTGTTTGCTACCTTGTGTTCTTTAAAAATAAAGAAGGCCACGAAGTTCCAAAAGGCTGCCCAGAGTACCGCCTGAAAAGGAGTCAGCACTTTGGTAGAAACGATGGTGGCAATAG
>CAZZZH010000217.1:0-7994 GCA_964658445.1 Ilyomonas sp.
GTAATCGATCCGCAGACAGATAAAGTAGTGGCAACCATTGATGTGAAAGGAAAACCGGAAACCGCCGTTAGCGATGGCAAAGGAAATATTTATGTTAATAACGAAGATAAAAGCGAGATAGAAGTGGTGGACATAAAGACAATGAAACTTATTCATAGCTGGTCAATCGCGCCCGGTGAGTCACCATCGGGATTGAGCATAGACCGCAAAACAAAACGCTTGTTTGCAGGATGCGATAACAAGCTGCTGATGGTTATAGATGCTACTAATGGTAGCATAGTAGCCAAGGTGCCGATCGGCGATGGCTGCGATGGAACTGCCTTCGACCCGGCACTGCAAACCGTGTATTCATCGAATGGAGAAGGCACATTAACTATCATTAAAGAAGTGTCGAAAGACAAATTTGAAGTGGTAAAAAGCTTGCTGACAAAACATGGTGCCAGAACGATAGCGGTTGATACAAAAAGCCACAATATTTATTTGCCAACGGCCAACTTCGGCACAGCCGCCGCCGGCGAAAGAAGACCGCCCATGATACCCGGTTCTTTCCAGGTAATCGTGGTGAAGTATTAGCGTTACATACGTTGAGCTTATTTTTTTATAGTCATTATGCAAAGATGCCGGTCTTCAAAAAGTCGGCATTTTTTGCATAGTCAACTTGATTGCCAACAAAACCATGGAATGCAAAACTATACAACACCTGCAAAGCATGATTCTTTATCAACCACCGTTTGAGTGCTTGTTTCTTCCTGTTTACACACTTTTAAAATAGTAGCAGAGATATAAAGTAATTTGCTTCATCATTCGTCTTACTACTAAATTGGAGACAGCCACACATACACGAATGCCGGGAACAACAGGTGAATATATTGCAGCCACTATTAAGGAGTATGGCAAGCGCCTGTTTGGCTTTATTCGTGGCAGGGTAAACACCGATGAAGATGCGGAAGATATTTTGCAGGATGTTTGGTACCAGCTTAGCAATGCGGTAAACATTGATGAGATAGAACAAATGAGTGGCTGGCTGCACCGGGTGGCGCGCAATAAAATTACCGACAGTTATCGCAAAAAGAAACCGGAGTTGCTGGACGATTATGCTTACGAAAATGAAGACGGCGAGCTGGGCTTTAAAGACATCCTGCTTGCCGATTCATCCGACCCGGAAACACAATACATCCGAGATTTGTTCTGGGAAGAATTGTTTACTGCCTTGGATGAATTGCCAGACAATCAAAAGCAGGTGTTTGTACTGAACGAACTGGAAGATAAAACGCTTCAGCAGATTGCCGATGCGACAAAAGAAAATATAAAAACCATCATCTCGCGAAAAGGTTATGCCGTAAAACATTTGCGCAAGCGGCTGCAGACTTTGTACGATGAGCTGATAAATTATTAGGAGAAACGTATGTACAATAAACGATTCGGGAGAAAAAAGCCTTTCCTTTTTGTCTTTCTTTTTCCACTAATGTGGCTGTTGCTCAGCGCCCTTGTGATGTGGCTGTGGAATGCTGTCCTGCCTTCGCTTTTACATACCAATACTATTACGTTCTGGCAGGCTGCCGGCTTGCTTTTACTAAGCCGTATTTTGTTTGGCGGCTTTCATTTTCGCAGGCCCGGCGATAAGCCGGGATTTGGAAACCCATGGGGTAAAATGCGTGAAAAATGGATGAATATGAGCGAAGAGGAAAGAAGTAAATTTAAAAGTGAAATGCGCGGCCGGTGCCGCCCGCCGCAACGGCCGGATAATAATGCTGAAAAGAACAATGAGTAACAAACCGCACAACAATCAAAACAATGAACACAGTTAACAATAAAAAGATAGCCATCATTGGTGGCGGTCCCGGCGGGCTTACGCTTGCGCGTTTACTTCAAATAAAAGGTGCTGATGTAACCGTGTATGAACGCGATGAAAACAGAAGTGTTCGTGTGCAGGGTGCTACGCTGGATTTACACCATGAGTCGGGTTTGGCAGCGTTGCGCGAAGCGAACCTGATGGAGAAATTCAAAGCGGCTTATCGTCCTGGCGCAGACAAGCTTTGCGTTGTAGATAAACACGCTACTCTTTTTATGGATGATGAAGAGACTGAAAGCGAAGCCGGTTTTGGCGATGCACATTTTCGTCCGGAGATAGATCGTGGTCCGTTAAGAGACATTTTATTAGACTCATTAGCGCCCGATACCGTGGTTTGGGACAGCCAGTTTGCTTCTATGAAGTTGACAGATAACCAATGGAAGATTCAATTTAAAAACGGTAGTTCTGCTATGGCAGATATTGTGATTGGAGCTGACGGAGGAAATTCTAAAATCCGTCTTTACGTAACGCCTGTTAAACCTTTCTATGTCGGTATTACGGCGGTAGAAGGAGCTGTATACGATTCTGAAAAGAATGCGCCCTGCATACATAAACTGCTAAATGGTGGAAAGATATTCGCGCTGAGCGATGAAAAGACACTGATTGTAAGTTCTAAAGGCGATGGTAGTTTAGCCTTTTATACCGGTTGCAAAACCGGCGAATACTGGATGCGCGACAGTGGCATAGATTTCTCGAATCGTGAATTAGTTGTCAGCTGGTTTCAACAAGAATTTAAAGACTGGGATGGCATCTGGCTCGAATTATTTCAAAAGGCAAACCTGCCGTTAATGCCCCGCCCGCAATACTGTATGCCGTTAGATCAGACCTGGGAGTCTTTACCCAATATCACCTTGCTTGGCGATGCTGCTCACCTGATGCCACCGTATGCCGGCGAAGGCGTAAATATGGCGATGCTGGATGCGCTGGAACTAAGCCAATGCCTAATGGATAAAGGCTTTCCCGATGTGCAGACTGCTATTGCTGCTTATGAAAAAGAAATGCTTGCTCGGGCTTCTGCCGTGGCAAAAGATACACTGGAGCAAACAGATGCGCTGCATTCGGAAGACGGGCTTACGCATTTGCTTACTTTGTTTGGCGTGCTGAACAACAGCTTTGCAAGTAAATGATCTAACTTCTTAAGATTATAAAATAACTTCTACCAGTAAACGAAATCGGGTAATGCAGACTATGACAACTCCTTCGTTGTAGGCATACTATTAAACCATTCGATACATTCTTTATTGTACAGAAGCACAAGCGCATAAATAGCAAGTGCCGCTTGTATAAGCAGAAGCGCTGCCACCAACATGCTGGCTTTTATCTGTTCACTCAATACTAACGGATAAGCAACCATCGACAAAATATACAAAACAAGGATGGCTGTTCTTGCCCATTTTCTGTCGTTGCTCATTTGCTTTACTAATAAATAATCAGGATATAAAAATCACCCTAGCTGCTATAACCGGTGTGCCGCCAATACTGGCAACACCTGCCAGCAAAGCGCGAATAGTTAATGCAAGAGCACCTACCAGAATGCTCGCATAGAGGGTTTACCTGGCTAATAAAAAGCTTTTGGTTTGTGAAACAACGGACCTTCTGGAATCATGTGTATTATTTAGTATTGAGTAAGAAAGCAGGATGCCTGACTATAAATGAACACTTCCTTTCATTGCGCTTAAACATCGTTAAACGAAAAATATAGCCGGCTCTCTTTCCTAAGAAGGATAAAGTAAAATCAATTTTTCCACGTCTTCTTTTATATAAAACGAATACAATGAGAATTTTTAGAGCCATCATCATAGGAGCGCTTACGGGTGCAGCGTTATTCTTCCTGCCATTCTTTATCCTGCGCGGTTTTTTGTTTATCCTGTTTATCGGTTTTCTCTTTCGCCTTATTGCTTTTGGCGCGTGGCATCGCCGTGGGTTTGGAGGCAGAGGGTTTAACCCAAGATTTGCTGACAAAATCCGCAGTATGAGCGATGAAGAATACAACCGCTTTAAACAGAATTTCTACAGTCATCAGAACAGAGGTTATGGAAGAAACAACCAACCTGATACGGTAGTTACCATCGATTAAATCAACATCTTTTAAAACAAAATCATCATGAGAAAAAGAAAAGGTTATTTCTTCATCGCTTTCTTATCGGCCG
Source organism: Ilyomonas sp. (assembly GCA_964658445.1). Lineage (GTDB taxonomy): Bacteria > Bacteroidota > Bacteroidia > Chitinophagales > Chitinophagaceae > Ilyomonas. Next base: position 4,003 of record CAZZZH010000217.1, read on the forward strand.
CTATCACTTTTGGTAGTCTTACGGCTTTTGTAAACCCGCGCTACAGCGGTATGCAATACGGCTACGGGCCGCACTGGGGTTGGCATCGTGGCTATTATGACAGGTACAATCCTTACTGGAATTACCCGCCGCCTTATGCTTATCCCGATAGTGCTGATGGCAACGGTCATCAGCCAGAAAGCCATCGTTAATCGTCATTAATAAACAACAAGTATATGTACGGAAAATGGAACATGGCGGGCGACCATCCCGCTTTTACAAAACAAGGTCATCATCCTTTTGGCAGGTTTGGCCGGCGCGGTTTCGGTGCGGGCTTTGGCTATCGCCGGCCCAAATACAATGTGCCGGTGAACATTGCCGAAAACGAAAATGCGTTTGAAGTGTATGTGTATGCACTCGGCTTCGACAAAGAGAACATCAAAGTCGCTGTTACCGATGGCTTGCTGCACATCAGCGGCACCCGCACGCCGGACGAGAACAACCTGCCCGATTTTATCAGCCAGGAGTACCCGATTAAATCATTTGAAAGGGTAGTTCAACTAAGTGAGCAGGTAGATACCACTAGTATCAATGCTAAACAGGAAAACGGTGTTTTAATTATCACTTTACCCAAAACTGCCGAGGCACAAAAGCCCGCGCAGGAAGTAAAGATTGATTAGGTTTTTGTAAACGGTAAGTAAACAAAAAGGTTCATGAAAATATTTTCTTCGTGAGCCTTTTTGTTTACCCAAATCCATACAATAAACAGCCTTTTATTTCTTCGCGAAAAGAAACGAATTGAGTAATCTTTTTCAATTGACCATGCACCATAACCAATTGCCAATACCTCAGCTTCTTCTTGGTTGCAGAAGCTTTGCTATCAGTCCCGTCCAGCCGGTTTGGTGCGATGCGCCAACTCCTCTTCCCGTATCGCCGTGAAAGTATTCGTAAAACAAAATATAGTTCTTAAAGTGTTCGTCCTTTTGCAGCTTATCATAGTCTCCAAACACGGCGCGCCTGCCCTCTTTATCCAAGGTAAACAACGTGGCGAGGCGGTTAGTTAAGAACTCAGCAATCTCGTTCAGCGTAAGGTAAGTGCCGCTGCCCGTGGGGCACTCTACGGTAAAGTCGTCGCCATAATAATGGTGAAAGCGCTGCAGGCTTTCGACTATTAAAAAATTAAGCGGCATCCACACAGGACCCCGCCAGTTACTGTTGCCCGCAAACATGTCTGTGGTGCTTTCACCGGGTGTATAATCTACCCTTGCTATTTCACCATCTATATTCATTTCGTAAGGATGGTCCTGATGATATTTAGACAACGCGCGAATGCCGTGCGGGCTCAGAAACTCGTTCTCATCCAACATGCGCTGCAATATCTTTTTCATTCGGTGACCACGCAGCAAGCTCAGCAGGTGCTTCTTGGTTACGCCTTCTTCCTGCCAGCGCGACACCAGGTCGGCAAGGTGCGGGCGGTTGTCTAAAAACCAGTTCAGCCGTTCGTAAAAAGCAGGCAGGCCGCTCATCATATCGTGCTCTATAACTTCTACGGCAAACAAGGGAATCAAGCCTACAGCACTGCGCACTTTCAGCTTTGTGGTGGTGCCATCAGGCATTTTTAAAGCGTCGTAAAAAAACTCGTCTTTATCATCCCAAAGCCCGGTATCGTCGTTGCCCATCAGGCTGGCCATGGCTTCGGCGATGTAGAGAAAATGCTCGAAAAACTTGGTTGCCATATCCTGATATACGCCATTGTACATCGCCAGCTCAATAGCAATGCGCATCAGGTTCAGCGCATACATTGCCATCCAGCTTGTGCCATCCGATTGTTCTATCAAACCACCTTCAGGCAAAGGTTTACTGCGGTCAAAAACACCAATGTTATCAAGCCCCAGGAAGCCGCCCTGGAAGATGTTGTTGTTACCCGCATCCTTGCGGTTTACCCACCAGGTAAAGTTGATAAGCAGCTTGTGAAAGATGGTTTGTAAAAAGTCAAGATCGCCTTTGCCGCCGTTGTTCTTTTCATCAATCTTATACACGCGAAAGGCAGCCCAGGCATGCACCGGCGGGTTCACATCGCTAAAGCTCCATTCATAGGCGGGAAACTCGCCGGCCGGTTGCATGTACCATTCGTGCGTTAGCTTCAGCAATTGCTTCTTGGCAAAAGTGGCATCTATCACGGCGAAGGTTACGCAGTGAAAAGCCAGGTCCCAGGCGGCATACCAGGGGTACTCCCATTTATCGGGCATCGAAATGATGTCGTTGTTGTTCAGGTGAAGCCAGTCATTGTTGCGCCCCTTTAGCCTTTCTGCGGGCGGGGGCGGCTGGGCAGGGTCGCCGTTCAGCCATTGCGGAACATCGTAATAATAAAACTGTTTGCTCCACAACATGCCGGCAAAAGCCTGGCGCTGCACGGCGCGCTGGTCTTCGTTGGTCAGCTCTTTTTGCAGCTCGTTATAAAAGCTATCAGCTTCGGCAAGGCGGTTGGTAAAAATAGCTTCATAGTCTTTAAAAGCCTCGCCATTGCTGCCTTTGCAAAGGCGCAGGCAAAAGGTTTCGCTGCCTTTTGCGGCAATGTTTACTTCGTAGTGAACGGCAGCTTTGGTGCCCTTACTGTTGTTCACGGCGGCTTTGTTTTGCTGAACAACATAATTATTGATGCCGTCTTTAGTATAAGCCGATGAGTTGGCACAGTGATACAACCGCTCGTTGTTCGTTTCGTTATCGCAGAACAGGGTTTCGCCTTCGTGCTGCGCATACAAACTATAATCGCCCAGCGTGCTGTGATGAATGCTGAGGCTGCTATCATCGCGCCTGGTTATGGTTGGCTTGTCATCATCATAACCCCAACTCCAGGTGTTGCGAAACCACAGCGTAGGCAGCAGGTTGATGGCGGCTTCTTCGTTACCCCTGTTGTACACCGTTATTTTTATTAAAACATCGGTGGGAGATGCTTTGGCATACTCTATAAACACATCGAAGTAGGCATCGTTGTCAAAAATACCGGTGTCGATGATTTCAAACTCGGGCTGCAGGCGATTGCGCTTGTGGTTTTCATCTACCAGCCACTGGTAGGGAAACGCCGCCTGCGGGTATTTATACAGCATTTTCATGTAGCTGTGCGTGGGTGTGGCATCGAGGTAATAGTACATTTCCTTTACGTCCTCGCCATGGTTGCCTTGTCCGTTACTTAAACCAAAAAGAATTTCTTTTAAAAAAGGGTCTTTCTTATTCCAGAGCGAAACGGCAAAGCACAGCAACTGCTTATCGTCGCAGATGCCGCCAATGCCTTCCTCGCCCCAGCGGTAGGCTCTGCTGCGCGCGCCATCGTGCGTGGTATAGTTCCAGGCATCACCGTTGGCGCTGTAGTCTTCGCGCACGGTGCCCCACTGGCGGTCGCTTACATAAGAGCCCCACTGTTTCCAGGCAGCGTTCTGCAATCGTTGCTGTTCTTCGTTCATGTTGTGCGGTGGAATTTTATCAAAAGTAAAAGGAATGGCGCGGTGAGGATACGGAAACTTGCACCGCTTCTTTATAAGAAACAAGAAGAGAGAAGTGAGTGCGGTGAAACGTGAGCGAAGCGGTGCATCCGTTTGCCTCAGCCGCCGCGTCATTCCGCAATTGCCGCTAACAATGGATTGTAGTTGATTCAAACCAGCAGGCGGCTTTATGTGGAAACGGCTCTCCTTCGTTTATATCTATTACAAAAACATTAAGCACTCTACATTTTTCCAAAACTATCAAACCACAATCATCAGATTCCGCACAAAGCCATTCGATGTAAGATGTGTGATGTACGATGTTAGATGTGGCAATTGCGGAATGACGCACCCGCTTTTTCGAATGCATGTGCTTCTCTTTTTTGCCCTCAAAATTTTCCCTTCCAACCCTTGTTTCAGAAAATCTTTTTTTAAATAAATTTGTTTCATCAACCAATTACTTCATTTATAAACGTTGTTTCACATGCCAGTTACCATCCACCAGGTTACCGCCGTGCTGGATATGCCGGACGA
>CAZZZH010000218.1:0-7917 GCA_964658445.1 Ilyomonas sp.
CATTTTCACCTAGTCAGTAATTAAAATGATCGATACTCCCTTCTCCTGTTTGTTTTTTTTTTTATTATTTACAGTGATGTAATAAACGCGGTAGGTTTCACTATATATGTATGAATAATTAATATTTACATTTGCTATTTCCTGTGCTTATTATTTATTCTCGTTATTTCATTCTGTTTATATTCTCTATTTTGTTTGTTTTAAAAGGAAAAAAAGCATTGCTTCTTATGTACGTTGGTTAAAGACAACGACTAAGAAGAATGGAGTACAATGAATGTTTGTCGATTGATGCCTCGCAAACAGAACAATGAGCGGGCACTGTTTTTCTCTACAAACTAACCCGGAACCCTAAGAAAATACCGAAGCGGTCGGTGCGGTCGGCAGGCAGGGGCGTAGGCAGCACGCGCCACACGGCATCTACACGAAAGAATTTCAGGATGTTATCAATGCCGGTGCCTACTTCCATATACAGCTTGCCATCGAGCGATTTAAAGGGATAATCGCCCACAAAGTTCAGTTGTTTGTTGGCATTGCTTAGTCCGCCCACCACGCCTTTCACTTCCCAAAACTGCCGCAGCTTCAGCGTGCGCGTTATTTTGGTATAGCGGAAAAGACCGCTGCCAATATTGTGCTCGATGCTGAAACCCGCATAGCGATCAGTTATGTATTCAAACCGGCGCATCAGGTTGAAGGAGTTGCGGCTGTAGTAGTACCATTCGTTGCCGGGCTGCATCGTCAGCAGCTCGTAGGGCAGCGTGCCCCACACTTTGCCTGCAAAGAAGTTGTAATACAGCTCGCCGTAAGGCGTTAGCTTCAGGTAGTCGTGCACGGTAAGCTCTACTTTATCGTAGTTGTAGCTACTGTTCAGCGGGCCTTTAAAACCATGGGTGTAGGTAATGTCGCCAATCGGGTAATCGCTGCCAAGCGAGTAGTGGTCGAAGTTCTCATCGTAGGTGCGCTCCTGGTAGGCATAGCGCAGGTGAAACTGCGCAGCCGTACTGTTTAGAGACTCGCCGTCTTTCGAAGGAAACAATTCTTTGGCCGGCAGGTTTAGCAGCGGCGTAAACTTGCGGTTCAGCAACCGCACACCGGTGCCAATACCGTTGCCGCTTTCGCGGTAGTATTCAATGTGTTTGTCTTCTATGCGCTGGTATTTATAAGGTACACCGGGCTTGCGAAGCAGGTAGGCAAAGATGTTGTCGCTGCTAAGCTGGTCGTAAGAAGTTTGCCCGTTATCAATATCTTTTTTAAACGATGCGCTGAGGTACGAGCGGGGCGACGAATTGAACAGATACATTCCTTCTGCCTGCCCTTTAAATGCCTTGTCTAAAAAGCCGTAAGCCATATAGCCATGCAGGTACAGGTGTTTGCTGAAACCCTGGTTGGTAGCCACATCAAAGCGCACTCGGTTGCCTTCGTAGCGGTTGGCCGTGTACCAATAATAATACGGCCCGATACGGATATTGCCAATGTCTTTTACACCCGTCGTTAGGAAGATGAGCGCATTGCGGTAGCGGTTAAAGGTTGGGTTGTGTTTCAACGTGTCTAATACGGCATACACCGTTTTCTCGTTGCTGTTCAGCGGCTCGTGCCGGTTCTGCAGCCAGAACGAGTCGGGTTTGTTCTGCACATTCGGCAGCAGCTCTATATCTTCCGTTACTTTGTTTTTAGCAATCTGGTTGGTTACCGAGGTGTCGTCTATCACCACATCGCGGTAGGTGGTGGTTTTTCTTCCTTTAAAGTTCAGTTTGTTTTTGCCTACCAGCGCTAAATCGACCACGAATTTATCTTTATATAAAAACCAGATGCTGTCTTTTATCAGCCTGTATTCCTGTATTAAAGTAAGGTCGGTAACATAGTTAATATTGGCATCGGCCGAGGGACGCATGGTTATCTTCTGAATGGCAAAGCTGGTATCGTTTACCCAGCAATCGCCGGTGAAGAACGTAGCGCCGGGGTGCTTGGGTGAAAAGAAGAAATGCACCAGCCGCCTGTTGTTCAGGTACTGGGTATCTTTCAGCTTAAAATTATAAAACGCATCAGCATTGTTGCTGAACGGGCTGGTAAAGTACTTGTCGAATACGGGTATTGAATTATCGTATACATCTACGTTCTGGTAGGTGTTTCCCAGGTTCTTCAGCAGGCTTGCATTTTCTAAACCGTAGGCTTCCGTGGCTTTAATCACTTCCCTTGTTTTGTACGGCTTGCTTTGCTTGTAATAGTCCGAAAGCGATTCGGTAAGATACACCGGCAGGTAAGGCGATTCCTCGGAAGTAGAATCGACGTACTTTAAAATAAAGCTGAACTTCTTCACCAACGGCGTGTTTTCCAGCTTGTCTTTGTCTACTTTATTCAGGTCCAGCTCCAGCTTGTTATATACTTCGTAGGAATAGTTGTCAAACCTGCGGATGTCGTTTTGATCCTTATGCGCAATCACTTTATGCCAGAACCAAAGTGCGCGGTTGTATTTGCTTTTTACCACAGCTTCGTTGCCCACCGGCAAAATGGCAAGCTGAACGGAAAGCGATACCGAATCCTTTAGGCTGCTAAATACAAAAGCTACCGACCGGTAACCCAGGCTGTTGATAATAAGAGAATCGTTTGCCGCAATATCAGCTTTGCTTAATGAAAACCTGCCTGCCGAGTCTGTCAGCGTTCCTCTTCCGTTCTTTTTAAAAAGAACAGAAGCAAACGGGATGGGCTCATCGCTTTGCTTATCGGTGATAACGCCGCTAACTTCTGATTGCTGACCATAACTAAGAATGCCGGAAAAAAGAAGAAGGAATAAAAACGAAAGCCGCTTATGTATCAATAAAAAACGGAGACCTTTAGACAAAATCATGAATCGGATGTGCTTTTTACAAAAGACGAATAAGTATTAAAAATACTTATTAAAACGTATGAAAGATAGCGCAATTACAAAGCCATAGTTCATTCTGCCGAAAGAAACGTCAGGTTTCGCTGAATACCTTTGTGTTTTGCCCGCTTTAAGGCAGAGTGCTTAAATATTTTTTTAAAAGCTTCTTCGCTCATTGCCATCCATTCGCTGTTCGATAAGTTGAGTATTTCGGGTATCGGGCTGAAAGCCGCTTCGTGTGTAGGTTTGCTAAATCGGTTCCAGGGACAAACGTCCTGGCAAACGTCGCAGCCAAACATCCAGTTGTCAAACTTGTTTTTCATCTCACCCGGTATCAGTAGCTCTTTCAGCTCGATGGTGAAATACGAAATGCAGCGGCTGCCATCCACTACTTTGCCGGGCAGTATGGCCTCGGTTGGGCACGCATCTATACAGCGCGTGCACGAGCCGCAGAAGTCTTTTGCCAGGGCATCGTCGGCATCCAGCTCTACATCTATAATCAGCGTAGCAATAAAAAAAAAAGAGCCGCTGCCCTTGTTGATGAGATTACCATTTTTTCCAACCCAACCCAGCCCGCTGCGCTGCGCCCACGCGCGTTCCAGCACCGGTGCAGAATCAATAAATCCGCGGCCATTGATATCGCCGATCCTTTCTTTCATCAGGAACAAAAAATGGTTCAGCTTTTCTTTGATCACTTCATGATAATCGTTGCCCCACGCATATTTAGAGACACGTGGTGCCTCTGAGGGTTGGCTTTCATCGGAAAAATAATTCAAAAGCAAACAAATCACCGACTTTGCGCCCGGCACCAGCTTCGCCGGGTTGATGCGCAGATCAAAATGATTCTCCATATACTGCATGGTGCCATGCATGCCTTTGTTCAGCCACGCTTCCAGCCGCCGGGCATCGTCGGTCAGTTCTTCCGCCCTGGCAATACCGCAGAAATCAAAGCCCATTTGCTGCGCCGTAGCTTTAATAAAATTTGTATAATCGGTGCTGTTTTTCAGAAATATTTTTTATATACTTGCGCTACCAAAATTGATGTAAAAATACTGCTATGAGACCTAAACTTTTGTTGCTTGCTTCGCTAAGCCTGTTATTTAGCATTTGTTTATTTGCCCAGAAGAAAAAGAAAGGCGACATACCCAATCGTGTTACCTGTACATTCGGCGATGTAAAGCCCGAAGATTTCGCACCCACTGCCTACGCGGTAGACTCTGCTGCTGAAGCGGTGTATTTGTTTGATGGAGGACGTTCTGATATAGAAGGGAGCCAGCATTTAGGTACTGAAGTAGTATACAAAATACACAGACGTATACGCATTTTGAAAAAGAACGCCTTTTATTTGGCAAGTGTATCAATCCCATTGTACGTTACTTCAGATTTCCAACAACAGGTAGAAGATATTAAGGCAGCCACATACAACTTATCGGGCAATAGTGTGATAACTTCGGCTGTAAACAAAAGCGATATATTTCAAGAGAAGCGGGATAGTAAATTTAATGTTGTAAAGTTCACTTTCCCTAGTGTTTCGGAAGGTAGCATTATCGAGTATAGTTATACAATTCATACGCCTGGCGCAAACAACATGGATGGCTGGGCATTCCAAAAAGAATTTCCGGTATTGTGGAGTGAATACGAAATCACTTATCCGCTAATCTATGACTATGTACTATTAAAACAAGGGTATCAACCGTATGTGATTGATACCGTAAAAATTACGACCGGCAGTTATCTTATTAATCAGGAAAGAGGAGATGGTATAAGCAGATTAAGTGAGCAGCTAACTGTTTCATCGAAAGTAGCTGATTGTATTTGGGCTATGAAAGATGTGCCGCCGCTAAAAGTTGAACCCTTTACAACCACGCTTGAAAACCACATAGCAAAAATCGATTTTCAGCTATCGTCTATTCAATATTCGGAAGTGGATATTATACATTATCTAAGAACTTGGAGTGGGGTGTCAGATACTTTACTAAAAAATGACTACTATTATGGAAAAGCATATGTTATGGCCAATGGAAGTTTAGATGATGATTTGCATGAAGCCGTCGCAACAATATCTGATAAATTTGATAAAGCAAAGAATATTTACCAATGGGTAAGAGATCATTATAGTTGTACTGGAAAAAAAGCTTGGATGGAACAACCTTTAAGAAAAATTGTTCAATCCCGGAAAGGAAGTTCAGCCGAAATTAATCTGGTACTTACAGTAATGCTGAATCGAGCTGGTTTTGAAGCTCATCCTGTTCTTTTGAGCACCACCGATCATGGAAAAGCATACAAAGATTATCCTATTCTGGATAAATACAATAACACAATCTGCGAGCTTACAATAGATGGAAATACTTATTTGTTAGATGCTTCTGATAATAAACTAGGATTCAACCATCTGGACCCAGATTGTTATAACGGCTATGCACGAGTTATCGATCCGGAAAAACCTTTGCTTATTAATCTTTCGCCCGATTCTTTGAAAGAAGGCAGTGTAACCAGTGTGTTTATGGCAAATGCCGACAACAATAAACTGGTAGCAACGGTAACCAATACGAAAGGTTATGAAGAATCGCTGTCTCTTCGCGGCGACCTGGCTAAAAATGGTAAAGACAGTTATTTCAAAACCATTAAAAAGGACTACACCGATAATATTGAAGTAAGCAACGGGAACATAGACAGTCTTCAACTGCTCGACATGCCGGTGAAAGTTACTTATGATTTAACGATTGCCAATAATGATGATGACATTATTTACTTCAATCCGATGCTGGGCGAGCAACAAAAGGAAAATCCTTTCAAAGCGGCTGAACGTTATTACCCAGTAGAAATGCCGTATTGCAGCGACGATACCTATGTGCTGAATATGGAAATACCGAAGGGGTACGAGGTAGATGAAATACCGAAATCGGCGCGTGTAAAACTAAATGAAGACGAAGGTATGTTTGAATACATCATTGCCAAAGCCGGCGACCGTATTCAACTCCGCGCCCGCGTAAAGCTGGAGAAAGCCACTTATGAACCCGACGATTACCAAACCCTGCGAGACTTCTTTGCCTTTGTAGTAAAAAAAGAAGCTGAGGAAATTGTGTTTAAAAAGATAAAGTAAAAAGTGATGAAGAAGTTATTTTTAATTCTCTTGTTAGCAGGGATTGCAACTCTGTCTAAAGCCTTTGACTATCCGGTTACAGCTATACCGGACTCGTTGAAAACAAACGCCAATGCGGTGAAGAGATATGATGAAATACGCATCGAAATATTATCGCCCGAAAAAGCAAAAGTATACACGCATTATGCAACCACCATTTTAAACGAAGCGGGAAACGATTATGCAGATTACAATAGTTACTATGATAAGTTTACTTCTATTAACTATATATCAGGAACCTTGTATGATGCCGATGGTAAAGCCGTAAAGCATATGAAGACCAAGGATATGAAAGACGAATCTACGTATGACGGATACAGCCTTATGGGAGATCTACGGAAAAAGAAATTCGATTTTTATAGTCGCGATTATCCTTATACTGTTGAATACGAAGAGGAAGATGATAAAAATGGCATCTTCTCCTTAGATTACTGGATGCCGCAGGAAAATCAGTACATAGCCGTTGAATACAGTAAATTAACCGTTATTACGCCCCAGAGTTTGCCATTCCGTTATAAACAATTAAATTATCCCGGTGATCCGGTTATTACCCAGGCAGGAGATAAAAAAGTTTATACATGGGAAATAAAAAACGTGTCTGCAAAAGTAAAAGAGCCTTTTGCTCCTTCGTGGAAGGAATTGGTAACCTCTGTTTCTGTGGCGCCAACCGATTTTAAAATTGGCGGATATTCAGGCAATATGAACAACTGGGGTAATTTCGGCATGTTCATAAATTCATTGTTGCAAGGCAGAGATCAATTGCCTGATGCCTTACGGCAAAAGATACATGAGCTTACGGATACCATAAAGAATCCAGAGGAAAAAGTGAATACTCTGTACCGCTTCTTACAAGAGAATACCCGGTATATCAGTGTTCAATTGGGTATCGGTGGCTGGCAGCCATTTGATGCAAACTATGTTTATAATAACAAATATGGAGACTGCAAAGCTTTATCTAATTTCATGGTATCTATGCTAAAGGAAGCCGGTATAAAGGCAGATTATGTACTGATATCTGCTGGTCCTAACGTTAATGGTTTAGTAGCCGATTTTCCATCAAATCAGTTTAATCATGCTACCGTTTGCGTGCCTTTAGGAAAAGATTCGATGTGGCTTGAATGTACTGATCAAACCATGCCTGCAGACTATATAAGCAACTTTACCGGCAATCGTCAGGCGATATTAGTTGATGAAAAAGGAGGTCATATCGTAAATACCATCAATTACACCTCTGATGATAATCTTCAGGTACGTCACATAACCGCTACGATTGATGAATCGGGAAAACTAATGGCAGATGTGCATTCATCGTACAAGTGCCTTGCACAGGATGAATTTCACGCCCGGCTTCACTATAAAACAAAAAAGGAACAACTCGACGATTTGAAAAGCGATTATGATATTCCTACATACGATATCGTTTCTTTCGATTATCACGAGATCCCGTCTGCAAAGCCTGTCATAGAAGAAACGATCAGGCTAGCGGCTGATAATTATGCTTCCATTTCCGGCAAACGCATGTTCATTTCGCCCGATGTTCTTACACAGAACGGTTTCAAACTTACACCGGATGACGACCGTAAATTTGATGTTTCTTTTCGCTATGGCTTTACTCACATTGATAGCGTAGTTATTGAAATACCCAAAGGTTATGTGTTGGAAGCGAAGCCAAAAGATATTTCATTAAAAAACGCGTTTGGTGACTACAACATAAAATTTGACATCAGCGAAAACAAGGTTGCCTGCAATCGTTATTTCCGCCAAAAGGAAGGAAGATTTCCGGCATCATCCTACTCTGACCTGGTAACTTTTTACAACAGTATTTTCAAAGCAGACCATAGCAAATTTGTATTTGTAAAAAAGGATAATTAACTGCATCCCCCAATAAAAAAGCGCTGCACTTCTCAGAAGTGCAGCG
>CAZZZH010000219.1:0-7915 GCA_964658445.1 Ilyomonas sp.
AAACAAAAACCGGGGCTTTACCGGCAATACACAAAGCGGAAGCTGACTGAGTTCTTCATTAAACTTTTGCAGGCGTACCGCATCTTTTTCGGTAGTGATGATAATTTTATAACTGCCTTCCATTCGCTCGAAATGCTGTCTTATTTTTTGCAAATCATCGATTGTAAAAATATGATGGTCGTTGTACAACAGTTCGTCGTAGGAAGCCGTGCATTCGGCAATGTATTTCTTTAGCGGTGCCGGATTGGCAATGCCGCAAACCAGCAGCACGCTTACATTTTGCGTAAGCGAAACGATTTGTTTGGTAAGAATATGATAAGGCTTTCCATACTGCAAAGACGTAAAGAAAAGCTGTTGCCCGGGCAGTAAGCGAATGCGCCGGGTGATCTTCTCTTTTTCTTCTTTACTCATAGAAGCGGGGCACTTGGTAACGATAATGATTTGTGCGCGCTGGTAGCTTCTTCGCTGGTCGCGTAGATCGCCGCTGGGCAGAAACCAATCGTTGTAAAACAAGTTGCTGCACTCGGTCAATAAAATGTTCAGGCCGGCAGTTACATACCGGTGCTGAAAAGCATCATCTAAAATAATAGCCTGCGTTGCGGGTTTATCGTGCAGCAGTTGCGGAATGGCTACCAGTCTTTCTTCGCCAACGGCAACGGCAATATGAGGGAATTTGGTATGAAACTGCATGGGCTCGTCACCAATCTCTAGGGCGGTTGTGTTCTCGTTTGCCAGAGCATAACCTTTGGTTTTTCGTTTGTAGCCGCGGCTTAAGGTAGCGATGTTATAATCTTCCTGCAATGCTTCGATTAGGTACTCAACCATCGGGCTTTTTCCGGTGCCACCCACAACGAGATTGCCCACGCAAATAAGCGGAAAATTGAAGGTGGCCGATTTGATAATCTTCTTGTCGAACAGCCAGTTTCTTATTGTTATAATCAAGCCATACAGCAACGCGAATGGCAGCAGCAGGATACGAAAAGATCGTATGAAAATGGTATTAGAACTCATAGATAAGGTCTGGTGTGATGCAATAATCTACCGGCACATCATAATCGTTACGGTCGTCAATTTTTTCAATGGGTTCAAAGTAACTAAAACTTATTTTGATGATGTCTTCGCGGCATTGCAATAAGTAACGATCGTAAAAGCCTTTGCCATAGCCGACGCGATAGCCGTTGGCATCGCAAATAAGCATCGGAACAAACACCAGGTCTATGTCGTGCGGTTCAATAATGTTACCATTAACTGGCTCTGTAATTTGAAATTCGTTCAGGGCAAAGTCAGTGTCTTCATATATGGCAATGGCCTGAAGTGAAGTGGTGCTAAAATTAGTAACGGGATAAGCCGTTTGCAAGCCGGGAATGACGTGTGTTAAATAGCGTGAAAACAAGTGTGTGTGCGGCTCTGCAGTGTGCGGCATGGGCGAATAAGAAAGCAAAACCTGTATGTTTTCGAAGGATAATTTTTGAAACTGGATAAGCAGCAGATCATCCAGTTTTAGTCTGTCTTTTTCTGATAACGCCAACCGCTTCGCTTTGTATTTTACCCTGGCTTCTTTCTTCGTCATACCTGCAAACTTACAGGTACTGTAATAAAGAATCTTTGATGAAGTATGCCTGTTCTTTTACAAAAGCACGGGTGATTTCTTTTGCCAAAGGCAATGAAGCAATTTTTGGATAGCCACTCCAGGCTACAATTTCATCTTCATACTGCATGTAATGGTCGTTGAATATCCAGCCCAAAACATCAATATTGTTTGCCTTGCAAACGCTTGCTGTAAGTAATGAATGATTGATGCTGCCCAGATAGTTGCGGCTTACCAATATAATGCTGGCGCCAAGTTTTTTTATGAGATCGATGACGAATTCTTTTTCATTCAATGGCACTAATAAACCGCCCGCACCTTCAATGATTGTAAAGTGTGAATGGCGCATAGACAACTGTAAATACGACTGATAAATTGTTTCCAAATCAATTCTTACTCCTTCCTCTCTGGCGGCAATATGTGGCGAAGCGGGAAGCTTTAATTGATAAACTTCAGGATGAATAGCTGAGTTAGTATTGGACAGCAGATTTTTTACCGTCATTGCATCCGTTCCTTCGTCAAAGCCAGCCTGAACGGGCTTCCAATAATCTGCCTGCAATGCTTCCGTTACCACAGCAGCAGCTACCGTTTTGCCAACGTCTGTACCAATGCCGGTAATGAAGATGGACTTCATATTTTACTTTCTTCTTCCGTTGTAAAAAAAGAGAAAATGGTAGTGCCATAGTTGCGCTGAAAGGCATAGCCAGCATAGGTTTCATAATTGTTGCGTGGTGTATGCTCCAATACAAAAAAACCTTTGGGCAGCAATAATTGTTTGGCTATAATTTGCTTTGGCAATTCATCAATCGAGGTCAGTGCATATGGTGGTCCGGCAAAGATAAAATCGAACTGCACTGTGCAGGCAGCTATGTATTGAAACACATCCATCATAAGCACCTGGACATTTTTTATCTTCAACAAAGTGATGTTTTTCTTAATGAACTCATACATCATTTTATCCTTCTCAACTATGGTTAAGGAAGCTGCGCCACGCGATGCCAATTCATAACTGATGCTGCCCGTACCACCAAACAAATCGAGCGTAGCAATTCCATCAAAACTCATGCGGTGGTTCAGGATGTTGAATAAACCTTCTTTGGCTATATCGGTGGTCGGTCTTGTATTGGGCATCTGCGCGGGGGGATTGATACGACGCCCGCCAAGGTTGCCGGAAATAATCCTCATGCGGTAGGCAGGTTGTAAGTAGTGAAATAATGTGCCGGGTATTCGTCTTTTATTTTGCCCGTTTGCGTAAACTGAAGATGGTTTACGTACAAATAAATCTCTTTGTACAGCGCCGATGTTTCGTCTATAAAACCGGATAGGAAAGTAATGGTTTGATCTTTATTCATCTCTAGTTTATCCAGCGTGTTCAGTATGTGATAAACCGCCTCATGAGGCGTGGCAAAATGAAACAGCGTAGCCAACTGCAGCGTGCCTTCTTTTATAGCCGTTAGTAAAAAATGAGATTGATAAAACTGCAGGTACAAACTGTTGGTTGTGTCTCCATTTTGCTGCTGCAACAAGCCGTACATCTTGTGCGTGTGCGATGCATGCGGCAATTGCTGCATAATAATCTTATAAAAGATAGAATCAGCAGTAAATGCCAGTGTATAATCTGTCGACATGCAGTGCATGGGCGTTGATTGAAATGCGGGGCTGTTGACCAATCCCAGATAAGCAGCGGCGTTATCAGCCGTGAATTTTTCATTCGGTACGCAGATAAAATCCGCATTCTCCCAAACAATCTCCTGCGAAGCAAATTCATTCTGCAGCAGGATAGAACGCCGCTTTAATTCACGAAAAACATCAATCAATCCGCCTTCGGTATTGTCGTACGCAAAAGTGAAATATTCCAGTGCCGTAAAGGCGCCATCGTTTCCCGTGCACCAGCAGGCAATGTGGGCCTTACCTATTTCTATGTGCAGCGGGTGGCTTTCTTCGGGCTGCGTGCAGATGCTGAATAGTTTCTGAACCATGAGGCAAAGTAAATGAAAATGCAGGTGCGGCGAAAAGACTGTTGTAAAGCCGGTGCCTTATTGTTGACCAGGCTTCACAATAGGCGTATTCCTTCCATTTATTTTAGAAGTGCTTTGTTGGAATAAAATTTTATGGTATGTTATGCCAATGCTATCAACTGCTTTATGCATTGCAGCAGCGAAAACCTTTGCTGTATGAACAACATTTGCGTGCGCAGGCATATAGCTTTAGCAAGGAAAACAACTGCCACCGTTTCACTTAATTTCTTTCTCCCGTTTCCTCCATCATTTCTTATTTTGCCTTCGCAAAATTTCTTTACAAAAGCTTCGCTCTTCGCTATGAACAAGCCACTGTTTTTGCTGTTATTACTTCTTTCGATAGTCTCTTTTTCCTATGCCCAAACTAGCTACGAGCTTAATAACGGCTGGCAGTGCAAAATCGCTTCTTCCGTTGTGCAAACCGGCGAGCAAATCTCTATGCCTGCTACGTTGCTGCAAGGCTGGCAGCCTGCTGTGGTGCCGGGTACCGTGCTGACGACTTTGCTTGCCAATAAAGAAATACCCGACCCTTTCTATGGCATGAACAACAAAGCCATTGCTGATATATATGATGCCGGTAAAGAAAAATATACCTATTGGTTTGTAAACGATTTTATAGAACAAAGCCCAACCGCCGGCGGGCAGGTATGGCTTCACTTTCGCGGCGTAAACTATGGCTGCGATGTGTATTGTAATGGTACAAAGCTGAACGTGGCAACACACAAAGGAATGTTTCTCAGCCAAACTTATAACATTACCTCTTTATTACAAACCGGCAACAACCGGCTGGCAGTCATTGTGTACCCGCCCGATGCCGTAGGCAACCCTAATGGCGGGCAGGGCGGAGATGGAACCATAGGTAAAAATGTAACGAACCAGTATGTGGCCGGATGGGATTGGATACAACCGGTACATGACCGCAACACTGGTATCTGGGATAAAGTATGGATAGAAAAAACGGGGAGCATCAATATAAAGAATATACACATTGCAACTGAAGTGCCTGGCGTAAGATTGCCAACCGGCACGCAACAACCCGCTACAATACAGGTGTCTGCAGAGCTGGACAATGCTATTAATTTCCCTGTTTCGGGCAGGCTTTTTTACACTCTTGGCAACGATACGATATCGAAAGTTGTAACCGTTAAGGCGGGCAGCAGTGTGGCCGTTTCATTACCCGACTACACTTTACTCAATCCTAAACTGTGGTGGCCTAATACCTATGGCGAGCCTAATCTTTATACTATAAAAGTGCAGTTTATTACCAATACAAAAACCGTTTCTGATGTGGAGACGATGACGTTTGGTGTAAGGAAAATAGAAGCCAACTGGAATGCCACCACGCGCAGTCGCGAGATAAGTGTAAATGGGCAAAAGATATTTATAAGAGGTGGCAACTGGATTGTTTCTGATGCCATGCTGCGCTTCTCGAAAGAGCGGTACGATGCCGAAGTGCACTTTCACCGGGATATGAACCTGAACCTGATCCGCATCTGGGGTGGCGGCATTTTAGAACGACCGGAATTTTATGATGCCTGCGACAAATATGGACTGTTGGTAATGCAGGATTTGTGGGGCTCGGGCGACTGTAATGGCCGCTGGATGGATGCCTTGAAAAAAGACGACCAGTGGACGAGAAGGCAATACCCGGATGACCACGCTTTGTACATTGCTTCTGCTGCCGATGGCATCAGGATGATACGCAATCATCCTTCGCTTGCCATCTGGTGCGGCGGCAACGAAATTACCCCGCCGGAAGATATTTTTCATTCGGTAAAAGATTCGCTGCTGCCCTTACTTGATGGCACCCGCTGGTTTGTCGATTACAGCAATTCGGATAGTATATCGTACAATTTTTTGGGTGGCAATGGCGATGGACCCTATGGGATTCAGAACATCAAAACCTTCTTTCAGAACCGCACTTTCCCGTTCAATTCTGAAGTAGGGTCTGTAGGGATGAATGACTATACTTCGCTGCAACGCTTCATACCCGACAGCAACATGCGCGTGCCACAGTTTGCCAACGGCAGATCTACCGTAGATTCGGTTTGGGACTATCATAAATACATTGGGTACGATAACAGCATTGCAGCTTATGGCAATGTTGTTATCGTACAGGACTTTGCCAAAAAAGCGCAGCTGGTAAACTACGATCAGTACCGCGGTTTAATGGAAGGATTTACAGCGCATGAGTGGGATTGGTACACGGGCGTCATTATTTGGAAAACACAAAACCCATGGACAGCGATGCGTGGGCAGATGTACGATTATTTTCTCGACCCGAACGCTGGTTTGTATGGCTTGCACACTGCCGGGGAGCCGCTGCATGTCATGTTCAACGCGGCGGATAGTGTGGTAATGATTGCCAATAATACGTTTGAAGCGAAGCGCGATGTAATGCTGCAGATATCGTTGTGTGATATGAAAGGTAACAGCCGGTTGCTAACGCAGGTGTTATCGGAAATAGGCCCAACAACGGTAAAGAGAATGTATTCTATTCACAAAGAAATAGCAGAAGCGTCGAAAGATTCGGGCCTGTTTATATCGCTGCGTCTGCTGAACATTAACAAACAAATTATCAGCGACAATCTGTACTGGCTGCCGGATGCAAGCGGCAATTATACCGGTTTGCAGAAGATGGACAAAACAGAACTAACCATAAGCACAGCAAGGAAAAGTGAGGGAACAATTGCTGTAACCTTATCGAATTCAGTTGGCAAACCAGTTGCTTTTTTTAACCGTATTTCTCTTATAAATACAAGTACAAAGCAAAGGATATTGCCATCTTTTTACAGTGATAATTATGTTTCTGTTTTGCCCGGCGAAAGCAAAACCATAACCATAGACTATAAGCCGGTTGATAACACAACCGTAGCTGTTGATGTGGAAGGCTGGAATGTTGATGATAAAATAACAACGATAGAATAGCGAAACTAGCAGGCAGTTATTTCATTTCTTGTTCTACCTTTTCTATCCGATTCTTTTAAAGTGCGTTGTTGCTTTTTCGCGGTAAATTTTTGGCGAAACACCGATGTTCTTTTTAAATATCTTATTGAAGTTGGATACTGTTTTATAACCGCAATAAAAAGCAATCTCAGAGATGTTCAAATCAGTCTCAAGCAGTTGCTTGCAGGCTTTAGAAATGCGCACATCGTTAAGGTAAGATATAAACTGGCGGTTGGTTCTTTTCTTAAACAAACGGCAGAACGCCGGAGGCGTGAGACTCGTCATTTTAGCTACATCGTTCAACGAAATGTCCTTGTTAAAATTTTCCGACACATAGTTATATACTTCTGCCAGACGGTCTATTTTGTGATGCGCTAATTTACCTGAATATCCTTTGTAAGAAATGTATTCGGTTTCTTTTGATACTGAAAGAATGTGCAGAATTTCAAGCAGGCAAATGAAGCGCTCCAAGCCTTTTTTCCCGTTCAGCCCGTTCATCTTTTCGATGATGACTTCGCTTGTTTTCCCAATGATTTTTATGCCTCTTTCGGCGCGCTGAAACAGGTCGTTCAGCCGACTGCTTTCCTGTAGTTGCAGTAGGCTCTCTGAGAAAATTTCTTTTCTAAAATGAATGGACATAGAACGCGATCGGAAGTTGGCAAACCCTTTATGGAAGATATCATCGTTCTGCCAGACATGCGGAAGCTCGGGTGCTAAAAACACCAGATCGCCGGCATAGAACGAATCTATTTTATCGGCAATAATACGGCGTCCAAACCCCTCTTTTATATACGCCAGTTCAAATTCGGGATGATAATGAAACGGAGCGTTCTGGTAAGGTTCGTTCTTCTCTATCACCAGGATCTGATCCTGCGCATCATTATAGATTTCTGTATAATGAGCTTTCATAAATAGTATCTTGTTTTGTGCAGTTCTTGCGAATGGTTATGTACTGGTTATTTTGCAATCACATACAAAGATGTTTATAATTTTTTGATGGTTAAAATTTTCCTGCTTAGTTTGAATAACAATCTTAAGATTATTCCAGAGCGAATAAAAAATTTGTCTCTTATCAAATTGTTTCTACATTCGCAATCTCAATGAGCATAGCACGTATATACATCCCGTTTTACTTTTTCTTTTTTTACTTTAATAAGTAGAACCGGGTTGTATTGTAAACAAGTAAACACTAACTAATCAATATAAAATCCCGGTTCTCACAGAGCCGGGATTTTTGTTTTATACACTATGGCAATCAAAGTTTCGATACAAGGTTATGAAGGCTCGTTTCATCAGCAAGCGGCACGCACTTTTTTTGGAAATGACGTGGAAGTATTGCCCTGCGCCACTTTCAGAGAGGTGG
>CAZZZH010000220.1:0-7886 GCA_964658445.1 Ilyomonas sp.
AACTTGTCCAAACCAGCTCTACATCTTTTAGTTTGTCCATATCGTTCACCCATTCTTTTGCCGTCATCTGGCAATGCCCGCAATCGGGGCTGAAGTAAATGATAACAATTGGTTTTTTAGCAGGCAATTGCTGCGTAGTAAGCCAGGTGCTATCGGGTTGTAAAATAGAAAACTGTGGAATTTTCGTTGTTTTTTTATAAGCCGGAACCGTATCGGCATCGCTGCCATCCTGCGCAAAAACACAAAAGCCGCAAACCGACAGCATCACTATCAAAACCAAGTGTTTCATACTTATTTTCTTTCGCCAAAGATGTGATGAAATTATGAATCGGCATAGCAACAGAAATTTTTTGCGATAAATTATAATGTAGATGAATAATCTTAACCACTGCTGATTGGTAACACTTGTATAAACGCTCAATCATTGACTAAGCGTACAAGAGTGCGACACAATTGGGCTCAATCGGAGTTACTAGCTTCTGGTTTATAATTGCTGCTGGGCTGTTCTTGTTTTGGTTATTTCAAATAAAACCTGCGCTGGTTATGTTCTTACTTTTGAAGTATGAAAAAAACGATACTTGACGAAGTCAGCCGTCCGCAGGTCATTCATTGCATCATGAAGCTAAAACCTGATAGCAGCCCGCTCTGGATGAAAATGCCAGGGCATGGGGTAGTAAGCATAATCGAACAACCTTGAAACAAAAGATTCGTTGCTCATTTTTAGTAAATATTCTAGCACGGCTTTTATAGTTCATTACAAACCATAAATGACCTAAAAGAAGACCAATTGTTAGAAAAGTACCGGTTTTG
Source organism: Ilyomonas sp. (assembly GCA_964658445.1). Classification (GTDB taxonomy): domain Bacteria; phylum Bacteroidota; class Bacteroidia; order Chitinophagales; family Chitinophagaceae; genus Ilyomonas. The sequence continues at coordinate 811 of CAZZZH010000220.1, forward strand.
CACATTGTGAATGTAGTGTGCTTTAGACCGGAGAATTACCTTGCATTATATAAAACACACAGTTTATGCTGTCAAAGATTTTATCTCCCAAGCAAATTGACTCGTATCATGAACAAGGTTATATCGTTGTCAAAAACTTTTGCAGTAAAGAAGAAATCGATAAGCTTTATAGTACAGCTTTGCAGGATGATACCATGAAGAAGAATGCGCTCGATTTAAATGACCAGAGTGGAAAGAAAACCAAGCTTTCTTTATGGTTCACACCCGGTAATGATGTCTTCGGATACCTTACGCGAAGCGAAAAAATGGTAAGTGCTGTGCAGCAACTTTTAGGTGACAAAGCAAAAGTCTGCCACTTTCATTCTAAACTAATGCAGAAAGAACCCCGCATTGGCGGCGCGTGGGAGTGGCACCAGGATTATGGCTATTGGTATAAGAACCAGTTTATGTTTCCAGATGAACTGATCAGTGTGATGATTGCCCTAACACCGGCGAATAAAAAAAATGGCTGCCTACAAGTAATAAAGAACTCTCATAAAATGGGCAGGGTCAACCATGGTTTTGCCGGCGAGCAAGTTGGTGCCGACATGACAATGGTAAGCAATGCACTGAAAACGATGGAACTGGTATATGCCGAACTGGATGCCGGCGATGCTTTATTTTTTCATCCTAACACGCTTCATCGATCTGAAGCCAATTTATCTGAAAACCCGCGCTGGTCTTTAATTTCGTGCTACAGCCTGCAATCAAATTTAGCTTATAACGAAACCTCAACTTCGTGGCATACACCCGTGGCTATAGTGCCCGATGAAGCGATATTAAACTGGGATGCAGCTTCTTTATCAAATGCCGATTTTCTAAAGAAAGAAAACGATCCGGCGTTGAAAGAAACAGGCTGGGAAGAAAACATAGCCAGCAAGTAGAAAACCTAACATTTTATTCTTCCGCTATCTTCGTAAGCGAATAAAAAACCGTTTTTCTTATATGATAGAACCATTGAATCCTGATGAAAGATTCGCCGCTTTGCAATTGGTGTTGCCGCCCGCCCCAAAGCCATTGGGTGTTTACAAGCCTTGCCTGCAGGATGGCAAATATTTGTATTTGTCGGGTCATGGACCTGTAAAGCCAGATGGCAGTCTTATCATAGGCCGTATCGGTGAAGATTTGGGAATAGATGCCGGCAAAGAAGCAGCTAAACAGGTTGGCTTAACCCTACTTGCTACCATACTCGCCAACGTTGGTTCGCTTAACAACATCAAACGGGTGATTAAAATATTAGGTATGGTAAACTGCACGTCTGATTTTGTAAAACATCCTTACATCATAAATGGTTGCAGTGAATTGTTTGCTGACATCTGGGGTAACGATGATGGAGTGGGTGTGCGAAGTGCTGTAGGTATGGGCTCGCTACCTGACAATATACCGGTTGAAATTGAGGTCTTGTTCGAGTTAAAGTAAAAGAAAACTACAGGAAAGATTAAAGCAATGGAAGACTGGTTTTATATTGAAAATATTGACGAAACCGATTCGCCGGCATTAGTAGTTTACGCGGAAAGAGTAAACCAAAACATAGCCGCAGCCATTAAAATGATTGGCGATGTAAGCAGGCTGCGACCTCATGTTAAGACCAATAAAATGACTGAAGTAAGTACGATGATGCTTGCCGCCGGAATTACCAAATTCAAATGTGCAACCATTGCAGAAGCAGAAATGCTGGGTATGATAAAAGCACCGGATGTATTGTTGGCTTATCAGCCTGTGGGACCTAAAATAAAGCGTTTTATAAATCTGGTAAAAACCTACCCGCAAACCATTTTTTCATGCTTGCTCGATGACGAAGAAACAGCCATGCAACTTGCTGCTGCAGGTGCTAAAGAAGGTATCGTGATCCCAGTGTTTATTGATATTAATAATGGCATGAACAGAACAGGCATGCCACCGGATCAAGTGATTTCTTTTATTCGAAAAATAAAGGCAATGCCATCGCTTCATATTGTTGGTTTACAGGTTTATGATGGTCATATCAGAGACAGCGATTTTATACTGCGAAAGCAAAAAAGCGATAACGCATTTTCCATAATAGAAACGTTGCAACAACAAGCTTCATCAATATTTTCTTATCCTCTGAAAGTGGTTGCTGGCGGCACACCCACTTTTCCGGTTCATGTGCAACGCAATAGTTATGTAGAATGTAGTCCTGGTACTTTTGTTTTTTGGGATTGGGGTTACCAGCACACTTTGCCGGATGAGCCGTTTGAGTATGCTGCACTGGTGATATCAAGAATTGTTTCTGTTCTTGATGAAGAAACCATTTGTGTTGATTTGGGTCATAAATCTATTGCTGCCGAAAACCCTTTGCCACGAGTACATTTTTTGAATGCTCCCGAAGCAGTTCCACTATCCCAAAGTGAAGAACACCTGGTATTGAAAATACCGGTTAATAATCACTGTAAAGTTGGTGATGTATTGTATGGTGTACCAGTCCACATCTGCCCGACTGTTGCCTTATACAACAAGGCTTATGTGGCGAGAGATAACCGCATCGTTGATAGCTGGGAAATAATAGCACGCAACCGATCCATTACTTTATAACTTCAAATTTTTCCATTGAAAGCAGTGCCTTTAATTATAGACGCACATCTCGATCTAAGCATGAACGCGATGGAATGGAACCGCGATCTGCGGCAACCGGTCGCTGCCATTAATTCAAGAGAAAATGGCATTACGGATAAACCCGACAGAGGCAAAGCAATGGTATCATTGCCAGAGCTTCGCAAAGGCAATATCGGGCTGGTTGTAGCTACGCAAATTGCACGTTATGTAAAGCCCGGAAATCCTTTGCCAGGTTGGTTCTCATCCGAACAGGCCTGGGCGCAAACCCAGGGACAGCTGGCCTGGTACAAAGCAATGGAAGAAACCGGCGACATGATAATGATTAAGGATTTAAAATCGTTGGACGAACACATCGCTTTGTGGAGAAACGATGCACCAAACGATACCAAGCCAGTTGGTTTTATACTCAGTCTGGAAGGCGCTGATTCGCTGATTACAACAGACTATGTTGAACGGGCTTATCAGTATGGACTTCGGGCCATCGGACCTGCCCATTATGGCACGGGAAGATATGCAAATGGCACCGATGCAAGTGGCCGATTAACTGCGCAGGGAAAAGATTTATTGAAAGAAATGGAGAGACTAAACATCATACTCGATGCAACGCATTTATGTGACGATGCTTTTTGGGATGCAATGAGTGTGTTCAAAGGTCATATATGGGCAAGTCACCACAACTGTCGTGCATTGGTCAATCATAACCGGCAGTTAAGCGACGAAATGATAAAGGCTTTGGCTCAACGTGGTGCTGTTATTGGAATGGCGCTCGATGCCTGGATGCTGGTGCCGGCTTGGGTTCGGGGTGTTTCAACGCCAAAAGAAATGAATTGTAATCTCGAAAAAATGATTGATCATATTGATCATATCTGCAACCTTACCGGCAATGCAGAGCATGTAGCAATTGGCAGCGATTTAGATGGCGCTTTTGGTAAAGAACAATGTCCTTACGATTTAGAAACGATCTCGGATTTGCAAAAAATTTTCCTGTTGTTGCAGCAAAGAGGTTATAGCGAAGCGGATGCCGAAAAAATCATGTCTGGCAACTGGTTAAGGTTTCTGCGCAATGCCTGGAAAAGCTGAAAGCCATTGTGATTATGAGATGGCGATAAGCCTTAATCTGAGTAATCTTAACCAATCATAACTTGGATTTATATGAGCACTTAGAAGGATATTCAATTGTGGTAGATAATTTGTTTTACACATGCACTAAATATTTTGTCATGGATAACGAAAAACAGGAAACAACAGAAAAGAAAGACAATTCAGATGCTGCTATAAAACCAGACCCTGAAACACTAAACACAACCGATCCGCAAGAGCACATGAAAGGACCTCTCTCCTCTTTGGTAAAAGGCGCAGAAGATAGTTTTGATGAGGATTCTGAAAAAGACAGTAAGGAATAAGCGTGTAGTTTTCTACTGGTTGTAGATTGAAAGTAAGCAGCTCTTTGCATTTTTTGAAGTGATGGAAGTCGCCAACAAGAGCATGTTTAACTAGGAAACAAAAATGCCTTAGGCTACAACATTTACAACACTGGAAAAGTTTGCAGAGAATATAATTTGCACCGGCTTTCATTATTTATAATACAAGCAGAATGGTGGTTTAAAAAGCACAATGCTGTATTGGAGGAAGACTTTGCCAAACAACCTCACCGAACAGAATGGCGCTGCTGCTAACGCGAACTACACACCTCGCGTATCATTATGGACAGTTGTTATTATTAAAGTAAGAAGTGGATTGTTGTAAGTGAGTTATCATAAAAGCCTTGTTGCGACAAGGCTTTTTTACTAACCAATCGTTCACCGCATACAACTAAAAAAGACAGGGTTTGAAATGAAGCAAGCCAATCGTTAGAAGGTAAGTTTTTCATTAGCTTTACCAAATATCATTACTGATTAAAACGATTGCAGCCGCATGAAAAAGATCGTCTTGTTTGCATTTATTTTACTGATATCATCAACCATTATGGCGCAGAAATACGAAGCCAATTGGGCATCGCTGAACAAGAGGGGAATACCATCCTGGTTTAGCCAGGATAAGTTCGGCATCTTCATCCACTGGGGCGTTTATTCTGTGCCATCTTATGCGCCGGTGATAGAGAACAGCGGCGATAGTTATGCCGAGTGGTACTGGCATCACATTGCCAAAGGCGATAGCAATTTTACTTCCTTTCATAACCGGGTTTATGGCAAAGATTTTCTGTATCCGCAGTTTGAAAAACGGTTTACAACCGAGATGTTTAACCCGAAACAATGGGCAGATATTTTTAAAAGATCGGGCGCCAAATATGTTGTTCTTACGTCCAAGCATCACGAAGGATATTGCCTTTGGAACAGCGCCGAAGCCGACCGCGTCTGGGGTCGCCCGTGGAATGCAGTAACCGGAACGCCACACCGCGATTTGCTTGGCGATCTTACAGATGCAGTTCGTGCCGATGGTTTAAAAATGGGTTACTACTATTCCTTGTACGAATGGTTTAACCCACTTTGGTTAAGCGATAAGAAGCGCTTCGTTTCAGAGCACATGTTTCCACAATTCAAAGACCTTGTAACTAAGTATAAACCTTCCATTATTTTTTCTGATGGCGAATGGGAAATGACCGACACCGCCTGGCGAAGCCCTGAGTTATTAGCCTGGCTGTTCAACGATTCGCCTGTAAAAGATGAGGTAGTAGTAAATGACCGCTGGGGTAGTAATACGCGCGAAAAATACAATGGCTGTTTATATGCCACCTCTGAGTATGGAAGCGGCATGAATTCCAACGTGGTGTGGGAAGAGAGCCAGGGGATCGGCCATTCCTATGGCTACAACCGCAACGAACAGTTAGCTGATTATAAAAGCAGTCATGACTTGATTTTGCTTTTAGTTGACATTGTAGCAAGAGGTGGCAATTTGTTACTCGACATTGGACCAACGGCAGATGGTCGCATACCTGTCATCATGCAGCAGCGGTTAACAGATATGGGCAACTGGCTTAGCGTTAATGGTGAAGCCATTTATGGCACCAAGGCATGGACACGTCCTTACCAGTGGAGCTCAGGAAAAATGCCACAAAAAAATGGAGCCAGCTTCATGGCGGGCTACAGCGTGGCAAAGCTGGTGCAGCCAAAACAGAACGAATCTCACATTGAATATTTCTTCACCCAAAAAGATAACGATGTCTATTGCCTGGTGCCTGCGTTTGCACCCCAGGTTCGCATACGTGATCTGTCTGTTTCATCGTCGGTAAAAGCGAGTTTACTGGGCAGCCGCAAACCATTGCCTTGCCGGCAAACAGGCAAAGATTTCGTGATCGATTTATCGTCTTTGCATCCCGGTGATGTAAATGGCGATGTGTTTGTAATAAAACTGGCCGGCGCAGCCAAGTAAAGGCTTTAATGGCAGTTAAAAGACAGAAAGAATGACTAGCGTTATTAAGCTGTTTCTTCCCATCGCCTGTATCATTGCGTGCAGCAACCAGCAGCCTTCGGAACAAGAAACCAAAACGAAGAACACAACTGACAATCTCATACAACAAGAACTAAGAGATAGCTTTACAAAAAATGCGATAATAGAACGTGTTGCCTGCAAAAGCGACACTACGCAGTCTTATGCTTTATACATCCCTGCTTCCAACAACGAAGCATCCTTACCTGTTGTTTACTTCTTCGACCCGCATGGCGATGGTGCATTACCGTTGCAGCATTATAAAGCGCTCGCAGATGCTTTTCATTTTATTTTAATTGGCAGCAATAACTCTAAGAACGGCAACGACTGGAACACCACTCAAATCATTTGGAACAACCTCTTTAGCGATACTAAAAACCGTTTGCGCTTCAACGCAGCTCGCATCTATACGTGTGGCTTTTCGGGCGGCGCAAAAGTGGCGGGTTATATTGGCTTGCATCAACCGGAAATAAAAGAAGTAATTGCTGCCGGTGCCGGCTTGCCGGAAGGTGAAGCGGCACAAAATATATCGTTCCATTTTACCGCTATGGCTGGCAACGGTGATATGAACATGACCGATTTAGTTGCTTTAAATAATGAGCTAAACAAAACAGCCATACCGCATCGCCTGATTTTGTTTGATGGCAAACATGCGTGGCCACCATTGGAAGATATGCGTACAGCCTTCAGCGGTTTGCAATGCGATGCCATGCGAGATCATTTTATTGGTAAAGACGATTCTTTAGTGAAGGCTTATATGCAAGATACAAAACAAAAAACAGAAGCTATGCTGGCAGCACATCAATGGGTGAAGGCACAACAAAATTGTGCCTTAGCTATTAATATACTCACTGGTCTAGCGCCTGAAATCGCTTGGTTTCAACAGGAAGAAAACAATATTGTAAAGAACCCTGTTTATCAACAACAGGTGCAACGAGAGCAACAGCTTTTATCTGCCGAACAAAATCAAAAACAAACCTTCCAGCAACAGTTCTCACAAGGCGATATGACTTATTGGACCGCGACTATAAAAGACT
>CAZZZH010000221.1:0-7882 GCA_964658445.1 Ilyomonas sp.
CAAACTTTGGTTTCATGATGCAAAGCTTTGGTTTCATCATACCGTGTTTTTGCACGGTTTCTTTAATCTTTTTTAAAGCTTTTTCTAAGCACCTTTTAATGCCGTTGTCCAATTTTTTAGGTAGCCGGTTTTTATTTTTGTTTCTCACAGGGCAGCCAGCAGGTTGCTTTATTTTAAAACAATAAGAAAATAAAAAACTATGGTACGCATCATTCGTACACTGAGAAATTGGAACAAAAGAAATGGTTTCAAAACTGCCACTTTTGCAAAGGAAGTAGAAGGACAGATGACCAACAATGAAAACTTTCCCGATCCGGCGATCCCGATGCCGGATATGGGCAAGCAGGCAACTGATTTGTTTGAAGCTTATGCCAACCGGAAGAACGGCGCGAAAGCCAAATCGGATTATCAAACACAATTGGCGAACACCAACGAAATGCTGAACAAGCAAGCCGATTACGTGCAGTCGGCAAGTAAGAACAATCCTACTATCATTGCCAGCAGCGGCTTTAGTCCCTCCACCACTTCGGCGGGCAAAAAGCCCGTGCCGGGTATGCCGAGAATACCAACGGTTAAGAATGAAGATGGCAATTTGATTTTGTCGATTGATAGAATAAAATATGCCGACACGTATTTCTGGATGGTATTTATTGGTGAAGCGTTTCCCATCACCATTTCGAAGAACCAAATGGAAGTAACGGGCGGCAGCAGCAGTTTTATTATGATACCTGCAGGCACTACGCGCGAGTGCATTCGCGGGCTGGTGCCGGGTACAAAAGTGATAGTGCAGGTGCTGGCGCAAAACAGCGCAGGTAAAAGCGATTTTACATCGCCCATCACCACGTTTGCCGTGCAGGGTTAAGCGTAAACAATAACCAAACTGCTTACAATGCGGCGCCGGCTTTTATGCGCAATTCATTTACGAAGTTGTGTGCCATTCGTGTCGGCTCGGGGATGCGGTATTTGCGCACGCATTGCTGAATGATGGCTAAGCTATGCTCCATCGAAAGGAAGTTGCCAGGCGATATGAATACGGGTTTTACATTCTTCTTCGTACGCAGCACTTTTCCAATTCTTTCCTCTTTTGACCATAGGTCGGTTACAGAGCCTGCTTCTTGCGCGGGCTCTTCATATTTCCCGGTCAGCAAACTCTTGGCGCAGCCCAGCGTTGGTGTTTGCATTACCACACCAAAATGTGCAGCAATCCCCATGCGGCGCGGATGCGCAATGCCATGACCATCCAGCACCAGCACATCTGGTTTTTGGTTTAGTTTTTCCCATGCTTTCGATAGCGCCGGCACCTCGCGAAACGCAAGCAAACCGGGCACGTAAGGAAACGAGGTTTCGTCGGTAACGCCCGCTGTTTCTATAACCTGCAGCGACGGAAACTGCATCACCACAATGCCGGCATATACCGTGGTTGAATATTTATTGAACGAAATATCTGCCCCGGCAATGGTGGTAATCTCTTTGGTTAAGGGTTCAATCTGCAGTCGTTCGCGCAGTTCTTTTTGCTGCGCAATGGCTTCTGCCGGCGTGATGTTGTCGTAGGAAATAATCATAGAAAAAGAAGAGGCAAGAGATGTTCCAAATGTTGGTGTGGCGATGCTTTGCGTGGCTGCTTATTAAAAGGCAATAGTGTTTGTTTCCATTTTTTTAATCAATCTAAATAAGGCGTTTGGAAAGTATTCTGATTGAAGCGTAAGGAGCTTCTTTCGCTGCACAGCAGAACCACACAAGAGAAGAGATTCAATGGGCTTGCACAACATTCTGCCGGTTCGGCATGATAATGATGGCTTATGCAGACGGGTTTTGGCGTTTGGCAGCATCCGCGCTTTGTTTAGTAAACAATTGGCTGCATTGCCTGTCTCAGAATAGGTAATAATTAATCAATGATCTTTAAATGTATAAATTATGAAAAAGCTTTTGTTAGTAACGATGTTGGTTGGCGGTAGTATGACGTTAGCCAGCCATTTGCAGGCGCAGGTAAGTATAAGCGTGAACATTGGCAACCAGCCTGCCTGGGCGCCCGTAGGCTACGATGATGCCCAGTACTATTATATTCCCGATATGGATGTGTATTACGATGTGCCCGTTCACCAGTTTGTGTACCTGAGCGGCAACCGCTGGATACATACGGCTACCTTGCCCGCTTCTTACCGCCGGTTCGATTTGTATAAAGTGCACAAAGTAGCCATCAACGAAAGAAATGCCTACCTGAACCACGACCGCGATGTAAGAACCTATGCGGCTTTTAAAGGAAAAAACGACCAGCAGGTGATACGCGACAGCCACGATGAACGCTATGCTGCCAACCGCGATAACTGGCGTAACAATCGCTTCAACAACGGTCGTGGTAACGGACAGGACAAAGACAGAGGTCATGATAATAATGGTCGCGGAAACGGTAACGGTCATGGCAATGGAAATGGTCACGGCAATGGTCATGATAACCACCGCCAGTAGTCTTTCGTCGTTAGAAAGTCTATCGAAGCCTCTGTTGTAAACAGGGGCTTTTTTTATGTGGTTATACTTATTATTGTCTGTAGAACAAGGTTCTGCGAAATACCAAAAGCATTGTAAGCAATAGGGTTCATATCATGACAAAGCCAACACTGTTGTAAGCTTTCAATGATTACAGAATGCATTAGTAAGAGAATAAAAAAAGCCCCTGATTATTCACCGGAGGCTACGCATTTGTGACTACAAATTATTGTTGCAATAACTGATACAACTCATCCAGCTTCGGCGATAAAATAATTTCTGTACGACGGTTCTTAGCACGTCCGTCAGCAGTTGCATTGGTATCCACGGGATCGAAAGAACTATGACCTGATGCTACCACGCGTCTTGCATCTACACTATAATCATTCACCAGCACCCGCACTATCGATGTAGCCCGCGCAACGCTGAGTGCCCAATTGTCTTCATACTTGCCGCGAATGGGTATTGAATCGGTGTGCCCTTCAATGTTCACGCTGATATCTGGGTTTACATTCAGAACCTGCGCCAGCGTTGCCAGCGCCTGTTTACCTTTTGGGTTCACTACCGCACTGCCCGAAGGGAACAGCAGGCTTTCCTGAAGGCTTACGTACACGCGCCCGTTCTTTTGCGATACTGTTAGTTCATTCGAGTTAAAGCCTACTAATGCATCTGCCATTTTCTTTCTCAGCTCTTCGCTTTTCGATTTTTGTTCGTCTAAAATAGCCTGCAGTTGCTGCAATCTTTTTTGCTGGTCAGCAAGCTGTCCCTGGCTTTGCTGAAGCAGGTTCCCTTTACTGGCTGCATCGGTAGATACGGCTTTCAATTGGTTCGACAGATCGGTGTTCTTGCCTTGCAGCGTTGCTATCTGCGCATTTAATTGATTAATGTTGTTCTGCAATTCGTTTACTTGGCTGGCAAGCCTTGCGCTATCGCTTTTTGAGTACTGCAACGCAAGCTGCGAGTCTTTAAACTTCTTGGTAGGTACGCAACTGGCAAAGAAGACAATGGAAAGAAGAAACAGGGATAAGACAGGAAGCAATGATTGACGCATGTTTTTGATTTTTTGTTTACAAAATGAATTGACAGGCAACAATGGTTTGTGTAAATGGATTTTATGTGTTGTCTGTCAATGTTTTAAATTCATAGGGGAACAAACAATCGGAATGCCAAAAGTTGAAACCGACCTATACTTGTATAAATGAAAAGAGCATCCTGATGCCAGGATGCTCTTCCACGTAAGGCTGTAATTTTTTAGTTAAACAATTCGGGCGCAGTGCTGCCATTCGTTGCCGGCGGCTGTTCCCACAGTGTGGTAATGCCGGTTTTTGTCACGTCCATTAGTTTGGTTCCAATCGCTTTCCACCCTGTTATGTCTACCATTTTATCCAGTTTAAACTTGCGCGTTTGCACATTTTGTCCCTTACCGGTTTGTATCAGCAATGTGGGAATCTTTTGCGTAGTTGCGTTTTCCAGCACATTTCCTACACCTTCTTTTATAAAGTGAAACCGGCTGTGAAGCGTGGTTGTTTCTATTTTAAAACGCTTCACGTTGTACTGCTTCTTTTCGTTGTCAAGATAAATTGCCGAGATAATTTTTTCCGGGTCAAACTTCTCAATCACGATTACCTTGTCACTTTCAAAACGCTGGGCTATCTCTGTATCTGTCAACTCGTAATAGCCACCGGAATAAATAACGAGAATCTTTTCATCGCCTTCAAAAGAACCCACAAACCTGCCTTTGCCGTCAGCGTTGAGTCGGTTATATACATCATCATACCAAAGCTTTCTGCCGGCGAGTGTAGGTCTTCCTTTCTCTTTAAATTTCACCGAGCGGATAGCGTGTTTTGTAACCTGGTTGCCAATGCTGCTTCGTCCTTTAATGTCTATTTCTTCAAAAGAAAAATCAAACTCTTTAATGCGTGCAGTGCTGTTGGGGCTTAGTAAAATTTTCACCGTCTCAGCCTCTCCGTTAGGATTGGCGCTAAAGTAAAGCACCTTGCTTTTGTCATTGCCTTTGGTAAGGTCGTATTCTTTGTCGCGCGTAATGCCCGTAACATTAAAACGCTTGGCAAAACCGATATTTGTTTCGCCGTCTACATAAATCAGGTTATAGGTTGTGCGTTCATCATTCTTTTGAAACACAGCCGCATGAAGGATATCTTTCCCGATAAATGTTTTATCTGCCACGCGCACCACTTTCATCACGCCACGTTTGGTAAAGACAATTACATCATCTAAGTTAGAGCAATCGCAGAGAAACTCATCTTTCTTCAAACCCGTACCAATGAAGCCTTCCGCGCGGTTGATGTAAAGCTTGCTATTGGCAATCGCTACTTGTTTTGCAGTGATAGTATCAAAGAGTTTGATCTCGGTTTTACGTTGTCTTCCCTTTCCATATTTCTTTATCAAGCCTTCGAAATAAGCGACTGCAAATTCTGTGAGATGATCGAGATCATATTTTACTTTAGCGATTTCATCATTAATATTTTTGATCTGCGCATTCAGTTCATCAATATCCAGTTTATAAATTCTTCTTACCGGTTTTTCGGTTAATTTCAGCAAATCTTCTCTCTCAACTGTTCGTCTCAGTTGCTTCGCAAAAGGCACAAACGCTTTTGCAATGGCATCCATTACCTTCTCCCAACTTTCATATTTCTTCTCTAATTCTTTATAGATTTTTTCCTCGAAGAATATTTTTTCCAAAGAGGTGTAATGCCATTTGTCCTCTAGTTCAGACAACTTTATCTCAAGCTCTCTTTTTAGTAATTGCTTTGTGTTTTCTGCTGAATAAGAAAGCAGTTCCTGCACATTCACAAACCGCGGTTTCTGGTCAACAATAATACAAGCATTGGGCGATATCGAGATTTCACAGTCGGTAAATGCATACAAAGCATCGATCGTGATATCGGGCGAAACACCGGGCGCTAACTCAATAATAATCTCAACATTCTTTGCTGTTGCATCTGTTACCTTTTTCACCTTTAGTTTGCCGCTGTCGTTTGCTTTCACTATGGAGTCCATCAGCGTAGAAGTCGTTACGCCATACGGAACACTTTTAATCAGCAGCGTCTTTTTATCCGTCTCTTCAATAATGGCGCGTACTCGTATTTTACCACCGCGTTTGCCATCGTTGTAGTTCGTTACATCCATCTGCCCGCCGGTAAGAAAATCGGGATACAATTCAAACTTTCTTCCTTTCAAATGCTTAATAGCAGCTTCGCAAATCTCAATGAAATTGTGCGGTAATATTTTAGTAGATAAACCCACCGCAATGCCATCAGCACCTTGCGCAAGCAATAAAGGAAACTTCATTGGCAAGGTTACCGGCTCCTGTTTTCTGCCGTCATAACTCAATTGCCATTCGGTTGTCTTAGCGTTGAAAGCCACGTCCAGAGCGAATTTGGATAAACGTGCTTCAATGTAACGAGGAGCGGCAGCGTCATCGCCGGTGCGGGCATCCCCCCAGTTGCCTTGTGTATCGATGAGCAAATCTTTTTGACCCATATTTACCAAAGCCTCACCAATACTTGCATCGCCATGCGGATGGTATTGCATGCTCTGACCAATGATGTTCGCTACCTTGTTATAACGACCGTCATCCATTTCTTTCATTGCATGAAGAATGCGACGCTGCACTGGTTTCAGTCCATCTTCCATTGCAGGAACGGCACGTTCCAGAATTACATAAGACGCATAATCGAGAAACCAATTCTTATATTGACCCTGTACACCACTTTCGTTGTTTGGGTCAATGGTATTTATATCCTTTGCCATTACTTAAATTCAATATTAAATTATGAAAGAGGCATTTCTGCCTGTTGATAAGAAGGCATCTGAACGGTGATGTCTCTCCAGCCTTTATTCCAGTCTCCGCTCGTGATGATTTTATTTTCTTCCGCTAGTTTTTGAATGCGCCAGACGACGAAGACATCACCCGCTTTTACTTTTGTTTTTGTATAGAAAGTTTGCAAAAAACGGTTAAGCTTTTGCGGCTCTTTATTGATGATACTGAAGATGGCTTCGTCATAAAAAGAATCTTCCTTGCCAGCAATTTTTTTTCCGCCTTCAAGTACCCGAACCGTTGCATTCTGATCGCATATTTTTTTCCATTCATCACTATCCATATCAAACTCGCTGGCAGTAACGGGTCTTGCTAATTTCTTTGCTTTTAAAAATTCTTTGGGTTGTATTTCGTGCAGATAATCTGGGTAAAACAAACCGCCTTTTTCGTTGATAAAAGGCAGGTTACTCAGGTTGAGAATAAAGACTTTGCCAACGTATTCAGCCAACTGCGAAATAAGCCAATAGTAGCCGCAGACATCATGTGCATTTTGCCCGATCCATATCCAAACCAATTCGCTTTCTTTCAATTTATTGACGATGTTATGTACCATCATCTTATCATCTACAAGATTGATCTGCGCTTCGTAAGGTGAGTGCTGCAATAAACTTTTCCACCAATCGCGGCGCTGCTGGTAGCCTTCGGTTTCGTAGATGCTTGCCAATGGTCCCGCAGCAAAATCATCTTTTATCTGCCACACTTCACCAGTCAGTGATTTATCTAGTTCCACTGCCTGTTGAAGTGTAGTTATATCAGCTTCGCTAAAAACAATATGCAGCATGTTACTTGTCTCTTTTATCTAATTCTTGTTGGCGAACAAAGCTTATTCCATGGGTCCAAACTCTTTCGCCAAATCGAGTTCTATTTTCAAGTTGTTAATGATAAATTCCTGGCGCTCCATAGTGTTTTTACCCATAAAATATTCAAGCAAATGCTGGATATGATCGCCTTGTTCCACAATCACAGGTTGCATTTTTATATCGTCACCGATAAACTTTCCAAACTCTTCAGGCGATATTTCACCTAACCCTTTGAAGCGCGTGATTTCAGGCTTGTTGCCAAGCTTTTTGATAGCCGCCTGCTTTTGCTGTTCGTCATAACAATAAATGGTTTCCTGCTTATTGCGTACGCGAAACAAAGGCGTTTCTAAAATGTACACATGGTTCTGCTTTACCAGATCGGGGAAGAATTGGAGAAAAAATGTCATCAAGAGCAAACGAATGTGCATACCATCAACATCAGCATCGGTAGCAATAACAATATTGTTGTAACGCAAATTATCTAAACCGTCTTCAATGTTTAAAGCATGTTGCAGAAGATTAAACTCTTCATTTTCATACACTACTTTTTTGGTAAGTCCAAAACAGTTGAGCGGCTTACCACGAAGCGAAAAAACAGCTTGCGTATCTACATTGCGACTCTTTGTAATGCTTCCGCTTGCGCTGTCTCCTTCGGTGATGAAGATGGTAGTTTTATTGGTTAATGCGCTAAATTCTGGTTTGCCTTTTGCCGGCGGCTCATCATTGAAATGCACGCGGCAATCGCGCAACTTCTTGT
>CAZZZH010000222.1:0-7875 GCA_964658445.1 Ilyomonas sp.
CGGCCGGATAGGGGGATAAACCCGGGCCGACCACAACACCTGCGCTTCCCCAAATTAAGTTGCCGCTTTGGTCAACACGCGATACGACTGCATTGAGCACACCATTGATCTCGTATTGATAACCGATAAGCAAATCACCCTGACCATTAATAGCAACGTTGAACACATAAGTAGCAGAGCCCGATGGTTTTTTGCTAACCAAAACGCCGCTGTCGCCCAAGAGCTTTTTGCCGGTAGAGTCGAGCAGTTGCGCACGCATGTAATAGCTATTGCCAAACTGCGAGTAAAAGGCAATCCAGGTTTTACCTCCGCTAACACCAATGGACTGAATGTCGGAAGCATCGGTATTAGATACATGAAGATTGTCGGTAACATCGTCTGTCCATTGTGCAGACACAGCGAATGAAATAAATACAGAAATGCAGAGCAGGTAAAGAACTTTCATAAATATAGTTTTTGGTTAGACTACGAAAATAAAAGATTACCATGATTGAGGAAATTAAAATTGAAATGACAAAACAATCATGCTCTGCCGGATTTTATTTTTCATACATACCTCAATATCAATGGCGGCAAGGGTTTGCGGATGATTGTACTTATTTAATTTTATTAGCGGCATAAATTTTTTCAATAATCTCAACAGTTTTTGCGCCTTCTTCGGCCTGTGTGCTGATGATGCCATTATTACAAAGAACATCAATCACATTTTTATACACTTTATCATGGTTGCTCATGCTGCCTTTGTAGGTACCATAATCGTTAGGCGGCGATTGATAAATATCTTTTACAGAGATGCCATCGATGCTTTGATAAGAAATATCATTAAGATATTCACCACCAATTTTTATCGTTCCCTTTTCACCAAACAACGTGATGGAACCTTCCATGTTTTGCGCGTAGCTGTTTACCGTATAATTTAATGTTCCTATTGCCCCGCTTTGCATTTGCAGCACAGCACAGCCTGTATCTTCTGTTTGAATGAATGATTGGTGAGCCGCATTCCGCAAATAAGATTGTACCGAAACCACATCGCCCAACAACCAATACATCACATCAATAAAATGGCTAAACTGGGTGAACAGAGTGCCGCCATCCATGTCCTTTGTACCATGCCAGCTTTGGTGGTAATAATCTTTGTTACGGTTCCAGAAACCATTTACCTGGAAGCTGTAGATAGCGCCTAAACTATTTTGTTGCAGGAGTTTTTTTACCTGTACAACAGCATCGTTAAACCGGTTCTGTTTTACGATGAATAACGTTTTGCCAGCAGCCTTTGCGGTAGCGATCATTTGCCTGCAATCATTAGAAGAAATTGCCATCGGCTTTTCGCAAACCACATGACAACCGGCACGCAAAGCAGCTATGCTATGCGCGGCATGAAGTCCATTGGGTGTGCAAACAGAAACGACATCCGGCGAGTTACCGGCAAGTAAACTTGCGATATCCGGATAGGTAGCAACTTTATAATCACTTACGGCCGCTTGTCTTTTATCATCGTCTGTATCACACACAGCTACCAGCTTCGCCAGGCGATGAATGTGCATCGCATGACGACTACCGATTTTGCCATAACCAATAACAGCAAACGAAAGATCTGCTTTCATGAAGAAAAAAGAAGGCAGAAAAGAAATCGTCTTTTCTGCCTTCGCTTTGATTACATTATAAAGAAAATTGCAACTGGGTAATAGCTACCGTTTGTTGCTTATCATCACCCGCAGCTTTCTTTACCACATACACTGTATGCAGTTTTCCATCGGCAACAGAAGGAATAGAAAATTGTGTTGTCTTCATTGTTACTGGTGCTTTTATAGCCGGCTTATCACTGTTCAAATTGAACTCGCCAAGCTTCTTTCCATCGGGCGCATCAAGATGTATTTCGATCACATTGTTGCCTGTTAATACATCCTGCCAACCAAGGCTGAGAGACAGATGTGTAATACCGGTAAGATCAACGCTATCCATTGCAAACCAGCTATCATTTTTGCTAAGAATTAAAATTGGTTTGTTCTGATATTCGGTGGTCTGGGCATCTTTCAGGTGCGATACTAAACCTAATGGATAATTACTGTTGATAAGCGATGCAAAGCCACTGCCACTAAGCGGTTTTGTATTTTGTCCGCCTTTATCTGTGTAGGTAGCCGTTAAGTATAAAACACCGTTGGCAAGCACAGGCTTGTTTAGTGTCGGCGAAATAGTTCCGTTTGGTGGCAGCGATTTCTGATGCTGCTGGTTTGCTAGAGACAGCACCCAAGTAACGATTGTTTTAGCATCGCTTTCCGACAAGTTGGGATGTGCCGACATTACAGCATCGCCCCAAACACCACCACCGCCTTTGATGATTTTATTAGCGAGATAAACCATTGCGCCGGCATCGCTTTTATACTTTTCTGATACGGCTGTAAATGCAGGCCCAACGGACTTTTCAGCAACCTTATGGCAGGCTTTACAATCGAGTGATTCCATTAAATTTTTACCCATTACTTCTTCACTCACCACCTGGTGGCCTTGTGGCACGCCTGCTTTATCGTGCCCTTCACGATAGTCAGCAGTCAGTATCAGACTGCTGTCATTAATTGTACTTCCATCTTCTTTATCGTGCACGGCAACGCTATAGCTGACAGGTTTGCTAGGGAAATAAAAGGTCTGGTTGCCATTGATATGGATAGAAACATCAGGCGCTTCGTTACCAGCATATACGCTCACAATATTGCTTTTACCTGTGGCATTTTTATCGTCTTTTACTTCGGCATAAATAGCATAATCGCCTGCTGTGCTCAGCGTGGTTTGCAGTTTGGGTTCTTTGGTTTCAACCGTCTTTCCGCCTACATGCCATACATAAGTAAGCTTGTCGTTGTCGGGGTCGCGTGCGCCTACCGAAGCCTCAATATTCAGTGGTAACGAACCGGATGTTTTATTCACTTGTATACCCGAAACTTTTGGTGCACGGTTACCGCTGTTATAATCGATGCGGGCCAATCCTGCATCGGCATTTTTTGCAAACCAACCGCTACCATATTCTACCACATACAATCTTCCGTCAGGCCCCAATTCCATATCGGATGGGTTGTTGAAACGAACGCCATCCATAAAGGGTTCCATGTTATCGAAGTCGCCATCTGGCTGCATGGTTACTACTTTTATCCAGCCTCGCATCCATTCATACACAAATAATTTTCCGTTGTAATAATCGGGATAACGCGTACTATCAGCGAAAGATTCATTGTAATAAACAGGTCCGGTCATAGCTGATCTGCCACCGGTACCTACCTGCGGAAAATCTTTAGAGGTGCCATACGGATACCAGATAAAAGCTGGCTGTGCAGGTGGCAAATCTGTAAGACCGGTATTGTTCTGTGATAAGTTTTTAGGATGTGCAGGATCGAATGGTTTTCCCGATTCGCCAGTTAAATAATTATAGGAAATATAAGGTTGGTTGTTGGCAATAAACAGCGGCCAGCCAAAGTAACCCGCCTTGCGTGCCTGGTTCATTTCATCATATCCGCGCGGACCGCGTGTTGCAAAACTATCCACGTTCGAATCGGGTCCTATCTCGCCCCAATACAAAAAACCGGTCTTTTGATCTACCGAAATGCGATAAGGATTGCGGTCGCCCATTACATAAATTTCAGGTCTTGTTTTATCTGTTCCCTGGGCAAACAAATTGCCGTTTGGAATAGCATACGTTCCATCATCTTTCACCACAATGCGAAGGATTTTTCCACGCAGGTCATTGGTGTTAGAAGCCGTTCTGCGGGCATCAAATTGTAGGTGTCCCGGTGCGTCGTTCAGTGGCGCAAAACCATGGCTTACAAACTTCTGCCCCGGCTCATCAAAAGGTGTTGAATTATCGCCGGTGGAAAGGAATAAAGTCCTGTCTTTACCAAAAGCAATAGAGCCACCGGTATGGCAGCAGATTTCGCGTTGTGAGTAAAGTTGAAGAATAACTTTCTCCGTGCTATTATCAATCGTATCGTTGTTGAAAGTGAAGCGGGACAAGCGATTGACAGATGTATCCGCCGGACTATAATAAATATAAACGTAATGATTCTTTGCAAAGTCAGGATCTTTCTGAATGCCAAGCACACCTTCTTCTGCATTCACGCCAGGCGTATGCACGGTCTTGTAATATACATTCAGAAAACCAACCTGCTTCACTGAATGGTCGGCATTTTTATACATCATAATTTCGCCCCGACGCTGCGCTACCAAAACATCAAGCGTTGGCAAAACAGTTATTTCTGTAGGTTCAAAAAAAGTTCCGGTTACCAACTGTGTTTTGGTAAAACGGTCAGCATCCGGTGTGCGGTCTGTTTTTACTTTGGCATAATTCAACGATTCATTATCGCCGATGGCATATTTAATACCGCCAAGCAAGTGCATTAAATAAGCCGGATCGCTATACGATTCTTTGGTGTGTCCTAACTCGGTGTACCAGGCTCTGCCGCCGTCATACTCATGATACCAAGCCATCGGGTGATTGCCATGCATGGTACCACCTTTGTAACTGTTTTCATCAATTGTGAGCAACACATGCAGACCACTATCCATGTTTTTAAAATTATACCATTCGTCTTTTCTTGTCCACTTGGCAGGTAAATGTTTGGTAGAACCATCGTTGGGATCTACCACATTTAGTGTTGCCTGTTGCTGCTCGGGATGCTCCTCGAAAGAAGCGCCTACCAGCCGGTGATACCAACCCCAATGGTAGCCCGCATCTGTTGCTGCATGAACACCAACAAAGTTTCCGCCAGCTTCTATGTAGCGCTGAAAATCTGTTTTTTCGGCGATGGTAAACAATGAATCATCTGGATCCGTATTGCTTAAAAAGATAACGGCAGCGTACTTCTTTAAGGTATCGTCGGTAAACCATGAGGCATTGCTGGTGGTATCGACATCGAAGTTGTTTTCTTTGCCCAGTTTCATCACGGCATCTGCAGCTGCAGGTATGCAATCGTGCACAAAGCCAGCCGTCTTGGTAAACACCAACACTCTGGGTTTAGATGAAAAAAAATGACAACTGGAAAAAAGAAAAACAGCAAGGCTGCAAGCAGTTACAAATGACAAGATTCGTTTCATAGAAAGCGGCAAATATTTGCATAAAAATAAAGCGAACCAGACGATACGGAGGTAAAAAATTTACCGGCAAGGCAATTCAATTATGTTAGTCAACTCGGCGTAACATTGCATTTACAATATTCTTCACAATGATGTGCCGTAGTATTAATACAATCTTGTTTTCACTGATATCTATATTTTGTTTTAGCCAGGGAAAGACAGTAAGCGGAATAGTGACTGATGAACAGAACCAACCGGTTCGCAACGCTTCCGTTCACTTATTAAACACAGATAAAACTGTTGTTACAAATGGCGATGGATCGTTTGTTATCAATTATCTTACTTCAGGTAATTATACCGTTTCCGTAACCCATATCAACTATGCTTCGCTTCAAAAAAACCTTACCATCGCCGATTCAAACCATCTCTATCTGCACATCCTTTTACAAAGCAACAGGCAACAGTTAGACGCGGTGACTGTAACCGCCGAGAAACGTGAAGAAAACGTGCAACAATTGCCCATCAGTATGTCGGCGCTTACGGATAAACAAATTACCGATTACCGGCTCTGGAATAGTAACCAGTTGACCAGCCTAGTTCCTAATTTATACTCAGATAATTCAGGCGATGAGCGCAACGTTACTTCTATTCGGGGCATCGTTACCACGTCTTATGATCCTGCCGTAGCCACTTACATTGATGGTGTAAATCAATTTACTTTAGACACTTATATTGGTACCTTGACGGATGTAGAAAGAATCGAGGTTTTGCGCGGTCCGCAAGGCACATTGTATGGAAGAAATGCAATGGGTGGTGTAATTAATATTATTACCAAACAACCATCGAATACAACGGAAGCCTTTGCAGAAATAAATGCCGGCAATCATAATATGCAGCGCTACAATGCAGGCTTTAGAACACGTCTAATAAAAAATAAATTATTTCTGGGTGCTAGCTTTTTATTTACGACAAGAGATGGCTACTACACCAACGATTTCAACAATACTAGCTTCGATAAACAGCATTTGTTTTATGGCAATTATTATGTAAAATATTTGCCTGGGCAGAACTGGAGCATAACGGCTAACATTAAACACCAGGAGAACCGGAACAACGGCGCTTTTCCTTTGGTAAATGGCGTAGATGAAGCATTTGCAGCTCCTTATCACTTGGCGCAAAACGCCACAGCCAAAATGATCGATAATAACTTCAACAGTTCGCTTGTTATCAATCATACAGGAAGCGCTGTAGCCTTAACTGCTATTAGCTCTTATCAAAATAATTATCGATTTTACAACGCTCCCATCGACGGCGATTTTTCTCCGTATGATATCGTCAGCATTATAAACAATTATGGTAACAAGTATAACAACGCTAAAGTGTTTACCCAAGAGGTAAGAGTTCATTCAAATAATGAAAAACAGAAACTGCAATACACTGTCGGCACCTACTTTTTTTACCAGGATAATCCTGTAAAACAAGGAACATATTATGGTGAGTTAGCTAATGCAGCTTATGGAGTAGGTGACTCTTTGTTCACAATCACCAACAACTCAAAAGGTGTTGGAACCGGCATTGCGTTGTACGGGCAGTTGGAATATGCATTGACACCAAAATTAAAAGTAGTGGGTGGTCTTCGTTACGATTATGAGCATAGAAAATTGTCGGTTGAAAGTGAATACAGCAAAGAAGATGTTAGTTTCGTTACACTGCCCGACACTTCGGCATCAGCGCATTTCCATGCCGTCTCTCCAAAAGTCAGTTTACAGTATTTAATTTCTTCCGCCAACAGCCTTTATGCTACTTATACAAGAGGTTTCAGGGCAGGTGGTTTATCGCCGCTTTCTTCCGATCCTTCACAGCCGCCTTTGTATGCCTATGCGCCCGAAAATAGCAACAACTATGAAGTAGGAAGTAAGAATATTTTGTTTGACAATAAGTTGCGTTTAAATATTGCAGCGTTTACTACTTATATTAATAATGCACAGGTGCCAACATTGGTTTTACCAGAGGCTGTTACTCTTATTCGAAATACCGGAAAGCTGCGAACCAAAGGTATAGAAGCTGAGCTGGAAACCAAGCTGGCTAAAGGTTTGGAGCTTGTATGTAACGCAGGTATTGTAGATACCAAATACAAATCGCTGAAGCTGTCTCAGAATGGCAATGTAGTAGATCTGGAAGGAAAAAAACAAATCTATACACCTTCAGCAACTTCTATGCTGGCAGCGCAATACAATATGGCTCTTGGCCGGCAAAGCCGGTTGCAGATAAGAGGCGAATGGCAATATAAAGGCAAGACATATTTTGACTTTGCCAACACCATCGTACAAAAAGATTACAGCCTTTTTCATGCGCGTGCCGGTGTCGAATGGAAACACCTGGGTTTATACGTCTGGGCACGAAATATTAGTGATAAAAAATACATAGCTTATGCTTACGACTTCGGTGCTATTCATCTTGGCGAACCCAGAACTTATGGGATAACTATTAATACAAGATTATAAACAGATGAGAATGATAAAATTCAGTGTTTGTAATCTTCTTTTCTTCACAATTGCCTGTAGTGTTCACGCAGCTAAAGTTAATACCGTTATCGTGCGTAGCACAAGCATGAACAAAGACATTAAAGCGGTTATCATTACCCCAAATGGCTATACAAAAACCAACCAATATCCTGTTGTTTATTTACTTCACGGTTATAGCGGCAACTATGCCGACTGGATAACCAAAGTACCATCTGTTGCCTCGTATTCCGATCAGTATAATCTTATTATCGTTTGCCCCGACGGCGATTATAACAGCTGGTATTTTGATAGTCCG
>CAZZZH010000223.1:0-7846 GCA_964658445.1 Ilyomonas sp.
TGACAGAGCCGGCAAGACGGATGAGGGGTAACGCGACCCATTCGCCAATCATCGGCACGTGTCCTTTTCTAAACAGGGGCAGGGCAACGGCTTCAAGATTGTTTAGGTTCTCCTGCATTCGTGTTGCATCATCGTTGGTGCCGCTTCGGTAGGGTCCGGCAATCAGTATAAGCATGTAAGTGATTGTTTAAGTTGCAAAGAACGGCTGCAATTCCCGCTTGCAGGTTAAGGTAGATTAAGAAGTTTTCCGGCTCTTGTGTTTGCGGATGGCGCTTAAAAATTCAGGTGTGATGCCTAAGTACGAGGCAATTTGTTTCTGGGTAACCACGTTGGCAATGTGCGGATATTTTTGAAGGAAGCTATCGTATCTTTCTTCGGCGGGCAGCGAAAGATTTTCAATCACGCGGAGCTGCTCCCGGGTATAAGCGTTCTGCATCAGTATCCTGAAAAACCGTTCAAACTTGGGCACTTTGCCAAACAAATCTTCCCAATGCTCGCGGCTCAGTTGAAAGATGCAACTATCTTCAATGGCTTCGATGTACATCATAGCCGGTTTGTTGTTCAGAAAGCAATACATATCCGTAACCCACCAATCGGCTACAGCAAACATGATGGTAGATTCTCTGCCTTCTTTATCTATGTGGTAAGCGCGCAAGGCTCCGCTATGAACATACAATAAGTGGTTGCATCGCTGTCCTTCTTTTAACAGCAACGTTTTTTTAGCGACGGCTTTGCCGCTAATGATTGATGTAAAATAGTTTGTCTCTGCTTCAGTTAGCGAAACGTGTTTGGCTATATTTCGCAAGATGGAATCGTGTGTCATGTATTGAAGGCGGCTGCTGTAATTCTGATGTTTCTGTTTATATTCAACAGATATAGTAAGCGTTTGTCAGCTCCAAAGATGATAAATATATTCTTCAATTTCGGTTTGCCGGGCATTGGCAAAACCTTTGCCAGCACCGGTTTTTACAAAACCGCATTTCTCTAGCACTCTCCGCGAGCCATAGTTGTCGAAAGCCACGTGTGCGCAAATGGGTCGTATGGTTTCTATTTGTAAAAACTGGTTTAGCGACCGGGTGGCAAGCCCCTGTCCCCAATATTTTTTGTCTATCCAATAGGTAATCCCGGCTTCGCCTTCCATTACAAACTTGGCTACGCTGCCTGCTATTTCTCCATTCGCTTTTATGGTGCGCATGTGTATAGTATGATCAGTTAAAAACTTTGTGTATTTTTCCAAGTAAGCCGTTTTGTTGCTTGGATCTTTAGCCGTGAACGCGGCTAAATAATTGGCTTCTTCATCAACCTGAAATAGAAAGAGCGTGTGTAAATCTTCTTCTGTTGTTACTGTCAGCGTTATGTTGCAGTCGTTCATGATTCTAATGTCTTATAGGTTTGGTTAAGGTGTATAAATCTTATTGTACGAATGTACTTGTCATTGATTGCTTTCTTCTGTATCAACAACTTCACTTACTTATCCGGTTTTTTACCAAGCAAATCAACGTTACATTGTTAATCAACAATCACTGAACCACAACTTTTATAATCTCCTTGTAATATATAATGCGGAGTGGTATGTGCTGTTGATAGGCGGCTTTATCTTATCATACTATTGACAAGATACTTTTGTGCGTTCGCTTTTTGTAAATAGAAGATTAATAAATAAAAGGAATAAGCCCGCGGGTTGTTTTTTTATATTCTATGTACTCTGAACCAAACTGCTCAGCCAATATCTTTTCTTCAATTTTTATCCGGATAGTAAAGACCGTAAACATGGCAATGGCAATGAGTAAAAGAGAAATCCAGTTATTCAGCGAAATGCCAAAACCAATGAACGACAGCAGCGATGCAAAATAAGACGGATGTCTCAGGTACTGATACAAGCCATCTTTTTTAAGCCGGTGACCTTGCCTGATCGTAACATCGACAGTAAAAAATCGGCCTAAGGAAGCCACTGCAAAAAGCCGGAGCACAATACCTGCAACAATGAGTGCAAGCCCAATGTATTGCCCGAAAGAATTTGAAAAGAGGGGAGCACGAAATTTGTCCGCAATAAAAACAGCAATCGAAACGGTTGCCACAATGGTTATCCAGATAAGCGGCAACGAATTTTTATCTGCATTCTGCCGGTCCGTGCTTTTTGAGCGCAACAACCGGTTCAGAATAATTTCAGATAAAAACCAAACAACATAAGTGAGATCGAAAAGTAAGTTCATTTTTTTTAAACAGGCTTGTTAAATACGGTGATGTACTAACGGACAACGTTTGTCCATGCGGCGGTATTCAAAAGTCGTCTGCCTAACCGCTGCTAAATTTATAAATAAAAGTTCATTGCTTATTTTCTCCTGACTAAGATTCTATTTACGGTTGGATTAAAAAAGTCAAAGCTGAATTCAGTAAGTTCTTCGGCATCAATGTGAGCTATTTTAAAATTTCATTTTCATAAATGTCAAATGATTTTGTGAGTTGGGTTTTTAAATTGTCAACCTGTGAACTGTCAGCGTATCTTACAAAACCGTTGTTAATTAACTCTGTCGCATAATTTTTTGTCAGACTTGGGCACATTATTATTTCGTCTTTATGCGTTTTGATTGCAACTGAATAATTGATTTAGAAGAATAGTTAATTGCTTCATAATGTCGGTTCGCATTGCCTTCAACACAATATTATACGAATCGTCCAAAAGCAGCAAATCTTTTAGCCTACTAATAATCAGCAACCTTCCATCTGCCTTTGTGTATGATTCGGCTACATCTATACGCAGCAGAATATCCTATTTACCCGTTTCATTTTCACTGACTCATTTCGGTCAATCATCTTTGCCCGCCTTGTATCCGTCTTTATCCAAACAAAATCCGGAAGCATGAAACAAGTAAATGGTTGTACGAAACAAAACTTTGGAAGCATGCGACCAATTTTTTGTTTCATGTAACCAGCCTTTTTGTCTTCGTTGCCTGCGTTTTTTCCTGCCATGGCGACGGTGGGCAGCCGCCTGTCTTGTTCTAGCAGCAGCAACTTTTCCCGCCGCACGAAAAAAACGAAACACTGTTCGAATGATTGTTCCTGCTGCGCAGCCTGTGTCCCCTTATTTGCAATCCGTAGTTGGGTCTTTCCGTTTCCAAATTCACGGCTTAGTAAGCACAGCCTATACGCCTAGTGTTTTATCATTGTGAAAACACACGGTAACGATTTGCTTCCATTTCTGCCGCATAACCCTGAAATGTGTGCTGCCAACGCAGCCAATTTATCCTTTACCCAGTCTTCTTTCGTATTCCTTTTTTTTGTAAATTCGTCATCCGATGAGTAATGAGCAAGCAACGGTAAACGATGTCGTATTACCCAAGTATACATTGAGTGAAGAGCAGGAGCGGCAGGAGATACTGCGACACTACCGCGCACTGCTGCGCAGCCTGCGAAGCAAGCTGAAACGTGGCGACAAAGAGATGGTGCGCAATGCATTTGAAATGGCTGCCGATGCCCACAAAACCATGCGGCGCAAAAGCGGAGAGCCTTATATTCTGCATCCCTTGGCAGTTGCTATGATCTGCGTGGAAGAGATAGGTTTGGGTGTGAGAAGCACCATCTGTGCGTTGCTGCACGATACGGTAGAAGATACCGACATTACGCTGGAAGATGTAGAGCGAGAGTTTGGCAGCGAGATAGCCCGCATTGTAAACGGACTGACCAAGATATCGGGTGTAATAGACGCCAGCACCAGCCAGCAGGCAGAGAACTTTAAGAAGATATTGCTAACGCTGACAGACGACCCGCGTGTGATCTTAATCAAGCTTGCCGACCGCCTGCACAACATGCGCACTCTCGACTATATGAAGCGAGAAAAGCAATTGAAGATTGCGAGCGAAACCGTATGGGTATACGCACCACTGGCGCACCGCATGGGCTTGTATAATATCAAGACCGAACTGGAAGATCTAAGCATGAAATACTTAGAGCCGCAGGAATATAAAACCATTGCGACCAAGCTGGCAGAAACGAAGCGAGAGCGAACGCGTTACATCAATGAATTTATCCGTCCTATCAAAGAAAAACTACAGGTAAGCGGGCTCGATTTCGATATTTATGGTCGTCCCAAAAGCATTCATTCTATTTGGAATAAAATAAAGAAGAAAGGTGTTGAATTTGAAGAAGTATACGACCTGTTTGCTATCCGCATCATCCTGAACTCGCCACCCGAGCGCGAGAAAGCCGATTGCTGGAAAGTGTATTCGATGATAACGGATGAATACACGCCCTCGCCGGAGCGCCTGCGCGACTGGCTAAGCAACCCGAAGAACAATGGATACGAAGCCCTGCACACCACCGTGATGGGACCACAAGGCAAGTGGGTGGAAGTGCAGATACGCACACAGCGCATGAACGAGATAGCGGAGAAAGGTTTGGCGGCGCATTATAAATACAAAGAAGGTAGCAACGACGAAGACCGCTTTGATAAATGGTTTATGCAGATACGCGAAGCCATTGGTAACCAGGACACCGATGGCGTAGACTTTCTGCAGGACTTTAAAGTTAGTTTTTTAGCCGAAGAAATTTATGTGTACACACCGAAAGGCGATGTAAAAATGCTTCCCATCGGCAGTTCAGCGCTCGACTTTGCCTTCTCTGTTCACTCGGCAGTGGGTGGCAAGTGCATTGGTGCTAAAGTAAACCACAAGCTGGTTGCCATTAGCCACAAACTGCATAGCGGCGACCAGATAGAGATCATCACCAGCAGTAAGCAAAAGCCAAGTGAAGACTGGCTGAACTTCGTAGTGACAGCTAAGGCAAAGAACAAAATAAAAGATGCATTAAAAGAAGAGAAGCGCGCCATCGCCGAAGATGGAAAAGCGTATGCACAGCGTAAGATGGCAGCCATTAATGCAGCTTTCAGCCAGGGCAATATTGACGAGTTGGTGGCGTATTACAAACTTAACTCGCAGCTCGATTTGTTTTATGCCATTGCCATCAAGCAGATTGATTTAAAAGAGCTGAAAGAGTTCCAGGTATTGGGCGACCGCTTGGAAGCGCCGAAGCCGCTAAAGCCCGTTATTGAAAACAAAACAGAGCCGGATGCTAAATCGCAACCCAATAAAAAAGACTCGGAGCTTATCATCTTTGGTGAGAGCAGCGACCGCATTATGTACACACTCGCGCGTTGCTGCAACCCCATACCCGGCGATGATGTATTTGGGTTTGTCAGCGTGGGAAAAGGCTTGATTATCCATCGCACCAATTGCCCTAATGCTACACAGATGATGGCGAACCACGGCAACCGGATTGTAAAGACAAAATGGGCGAAGAACAAAGAGATTTCTTTCCTCACAGGGCTTAAGATTGTGGGTATGGATGATGTGGGCGTGATTAATAAAATCACCAACATCATCAGCGGCGATATGCGCATTAATATCTCCGCTCTAACCATCGAATCGGGCGAAGGACTGTTTGAAGGAACAGTAAAAATTTTCGTGCACGATAAAGAAGAACTTGCAGAACTGGTAGAGCGTTTAAAGAAGCTCAATGGTATACAGGAAGTAGAGCGTTTCGATGCCGAAGAAGGTGGGAAAATAGCGGCTTCGTAAAAAGTAAAAATGAGTAACGCTTTGAGACAAACCTGTAAGTTTTAAAAACCTTATCGGTTTGTTGTTTTTAAAGTCTTATTGGTTGCTACACGCAACAAGAATCCACTCAAAACTTTATCTCCTGCCGGTAATATTCCTTATACCATTTTATAAATTGCTTTACACCAAAAGCAATGCTGGTAGCGGGTTTGAAGCCGGTATCGCGCATCAGGTCGCTTACATCTGCATAGGTTGAAGGCACGTCGCCAGGTTGCAGCGGCTGCATTTGCAGGATGGCTTTTCTGCCGGTTTCTTTTTCTATCGCTTCTATAAAAGCCGTGAGTTTTACGGGCGCATTGTTACCAATATTATAGATTTTATACCGTGCGCTTGACGATGAAATTTCGCCGCTGTTCATCTTCCACGCTTTGTTTTCTTCGGGTAATACATTCATCACTTTTACTACACCCTCTACTATGTCGTCAACATAGGTAAAATCGCGAAACATCTCGCCGTTGTTAAACACCTGTATGGGTTTATTTTCAAGGATGGCTTTGGTAAAAATATACAGCGCCATGTCGGGTCTTCCCCAGGGTCCATACACGGTAAAGAAACGCAGACCGGTGCAAGGCAAATTGAACAAGTGGCTATATACATGCGCCATCAGTTCATTGCTTTTTTTGCTGGCAGCATACAACGAAATCGGGTGATCTGTGTTTTGATTTACGGAGAACGGAGCTTCATCATTTAACCCGTACACACTGCTGCTGCTGGCAAACACCAGGTGCTTCACCGCATTGTAGCGGCAACCCTCTATGACATTCAGAAAGGCAACGATATTGCTGTCCACATACGCATCGGGGTTGGTGATGCTGTAGCGAACGCCTGCCTGTGCAGCAAGATGAATCACAATATCGAACTGGTGGCGTTTAAAGAGGTCTTCCACGCGATATTTATCTTCTAACCGCAACTGGTAAAATACATAGTTCGCGTGCTTTGCACTTTGTATAGGATAATTATATTGTATCTCGTGCGAAGCAATACCCGCATACGTAAGCCGGTCGTATTTCAAACGCGCATCGTAGTAAGCATTGATGCTATCGGTACCCGTTACTTCATGCCCTTCGCTTATCAAACGGTTGGCTACATGAAAGCCGATAAAGCCTGCCGTTCCGGTTACTAATATCTTCATCAGCGGATGTTTTTAGACAGCAAACAATCTGTGTACAACGTATCGATGACGGCTACTTCTCTTGCCTTGGAAAAACGTTCTGTTGCAAATGCCTTACCCTTTTTGCCCATACTATTTCGAAGGTTTTTATCAGTTGCCAAAAGCAGTAATTTTTTTACGGCTTCTTCTTTATTAAAATGGCAGATTAAATAACCGGTTTCTTCGTTTACCATCGTGTCTCTTACGCCGCCTACATCTGTTGCCACCACTGGCTTTTCAAACAACTGGGCTTCTATTAAAGAGACGGGCGTGCCTTCGTTTACCGAAGTGAGTAAAACCACATCAATGTCTTGCAAAGCTGAGGCAATGTCTGTTATCCACGATGTGAAATAAACTTTTGCTTCGCCACTTTTACCAGCACCTTCCAGCCATTTTATTCTATTCGCAGTTAGTTCATCCTGTATGTGCTTTTTCTGATGACCATCGCCAATAACAAAGAAGCAAATATCATCTTGCTTGTCCACTATTTCTTTTGCAATCTGCACAAAGAAAGCGTGGTTTTTTATTGGTACTAATCTGCCGATAATGCCAATGACTACTGTTTCATCGGCAATGTTGTATTGTTCCCGCAAGCCTTTGCCGCTAACAGGGTAATTGGCTTTATCAATACCTAGAAAAATGGTGGCTATCTTATCCGGCTTCGCTATGCTAAACACGCTGCTAATTTCGTGCGCCTGCTGCGGGCTGATGGCAATAATTTTTGTAGAACGCTTTGCCAGCCACCGCTCGATGCGGACGATAACCGAAGAAACCAGCCGGTTGTAATAAGAATGAAAAATATGACCATGGTAAGTATGAATAATAACGGGCACCCTGTTTTTGCGGGCTGCCATCCTGCCCAGCCAGCCGCTTTTGAAGCCATGGGTATGCACGATATCGGGACGATGCTCGCGCAACAGTTTCACCAGATCGCGATAAGCAATGGCATCGTAAAAAGGATGGATCGCACGATGAAGCGAAGGGATTTTTAAAAAGGTTAATTCAGGATACTGCTGCAGGAAAAAAGACAACTCAATCTCATCGGTTTCCTTCTCACCATACACAATAGTAATGTCGTACTTAC
>CAZZZH010000224.1:0-7766 GCA_964658445.1 Ilyomonas sp.
CCATATAGTCTGCCGGCGACGATTGAAACGCACCCTCACTATTATACAGTCTCGTGTTCAGTATCTCCCACCCTGAGGGGAATATCTGGGTCAGCGCCATATTATCATACACGCCCCGCAGCCCCGGGTTCGTCAGCGTTACTTTCGCCACGAAGTCTGTACCCTGCTTCAGGTTACTAATATCTACCAGCCGCCCCTGTGTCGTCATGTATTCCACCGCTACTTTCAGTACCGATGGGTTATGTGCCATCGCAACCACCTCGTTACTCAGCGGCTGTCCTTCATTTATCACCCGCACATACAGCACGTTGTTGCCCTTGTTCGTAAGGCTCACATTGCTTTTCCGGCTTTGCCAGCTCATCGGCATTTGCAATACGGTACTTTCAGTAGTCAGGCTGCTGCTTTTACCGTTGTTTACCACGCCCGCAGTTATCTTTTGTTCCTCCTTTATATCACCAGAGTATTTAGCTATCGCAATGAGCGAATACGCCGTGGTCTGCGTGCTGTACCAGTCGTCCTGCGATAGTTGCCCCGCAATGCTTTTTACCAATACCGCCGCCTCGGCTCTGCGGTTCATAATCGTTAGGGTTTCCAGCACCATGGCTTCATCACGCAAGCTGCTGCCATACGTAAAGCCCGGGTCTTTGCGCGCGGCAAACGTGGTAGGCAGCCCGCTGATTAACGCCAGCGCCGTACTCGACTGCCCTATTAGTTGATATGCTGCCGCCAGCCGCCATTTCCCTTCTGGTGTCAGGAACTTCCACTCCTTCAGCCGGTTCATGGCGCCTACTTCCGGTGTTTTGGCTAGGGCTAATAAATACAGTCGGTATGCCTGCGATAAATCGGTACCATAATAAGGCGCGGTAGTTACATTCCAGGTTAATGCTTTGTTGCGCTCGTAGCTCTTCCACTGGTTTAATAACGATGATGAAATGTTGTAGCCATTGGCAGAAGCTTCTAATAGAAAATGCCCCGCATAGTTGCTGCCCCATTCATCCGCTGTCGCTTCATCTGGCCAGTAGCTAAAGCCACCGTCACTCGTTTGAAAATTGGAAAGTTTTTGTATGCCGGCTCGTATATTTCTGTCAATATCCGCTTTCTGTTTATCACTTAGGTCCAGCAGTTTATTCAATACCAGTTGTGGGAAAATGGACGATGTGGTCTGCTCAATGCATCCATGCGGATACGTGATTAAGTACGTTAATCGCGATTGTAAGTTCAGCGCCGGTATCGAGCTTACCTCCAGCACAGCTTTGCTGCTGGCTGCATCGCCAATCATAGCCACCGAGCTCTTCCACGATTGCCCGGGCTGCAGCACGGCTTCCGTAGTTTGTGTTTGGTAGGGGTTTGGGTTGCGGATGTCCAATTCCACTTCATACTTCGCCTTCTCGCTGCCCGACGTTGCGTTGATAGCAATCTTACCGATACCCGTGTTCGGCTTCACTTTCGCAGTAAAGTAAACCACTTGCTCCCCCGCTTTGCTAAAGGTAACTGTCTGCGTTCCAGCAGCATCTAAGTAAGGGTTACTTGCCAATGAAAGCGATACCGTCTTAATGTTATTTTCCGTAGCAAATACTGTAACGGGTATCGTGCATTCTTCCAGTGGCGCTAGTACTCTCGGCAGGGTAGCCAGCAGCATCAGCGGCTTCTTTACCGTTACTGTCTTTTCTGCTATACCAAAGGCATTATCGCCCGCCGCAATTACCATTGCCCGAACACTTCCCATATAAGAAGGCAGCGTGAAATTAAGTGTGGTCTTTCCGCCGCTTGTTGTAAAAGGTCCTAAGAACTTTACTACCGGCTGAAACCGGTTGGCACGGCGGGTTTTGGCTGCCAGCTCAGCTTCTCCATCACCCCCGATGGTCAGTATTCTTTCCAGCTCGCCGCCCCAGGCGCCAATTACATAGTCATACACATCCCAGCTCTTCACGCTCAGGGCTTCTTTCGCATAAAAGGCGCTGTGCGGGTCAGGGGTTTTAAAGCGGGTCAGGTCGAGTAATCCTTCATCTACAATGGCTACCACATACGTCATATTCTTGCCATTTGCTTCCGATACGGTAATCGCCGTGTTAGTCTCGGGCCGTATCACATCCGGCATCGAAATGAGGGGCTTCAGGATGGTGTTTTTGTCATCCACCAGTACCGGCAATACACCATACATGCGTATCGGCAAGTCGTTCGCTGTCTGAGCATGCCGCTGCACCATCGTTACGTTTACATAGATGTTGGGCGACATCTCTTTCTCGGCCGTAAAAGAAAAATGCGTTTGCCCCTTTGTAGTTTCTACCCAATAGGTTTTCAGCACTTTGCTGCCGGCTTCAATACTTATCAATGCTCTTCCGCCTTCGCTCGACGGAATGGTAAGATTGATTTTATCATCTACATTATACTTGTCTTTATCTGCCGTAAACGACAGCATAGCGGCTGCCGTAGCATCGTTGTTGTCGCTGCGCGTTTGCCAGCCATAATCATCTACATAAAACGTAGAGCCGGTAGTATGTCCGCTTCTTTTATCTCTTACCAGTATCAGGTATCGGCCATAGTTATCATCCGTTGTTTTAAAAGAGTAAATACCTCTTCCGTTCTGCAGGTTCACCGTTTGCTTCGCTATCAGTTTATTGTAATTATCCTGTGTAAAATTGCTTAGGTTATCGCCCGTATTATCCCACCACCAACGCCACTGAATTTTGTATAGTTCTACGTCTACATCATTATTCCCGGCAAGCAACTGCCCCTTTGTATTTACATCTACAATGTCGAAGTTTTGTGTTTTTCCGGCTAATAAAAAGCCCCAGTTTTTGTCGCCCTGTGGCACATGGATGCCTACATAAGAAGAGTAAGGGTTAAAGGGCATCGAAATATTGTCGATGCTGAAGTTGCCACCTGGCTCAAACACTTTTATCATCAGGTTGGCAAGCAACTGCCCCGGCGCATCCTCACCCGTTTCAAGCCGTGGCGTTACAGAAGCCTTACCGCTGCTGTCTAAGGTGCCGTCAAAGATGGTGGTAGACTGCGAGGCAAAAGAGGTAGTCGGGTTGTCAAAAACATAATCGTCAAACTTAGGGAACGAGGTTGTTTTCTTATACAACTGTGCATCTACTTTCGCTTTCAGGTTCTGAGCCGTAGCGCCAAACAGCCACCGCGCAGTCAGTGTGCCGTTCACATCGGCATCTTTGCCCAGCGCATCCAGACCATTAAAGGTTAAATCAATTTTCAAGCGGTTAGGCATCACTGTTTCTATCTTAATTTGCTTTTCAAACTGAGCGCCACCTACCTTCACTCTGCACAGCCAGTTGCCGGTTGGGGCATCGGCGTCCGTTGCCGTTCTGAATACATTGAAACCTGCATTGTCATTAGTCTGCACCATTTTTTTATACAACTGTCCTTTGGGTGAAATCAAGTCCATCTCTACCGGCTGGTCGTCGGGCAGTTTGTTGTTTTTATCTTCGATGATGGTGCTTAAAAACAGGCTGTCGCCGGGGCGCCACACACCGCGTTCGCCAAAGATGAATCCCTTCATCCCGTTCTTTACTTCATCGCCACTAATATCGAAACGGCTAAGTGGCAGGCTGCTGCCATCATCTAATTTTAAGTACCCTTTTTCGTCGCCCTGCTTCGCAATAAGCAGGTATGGCTTACGCTTGATGGCAATTTGCGCCAACCCGTCGCCATCGCTTTGTGCAGTGCCAATCACCTGGTTTTGATAATCCAATACCTGCAGCTCAACGCCGTTCATCGGGTTGGTAGTAATGATGTTGCTTACGGCAACAAACAGGTTCTTATCATTGCCATATTTGGCTGTTAAGCCAATATTGCTGGCTAAGATATTACGGCTGGCAAAACGCTCTTTGTTGTAATAAGAACGGGCGCAAGGGTTGTCTCTTTCTTCCCAGTTATAACCATATGGGTAATAGCTGTCGTAGCGTTGCCAGAAAGCATCATCTTCATCTACGGCACTGGTTTCTTCATCGCTGTAGTTATCGCCTTCATCCATACTTTTTTCTAAGCTGTCGCAGGCATACAGCGAATACTCAGGCTTAAAGCCAATGAATACTCTGTAGAGCGCGCCAGGCTCGGTTTTGATGTATTTATCCAGGTCGAGCGAGAAGCGGTTTTTACGGCGAAGATTCAAAGTATTGTCGTCATCTAATTGCAGCGTGGCTTCTACCAAAGGCTTTGCTACACGGCGTAAATCGCTTTCTCCATTCAAGTCGTTCTGTTGAAGAAACTGCGCTACATTGTTCTCATAAATTTTAATGATACTTACATCAATCGCTTTCAGGTTTACGGCTTCAAAAGGCAGCACTACTTTGCCACCGCTGTTGGGTAAGATTACGCCTTTACCCTGTATGGTTACCGATGGCAACCGGTTTTCAAAAAAGGTATTGGCAGTAAACTCTTTCGACAGTTTATCGCCGTTCCGATTCTCAACACCTTCCTGTATGTTCACAGTGTAAGCCCCGTCCAGGCTGCCATTGGTATAAATTTTTACTTCACTGCCATTAATGCTGTAGCTCAGCTTTTCCTGGTCAGAAACAGAGAGTAAA
The DNA here is from genome assembly GCA_964658445.1 of Ilyomonas sp. GTDB lineage: Bacteria > Bacteroidota > Bacteroidia > Chitinophagales > Chitinophagaceae > Ilyomonas. The sequence continues at coordinate 4,548 of CAZZZH010000224.1, forward strand.
CCATCTAGTTGCTGATTAGCTGCAACCGGCTCGCTGAACTGTACAAGTGCATACTGTTCATCTTCATCCACAGCACGCACCGCAAGCACTTTAAAGTCATTTGCCCTCGGCACAATTACCTTTTTGCTGTCTTTTTGCTCGCTGCTAATGGCGCTTCCATCCCACCATAAAGTCAGGGCTTGTTCGCTGTTCGCTTTATGAATATCACTGATGGTAAAGCGGTGCGTTTTGTTCTGCTCATTGTGCTGCCAGGTTATCTTCAGGTCTTGTTCGTTCAGCTTTGCACGAAGCAGTTGCTCTACCTGTTTGCTCGCTTCCACATCCGCCGTTGTAACCTGACCGCTGAGCGTCATCAGGTCGTTGTTATTGCAGCGCAGCCCGTCTTCTTCCACTTCAAAAGAAGGCTTGATGGTTTGCACATTAAACGCAAATTCTTTGAACTGCGAAGGCACTTTCATCACTTTGTTCAGGTCGAAGGAAACTTCATATAATTTGTTTGGATCTAAATCTTTTTCAGGTTTAAATTCAAGGGTTCTTGCATCTGTCCAATACGCTTTTCCTTTCACCGAAGGAGAGAGATCAAACAGGTCTTCGCGGATGGTTTCGTTTAGTGTATGTGTTACCGAAGCATCGGCTGCAAGCCTTATTTTTATTACACTTTTCTTCGAAACAACACCGGATGTATAAGCTTCGATATACTGGCTGAAAGCCGGGTCAACATCAATCAGTTTTTGTTTGGCAGTGCAGGCACTAAGGCAGGTAAGACAGGCAACGAAAATAGCAAACAGGCTGGCATGAGCTGTTGCACGAAACAGGCGGAACATGGAAGTTGATTTTATATTGTGAAAGTAAAGGAAGAGATCATTATGAAGTGCAGATTGCTGTAATAAACATGGCACATATGAGGTTTAGTATAAAAAGAAGAAAATAATTTTTAGCAGGCACAGACAAGATGCGCTACTCAACTTATTGGTTGCGTTACACCCTGAGAAGAAGATAATACGTTGCTGTTACCAAAGTACAGCTCGTATATTTCTTTCTTATCTCGGCTTGTACTTTGCCTCCTGAAATATTTGTTTGGCATCGGTGTGCAACAGTTGTTGCATATTCACTTTATCGCCCTTGTCAGCCATCCATTTTTTTACAATCTGCCAGCCGATGAACAGACCAATATTTCCTGGCGAATTGAGGCCTAACGCTTCTGTTTTCGGACCATCATTAGTGTAATCTTTTATCTGCAAAGGGTCGTTAATGTAAAGCAGGTTGTTTTCAATAAAATAGTTCCAGATAAGGGCTTCGTTATCGTAGCAACCTTTCAGTTGCGCAGCCGTGTAGCCGGTCTTTATGGTGTCTTCTGCCTCAGGTAACATAGCATCCAGCACATACATCCGCTTGCCTTCTTCTACCATTTGTTCTATTAGCGTTTTGGCCGAGGTTTGGGGTGGATAAATATCATTGATGATGTTCGTCATGCTGTTTGCCACAATATAACTTTCTTCAAACCGCCGGCTTTGATAATCGGGGTATACTTCTCTGAGATAATCGGTCTTGTAAACAGAAAAGTTTTTACCCAAGTACAACTGTAGCCCAACCGCGATACCACTGCCCGTAAGCACATTGCTATAACCTTCGAACGGACCGATAAATGTGATGATTTGTTTGGGTAACGAATAAGAGGGAAAATAATACTTGACAAGCTGTAAGCCTTTGTGTATCTCGGTTTCAGGCTTATCGAAAGAAGAGAACTGCTGCTCTGCAGAGTCGAATACAGGCTTATAGCTTTGCAAAAAAAGCTTCACGTTATTGACAACACTATCGGGCACTGCAGGCAACGAAAGAATGTTGTATAAATAGTCGTTGAGAAACGGTCCGTATTGCTCTTGCAGCTTGCTTAGCGAGGCTTCGGTTTGGTTGGTATCGATGGCAAAAAAGTCCCGCTCAAAACGCTTTACCGTTACGTCAACTTTGATGTTGGATACATCTGGAATGTGTTTTTTATCGCCGCAGGCAAGGAAGAAAACAACCGATAATAACCATAGAGCCAACGTCTTGTTCATCCTGCTAAAATAGCGGCTGCTTTTTTCTTTACGGGCAATGAAGCGCATTTTATATTTCTTTTAGCCACAGAACAACAAAGGCAATAACCTCACTTCACAAACAAACTTTCTAAGTAGTCGCCGGTCAGTTCCACATAAGTCGGGTTGCCGCCAGGTGCCAATGCGGGTGTGGTGCAGGCAAACAACTGCCCGGCAATCTGTTCCATTTCTTCCATTGATAGCTGCCTTCCTGTTTTAACCGATTGCTGCCGCGCCAGGCAACGGATTACCTTTTCGCGGCGGCTTACTTTCATATCGCTGCTGAAGTGTTTAAACTGTTCCAGCAACAACTCGATCACCGCTTTTTCATTGCCTTCTTTCAGGTCTGCCGGCGTGCCTTGTATAATAAATCCATCCTGCCCGAATGGCTCTATCTCGTAGCCCACTAACTGCAGTTCGGGCAGCAGGTCTTCCAGCAAAATAGCATCGGGTGTAGAAAGCTGCAGCACCGATGGAAACAGGGTTTTCTGCGTAGCTGCCGGCTTTCCCTGCATCGCTTCGGCATAGCGTTCATACAAGATGCGCTCGTGCGCCAACTGCTGGTGAATAAGAAGCAAAGCGCCGGTTTCATTGGCCGCAAGAATATAGTTCTGGTGCAGTTGTGCCAGCACTTTTATGTCGCTTGCCGGTGGCAAAAACGGCTGCTGCAAAGGCGGGTAGTTACTGTCTTCTTCCGGCGCGGTATAAAAATCTTTCCAGTGCCTGAGCGAGTTGGTATCGCTGGGCTCTATGCGGTGCGACTGGTGTTTTTGGGTAAATGTGCCAAACAACGCCGTAGTAGAAGCCACTTGCTTTTCCGTATCGCCAAAGGGCTTGCTTACGGCATCGAGGCTTTGTATGCCGGCATCTAAACTAAAATCTAAAGAAGGCGAAATACTGAACTGCGCCAGTGCGTGTTTTACCGCCGACTGCACAAAGGCATACACGATTTTCTCATCTTCAAACTTTATCTCCTGCTTGGTGGGGTGCACGTTGATGTCAATTTGCGCAGCATCTAATTCTATAAACAACACATACAGCGGGTAGCTGTCTTTGGGCAGCAAATCTTCCAGCGCACTGTTCACGGCATGGTGCAGGTAAGCGCTTTTGATGTTCATGTCGTCTTCCTTGTTCCGGAAAAACA
>CAZZZH010000225.1:0-7764 GCA_964658445.1 Ilyomonas sp.
GTTGCATGTACAGTTGTTCCAGATCGGAAAACAAAAATTTGCGCGACAGTAATTCAAAACCAATCGGTTCATAAGTAATTTTAGCACGTAGGCGCATGATGGCCTTCTGTACAATATCCGAATGATCAAAAGCCAGTTTGGGTAACTGGTAAATATTGAACCATTGGGCTTCCGAAGCATCAGTAGAAGCAAACAGGGTAAAGTCACTGGATTTTACCAAGCCAAAATAAGCAACCGATACCACCCGCATACGCGGGTCACGGTTAGGCTTTCCGAAAGTAAATAGCTGTTCCAGATAATTAATTGAAATGCCGGCTTCTTCCTGCAGTTCTCTTTCCACGGCTTCTTCCAGGGTTTCATCATTTAGCACAAAACCACCTGGCAGCGCCCATTCGTTGATGTAAGGTTTAATTTTTCGTTTGATAAGCAATACAGAAATACCACTTTCCTGGTTGTAGCCAAACACGATGGCATCTACGGTCAGTTTGATGTTTTGCTTTATCATAAAATGAGGAAACTTCAACTGCAAAAGTAAAGCTTGCAATTCAGGCGCCTCAATTTTCAAGCTCTTACTTCTTCAACACCAGTTCTTCCTTTGCTGCCCACAAACCAATGTCCTGCTTACTCAGTGCCGCCGCCATCAGGTCGGGAAATTTATCAGGTGTGCAGGCAAATACAGGTACACCCCGATCAGATAAGAACTGCGCATTGTTGTGATCGTAAGAAGGAGCGCCACCATCGTTCAGGGCAAGTAATACAATTAGCTGTACACCGGCGCTAACCAATTCAACCACGCGCTTACGCATCTCTGCATCACTACCCCCTTCATATAAATCAGTAATAAGAACCAGAACAGTATCGAAAGGACGGGTGATGATTTGTTGGCAATAGGTAAGGGCAAGTTGGATATCCGTACCGCCGCCCAACTGCACTCCAAACAATAAGTCAACGGGATCATTTAATTCTTCCGTTAAATCAGCTACGGCAGTATCAAACACAATCATTTTTGTTTTGATAGCAGGAATGGAAGCCATTACTGAACCGAAAATGCCGGAATACACCACGGAACTTCCCATGGAGCCGCTTTGATCAAGACATAGAACAACGTCTTTTAACGCATTGCGTTTGCGTCCATAACCAATGCGCGTTTCAGGAATGATGGTTTTGTATTCAGGTTGGTAATGCTTTAAATTCTTAAGTATGGTTTGATGCCAGTTGATTTCGTTATGGCGCGGGCGACGATTACGCACACTTCGGTTCAAGCTGCCGATGATTGCCTGTTGTGTAGGCGCAGCTAGTTTGCGCAGCAAGGCATCTACCACTTTCCTTACCACTTGTCGCGCCGTATCTTTTGTTTTATCAGGAATTACGCGGCTCAACGTCATTAATGTCGCAACGAGGTTGGCATCAGGCTCTACATTTTCCAGCATTTCTTTTTCAAAAAGCATCTGCGTAAGGTTCAACCGCTTTAGTGCATCCTGCTGCATAACCTGCACTACAGACGAAGGAAAGAAGGTGCGGATATCACCGAGCCAGCGAGACACATTCGGCGATGAAGGACCTAAGCCACCCTTGCGCCCGCTATCGTACAACGCTTCTAATGTATTGTCAAGTTTAGTGTCAGTTCCCTGCAAGGAAATACCCGTTCCATCATTTTGCTGACTGCCTAATATGAGGCGCCATTTGCGTAATAAAGCTTCTTTACTCATTCTTTAGTTTTTGTAAACCCAATACTTGCAGCACAACAGGAATCCCTCTTTTTCCTCTTTCTTCATCAAAGGCTTCGCTACGGTTGGTGACTCGCACTGTGCTTTTTCCGCTCTTTACTTTTTCACCAATTTTCCTACGCTCAGGTGTGGAAAAATGTGAGAAGGTGCGGCGCAGTAACGGCAGTACCTGCAGAAAGACATCTTCTTCCAATGCCGTCACCCAATTGTTCACTACATTCCACAACGCATCATCTAATAAAAGAATAGTTCCGCTGCCTCTTAAAAAGCCCTCCAACCACGCAGCGCTCACATCCGGCGCTACCGTGCGCGACATGCGAAAATGAAAAGCCTTTACCAGCTCGTCATCTTCCAGCAACTTATAATCGCTCAATAATCTGGTAGAATAACCGGCTATTACAGGCGCTGCATTTTGATTACAACTGATGACCTGAAGCGTCTGCTGCCAGCCGCTTACAGCCGTTGGATGTTGTAAGGTATTTACAGAATCGTGCAAGGTATAAATGAGGTCAATAATTTTTTGTGCCGCATCTTCATCAATAGCTGTCACCGCATTGGGTAGGCTCACACAAATCCTGGCAATCATACCATCAAGAATATTGAGAACAAGATTGGCATCTGTGCGCCGCACATTTCCATAACGGCTTACAGCAACAAGCGGCGGAACAGCTTCCATGAGTTGCAGCACGTCACCGCTGGCAGCCGCCAGATTATTAAGTTGCTGTATCAGCACTTCTACCACTCCATGCAATTCGGCAGGCAATGAGTCTTGGAGTAAAGTAGAAACCTGCAACAATGAAGTCGCTTTTTTTGCAACATCACTTACATAGCTTGCAGCAGCCTCTTCCACTGTATTTCCCCAGCTTCCTTTTTCAATGATTTCGATGGAAAACTCAGGATTCCATTGAAGGCGCCATGACTCTTTAAACGTGCCCTTGCTGTTGCTCTGTTGCATTTCACCCCAGTGGATGTTAAGAAGCTTCAGACGGTGTAGTAATACACTTCTTTCGAGGTCGGTGTCTTTCCGTAAATCAAGTGTATAATCTTTAAAATCCGCAGTGAGTAGAAGGCGCAGCTTTTTCTGCCATTTTTCAATGTCGGCCTGCAAGGGTGGTTTGGGAATCGTAGACGGCACTTCACCAAACGTATTCCCAACAATCAGCTCTTCATGAATAAGCTTCAGCAATACATCTTCACCATTACACAATACACTTAGGGTAGCTTCATTCAACTCTTCCAAACCGGCTTTTGAAAATCCGCGCAGGGCAGCCAGCGACTCTGCCAAACGAACCGCTTCTATCACATGCGCCACCGAAGTATCCATGCCGTTTGCACGAAAGAGGTGTGCCACTCTGGTCATCCATTGGGTGCCATCGTCCTGCGGCGATGTCCACACATGCTCATACCATCCCGGCGAGTGGATACCGGCACCATAACCACTGCGGTAACTAAGGCGGTTGTAGGTCCACGGTATCCAAGTGCATTCAATCTTTACTTTGGGTAACGATTTGAGCAAAGCGTTGTCTTCCTTTTCTTTTGATCTGTTTTGCAACGCCGGCACATGCCATGCACCACACACGACAGCAATGTTCTGAAACATTTCCTTTTCTGCACCTCGTATCGTTCTGCGCATATAAGCTTCGCGCAGTTGTTCGCGCTTGTCACTGCGGGAGGGAAGATGCTCGCGCAGGCTTTGCATAGCTTCACTTACCGCATCAAAAATAGCCTCGCTATTATGGCGATGTTCAAACATTTGTTCCCACCATTGTTCTCCATCTTCATAGCCGGCAATCTCCGCCAGATACGACATGGGATCGGCTTTGATGACAGTTTCAGCCGCTTCAATTATTTCACCTGCTGCGTTGTTTAGCGCAGAGGGAGTGTTTGGTTCATTGTCTTCTTTTTGTTCTTTTGATGTTTCTTTTTCTTTCTCATTTTCTTCTTTTTCGATAGCTAACTGGTGAGCCATGGGTAAATCGAAAAAGCGTACATGAATGTTATTTTTTCTGGCGTATAAAATTGCCTGCCACTCGGGAGAAAATGTAGCAAAGGGATAAAAAACTGACTGGTGCGGGTTGTCGGGTTGGTAGCACAGAATCGCAACCGGCGGTTTCAGTTGCGGATCATCTGCAAAATGCAATAGGGCATCCGCTTCGGGTGGACCTTCTATCAAAACGATATCCGGTTTTAGCGCTTCCAGATACGCTTTTACATTTTTGGCTGAACCAGGCCCGTGATGTCGTATGCCGAGGAGATGTGTTGCCATTAAAGTGGTTGTCTGATTCTTGTTTTGCGATTGCTACATGATACGGTAAGCCATGCTCCATACGAAATATTATCCCAAATCCCGACACGCCCGGTACACATCTTTCCAGCCTTCCCGGTTTTTCAACACCGTTTCTAAGTATTCCTGCCATACCACTTTGTCCTGCACCGGGTCTTTCACCACAGCACCAATAACACCCGCAGCTACATCAGCGGCTTTCAGTTCGCCGTCACCAAAGTAAGCTGCCATAGCAAGACCACTGTTAACTACCGAAATAGCTTCTGCAGTACTCAATGTGCCCGATGGAGACTTGATCTTCGATTTACCATCTATTGTAACGCCACCACGCAATTCGCGGAAGATGGTCACAATACGGCGAATCTCCTGTAAAGCCGGCTTTTCGGCAGGCAGTTCCATTACTTTTTCAAAACTTTCCACCCGACGTTTTACAATGTCAATTTCTTCCTCTATCGTAGCAGGCGGCGGAAGAATAACCGTATTAAAACGACGCTTCAAAGCGCTGGATAATTCATTCACACCTTTATCGCGGTTGTTGGCAGTAGCAATCACGTTGAAGCCTCGCTTTGCCTGCACTTCGGTATTCAGTTCCGGTATCGGCAGTGCCTTTTCAGAAAGTATGGTGATAAGCGTGTCTTGTACATCTGCACCGATTCTTGTAAGCTCTTCGATTCGTACAATCTTTCCATCTTTCATAGCCCGCATCACAGGCGTTTCTACAATAGCATTGAGTGTAGGACCCTCCGCCAACAATTTGGCGTAGTTCCAGCCGTAACGAATGGCTTCTTCGCTGGTGCCGGCGGTGCCTTGTACAATCAGGGTGGAGTCGCCGCTCACTGCTGCTGCCAGGTGCTCGCTTACCCAGCTTTTGGCAGTGCCGGGAAGTCCGTATAACAGCAATGCGCGGTCGGTAGTAAGCGTGGCAACGGCAATCTCCATCAGGCGCCTGTCGCCAATATATTTGGGCGATACTTCAAAGCCATTCTTCAATCGTCCACCCAATAAATAGGTTACTACACCTTGTGGTGTCAGCTTCCAGTTGGCTGGTTTTTTACCCGTTTCCTCTTTTCCAATTTCTTCCAGCTCTTCGCTAAATAGCTGCTCTGCATGTTCGCGTAATAGTGTTGTCATGTTGGTCTTTTATAGTTCAAATGCCTGTACAATTTGTCTTCGTAGCGTAAGTAACCGAATAATGTAATCACTCATTTTATTCCATTGGTTTCTCGCCCATTCATCGGGTGGTGCACAAGTCTCCAGTTCATTCATAATGTCGATGGGGAAGCGCAGAATATTGTCTTTGTAAAACGATTGAGGGTATCGGTAACTGTTCTTTGCGGTATGCCGGAATATTTCTTTTGTCAGCGCAAGGCTCCACGGCTGTTGTGGATAGATTTGCAGGTAATGAATCAGTGTATCAGCGGCAGTACTGTCTTTTATAAAACGTGTTGCATAACTGAATTTCTCTTCATCAGGCAATAGTTCTAAGGCTTCCGGATAAAGTTGCCCTTCGGTTTTGTCGATAACGGTCCGGAGCCAGTCTAACTCTTTAAAACGAGCCGCGGCTAACCCGAATGCAGAAAACAAAGGCTTGCCATTTTTAGAATGATAAAACACATCACAAATCTCTTCTCTTGAAAGCTCAAAATGGGTTTCAAAAAAGGAAGGTGGCACAGCGCTGATGAGCTGGTGAAGCACAAAATCATCATCGCTTTCTTTGCGGTTACTGCTTACCTTTTCGATGCCGGTTTGGAAGATGGCTTCCTTAATAACCGGCAGGTGAATCGTAAGCTTCATTTTACGTCCGATTCCCAGCAACCCTTTTTCTTTCCGGATGTCTATGGCATCTTTTACAACATTCCAATATTGCTGAACAAAGGATGAATTGGGTAATCGTTTTAGTAGTTGGATCACTTCATCTTTTACCTTACTGCTCTTTTCAGTCAGTAAGCTTTCCAGCCACTTGGTATCTTCATTTTCTAAACCAAAAGATAATTGCTTCAGCAGTTCTGCTTTTGTGTTAGCGCTCTCCTGTGCCCAGGTTTCCTGTAACAAAGCTCTTCCTTTCAACGCGTCTTGTTGGCGTTGTATCTGCAAATACATTTTCCGCTCTTCCAGTGTACCGGTTTGCCATAGTGTTTCTTCATTGCCGGGCAACCCAAAATCCCAATCTGCGTTCATGGGCAATAACCATTCACCACGCTTGCCGGTTGTAACAATGATAGACTCACGTAAGTGCTTTTGCTTTTTTGCTACATCAAACAAAACCGGTATCATATCCGGCTGAACAAGCTGGCTTTTTCTATTACATTCTTCTAACCACAACGTAAGCAATGGATAGCTTTCCGCAGAAAGAATATCACCTAAAGCCTGTTGTGCAGGCGCATTGCAATACGGTTTCGTTTCCTCTTGTGCCGCTATCACTTCTGCCGTCTTTTGCAAGGGCAAAGCCCCGCACTTGCGATAAGCAGCTGCCGCCGATGCCAGTTGCAGATATTGTTCTTCTTTGTCTCTGTTCTGTGTAAGTAAATTGTACTCAGCCGCCAGTGCTGTTGGCAGATCTTCTTTCTTCAGCACCTTTTTATCGGTGCCTAAAATAGCTGTATGTATAATCCCATCCCAAAACTCCATTTATAAAGGTTTGTAGGTTTCATTTACCCAGATGCCAAGTGGCAGAAACACATTCTCTTTTCCCATTACGGAGAGCGTTACCGGCTTGCCACCGCTCATAGCGGCCAGCTTCCAGATAGGGGCAAAAGCATCACTTATTTTTACCCAGTTGTTATCGCCATCTTTCAGCCACCATTGTTGCTCATACGGTAAAGGTGTCACTTCTTTTATCAGGTAGGGTTTGGCAGGAACAAAAGGCAATGTTGCCTGGCTGTCCGTTTCATCTTCAGCGATTGCTTTCCAGCCGGTATAAAAATGAGTTACAGCTTGTGGTTTCGCACCTGCCTGCTTTTTTATCAGTGCCCGCAAGGGTACGGGGGAAGGAAAAAATACCAGCTCCGCCTGTAGATACATACCCGGCGTTAATGACAGAGAACTACCTTGCCCGCGAACCACAAACTGCAATAACAAAGCTATCTTCTGGCTGTTGATTCCATGTAGCCAGAAGCGTTCTGTGGTAAGTCCATCCTCTTCCGATACTTGCTTGGTAAGCACCAACCAGGTATCGGTAACGCCTTCCGCTTCTTTCAGTTCATCCTGGTTAACTGTAAAACCAATTCGACTCTTTACATCTTCCAGTAACAGGGGCGGCAATACATCACGGTTTTGATACGCTTTAATCAGCAGGTACAGGTTTAGCAGGCTATCAACAAATTCGCTTTGCCATCCTTCCGCAAAAAAGTTGGTATCCCGCAGGCTTTTTATCAGGGTTGCCAAACCCGGCGCCTGCGCATCTATCATTCGCTTAATCATACCCTCCCAAAAAGAAGCGCCCTTTTCAGGCAGACCAACAATACCATTGCGAACAATATCTTTTATCCAAAGCAGGGCTTCCTCAGCCCCTTCGCTTACTTTTTTATGCCGGTTTTCCTGCCGTTTGGCTTGCGAAGCTTCATCAACCGGCTTGTCTTCCCGGGCTTCCTTTTTCTCTTCTTTCTGTGTTCTCTTGCTTAGCCATTCACTTACCCAGGCTGGCATTTCGGTAGCGGCAAATGCGGCGGGTTGACGCACCTGCAGCAGGAGCAACCCAAGTCCGTGCTTACAGGGAAATTTACGACTGGGGCAAGAGCACTTAAAAGCTATATG
>CAZZZH010000226.1:0-7673 GCA_964658445.1 Ilyomonas sp.
TATAGTATGGAAAACGAATTTGAAAATGAAACAGGCATCCATGTTAATCAACATGTACCACAGCCAGACCCGGCCGTGTCTAATTCCAACGCCGAAAAAGATCCCGACGAATGGACAACCGGCGGCGAGCCGATGACCGGCGCTCAGAAATCTTACCTGAAAACTTTATCGGATGAAGCAGGCGAAGAGCATGTAGATACGCTCACCAAAGCGGAAGCTTCAAAGCGCATTGAAGAACTACAGCAAAAGACAGGAAGGGGTTTAAATAATTAAGAAAGAAAATCACGTTTACAAAACAGGCGATTGATTAACTCAATCGCCTGTTTTATTTAGACATAAATGGCTATCGATTTTTTAACCAGCTTTCCGGGTTTAGGAAGTTTCCCTGTTCATTGGAAACGATAAAATGAACCATACCGCCGCCATCATCATTTATAGCTGCTTTACCTACAATAGTTCCAGCCTGAACAACGTCATTCTTCACAACACTAACGGACGATAAATGACTATAGGCTGTAAAATACTTGCCATGTTTTACCATTACACATTTTTCATCACCTAAATCCAACACGGCTGAAACAGTACCATCGGCAACAGCTTTTACATTGGTACCTACAGGAACGCCAATGTCAATACCATCATTATTGTCTCTCAATTTTGTTCCGGGTATATCATATGGACCATAAGGTATAAGAATCGTTCCTGTGCCTACTGGCCAAGGCAACCGCCCTCTGTTATTTTCAAAATTGATAGAGGCAGTCAGGTTTTCCGGGGTTGATTCTAAAGCACTGTAAGTTCGGTTGGTAATGCGCGGCGCTGTTGGCGTTGCTACTGAAGCGGTTGTATTTTGATTTTGCATTGCCGCATTGTTATCAGGTGTTCCGCCATTAGCGGCTTGTGCCTGCTGGGCAGCTGCTCTTTTCTTCCGGTCTTCTTCCTGCTGTTTGGCAAGTTGTGCCTGGCGTTCCTGATCTTTTCGTTTTGCATCTGCAATCTCTCTTCTAATTATCAGTTGCAATTGTGCCTGCAGCTTTCTGCGGGCAACTTCGCGGTCGCGGATCTGTACGCTTAGTTCTTTCTCTTGTCCCTGCAGGCCACGCACTACTTCGTCTTTCTCTTTCTTGTCCACTTCCATTTGCTCTATCTGCTTGCCTTGCTCCTGAAGTGTATTGCTCTTCTGGTTTTTAGTACTGTTAAGGCTGTTTATTTTCGTTTGAAGTAAATTCTGTGTCTGAATAATATTGTTCGCCTGGGTTTCGCGGTATTGCCGATAACTTTTAAGGTACGAAATGCGCTTGATGGCATCATTAAAATTCTCGGCGGAAAAAATAAAGTTCAGATAGTCGTAGCTGCTCCTGTTTTTATAGGCAAACACAAGATTCTTTGCGTAGCGTTCTTTCAACGTATCCAGTTCTTTGGTGTAGCGATAAATATCAAGACTGTTCAGGTAAATATCATCATCAATCTTGTGAAGCTCTTTGTTGATATTGGATACCAATTCTTCACGAGCTTTTATTTTACGCTGCACCAAAGCCAGTTGTGTAATGGATTGTTTTTTATTCTTCTTTATATCGCTGAGTGTGCTGTTCAGATCGGCAAGTTCCTGCTGTAGTTGTTGCTGCTTTCGTTGTATTTCTTCTTTGGTTTGCTGCGCAAAAGAAGCGCTTGTCATCAGAATGAATACTATCCAAACAGTCATTTTCTTCATCATACATTTTCCTTTTTGCAATGAGGCAAATAAAAGTAACCGGTGTAAAGGATAGAGTACGTTTGCGCAGTGTTAATTATTATTTTACCCGATAGTTTTTTGGAATGTTAAAGGGAAAAGTTTGGATCTTATTAAAATCGTATTGCTTAAACTCCAGGTTTACGTCGAGCTTCGATTGTTCAGCAACAGATATTTTTCTAGACGTTGAAAAATAAAAGCTGTCTACTTTATCGTAGTTGTCATAAGTGATATCGGCTGTTCGGTTTCTTGCTGGATTAACGTCGTCTAATTTGCTATGCAATAACTGGTAATCATTTTTATCTACCGTCAAAAGATTTTTAAAAACAGTACCCGCCATTAAAATTAAAAGATTGTCGCCACTTACCTGATACGAAATGATGTTACTATCTAAATAAACCGGGTTGCCAATGAGAATATCCTGCAGGCTTGCAAAATCAACTGGCACCTGCGTAAGCTCCTGAAGGTAACTGATGCGGCGATATTGAATGATCTTTTTTAACTTGTTCATGACCTTTACACTATCCGGGGTTATCATTACACGGAAGCCTTCAATACCTAATGCGCCTGTTAGTGAAAGCCATATAACACTGTCTTTCTGCATTCTAAGATAGACGGTTGCCTGGTCGCTGCCTTCGCTGCCATCATAGTCCATTTTTACTTTAGCAGAAAAAGTAGAGAACTTAATGCGTTGAGTTTCCAGCTTGTTTACAATACCTTTTATGATGGCTGCGGAGTCTATCATAGCTGGTTGCGTTACGGCTTTCGATACAGTATCTTTTGTAGTGATGACCTGACCAATGCGCTGCACCTTCTTTACCGGCCGGCAAGCCGAAAATAATAGCGCCATGCAAAGAAAGAAGCAAAGCCATTGCAATAAGCCATTCGTTATTTTCATTCTTCTATTTTAAATGTTTTGTACGGATGCAATCTATTATTGTTTGCCTGTGTGACCAAAGCCGCCGCTGCTTCTATCCGTTTCTTTTATCTCTGTTACTTCTATCCATCGAACTTGTTCAACCGGGCTGACAATCATCTGCGCAATGCGGTCTCCACTTTGTATTGTATGCGCTTCATTAGACAAATTAATCAAGATCACTTTTATTTCACCTCTGTAATCTGCATCAATTGTGCCCGGGCTGTTTAAACAAGTAATACCATGGTTAATGGCAAGCCCGCTTCGTGGACGAATCTGCGCTTCATAACCATCGGGCAACTCTATAAATAAGCCGGTTGGCACCAAGATTCTTTGCAATGGTTGTAGAACGATAGCCTCTTCGATGTTCGCTCTGATGTCCATACCCGCAGCGCCGCTGGTAGCGTAATGCGGCAGGGGATTAGAGGAGCGATTGATAATATTGACTGAACAAGTTTTCACGGCGGCAAATCTAATATTATGAAGGATAGATAAAGTGTAAATAAAAACAGGTATTAAGATTTATTGTGCACATAAAAAGTCATTCTAAAAGTCGAAATGCAAAATCAAAAGCTACTTTTGAAACTGTAATTGTACGAATGAATAATTATTACACACATCCATCATCTTATATCGATGAGCCTTGCACCATCGGTAACGGCACACATATCTGGCACTTCTGCCACATTATGCAAAATGCTGTAATCGGCAATGGTTGCAATATTGGGCAGAATGTAATGATTGGCAAAGGCGTAATCTTAGGCAACAATGTAAAAGTGCAGAACAATGTTTCCCTTTATGAAGGTGTAACCTGCGAAAATGATGTGTTCATTGGGCCTTCCGTTGTATTTACCAATGTTATCAATCCGCGCAGTGCTATATCGCGCAAACACGAATTTAAGCCAACGCTCATAAAACGCGGTGCCAGTATTGGTGCGAATGCAACTATTGTATGTGGCATCACCATTGGTGAATATGCTTTCGTTGGTGCAGGCTCAGTCGTTACAAAATCTGTTATTTCTTACGCTTTAATGATGGGCAATCCGGCAAGACAAAAAGGATGGATGAGTGAACAAGGATACAAACTCTTATTTGATAAAAATGGTGCTGCTGTCTGTGAAGGAACAGGCGAAAAATATCTTTTGCAAAATGGAGCTGTACAAAAAATAAAGCCTTCTGTTTCATAAACAAAAGGCTTTAGTAAAACAATTTAAATAAGTTTAATTATTCAGCATTAGCGGCATCACCAGCATCAATAAATCAGAACCATCTTCTTGCTCAATTGGCTTTAGGATGCCTGCTTTTGTTGGCGTTGATAGTTCTACTTTCACTTCATTGTCATCGGCAGCATTCAGCATTTCAATCAAAAACTTTGCATTGAAAGCAATCTGCAAATCTTCTCCGTTATAATCACAAGTCATGCGTTCATTTCCTTCAAAAGAAAAGTCAAGATCCTGCGCAGTGAGTTGTAGTTCGCTTCCACTAATCGCTAAGGCAACCTGGTTCGTACTTTTATTACTGAACACATTAATGCGGCGAAGTGCGCCCTGGAATTCATTTTTATTTACCACCAGTTTGTAAGGATTATCAGCAGGTATTACTACTTTATAATCAGGGAAACGAGCATCAATTAAGCGGCAAATCAAACTTGTGGTACCATTCGTTACAAATAAGTGATTGCTGTTGTAAGAAATGGTGATGTCGCTATCTGTATCGGGCAATACATTGCGCAGCAAATTCAGTGGCTTTTTTGGAACAATAAAGCTATCTGCCTTCGGACAGCTTACATCGGTTCTTTTATATCGAACCAAACGATGAGCATCTGTAGCTACAAATTGAATGTAGTCTTTGTTCAGTTCAAAATAAACACCGGTCATTGCAGGACGCAGATCATCAGTGCTTACAGCAAATAATGTTTTATTAATAGCCGTAACCAATGCACTACTTTTCATTGTAAAATTGTTGGTATCATCGGCAACCGGTTCTTTCGGAAAGTTGTCCGGGTTTTCACCCATCATCTTATACTTACCCTGGCTGCTCGTAATTTCAATACCATAATTTTTATCAATATTGAAAGTAAGCGGCTGATCAGGAATATTTTTCAATGAATCAAGAAGAATCTTAGCAGGCACACAAACACGACCGTTTTCATTGCTTTCCACATCCATCTGCACGCGCATTACAGTTTCTAAATCGGTGGCTGTAATGCTGAGTTTTTTATCTGTAATATCAAACGAAAAATCTTCGAGTATCGGCAATACTGTATTGGCGTTGATAACGCCGCTGATCTGCTGTAATTGCTTCAGTAAAGAAGAAGCTGAGACTATAAATTTCATTCAGTAATATTTTTTCTAACAAACTAAAATTAAGTGTAACAATGCAGGGCAACAAACGTACTGTAAAATAAGCACAAACTGATTGCCGGTGAGGAACCTGTTAGCAAAAAAAGTTTGGGTAACCGGTAGTAACTATTTTAAGGATTTGGTTAAAAAATAGCAAAAACACGCCCGCTAAAATCTATTTACGAATTGAATCGTATGTTTGCTACGAAATTATTCGTGAATAACCTTTGTTCAAACTCAAATTATGAAAAATGTACGCTTTGCATCTTCGTTCTTTCAAGTGGTTGGCTGCTTTGCTATTGTTGCTGCTCTTGTTGCTTGGCAGCCGAGTAAAACAAAAAATGCGCAGTATAAAGACTACCGAACAACAGACTACGATACAACGGTACCGAAGTCAGCCGATAATAATCAAATTGAGCTTCAACTGAATCTTGATTCTGCTATGCAGCAGGTGAACCTTGCCATGTCGAAAATTGACTATGCTAAAATGAATGCAGACGTGCAGAAAGCAATGGCACAGATTGATTATAATAAGATCAATAAAGAGATTAATGCTGCAATGAAAAACATTGACTGGAGCCAGATGAAGATAGATATATCCCGATCGTTAGACAGCGCAAAAATGGCGATCGATAAGATTGATTGGGATAAAATGAAAGTCGAAATAAACAAAGCACAAATAGAAGCGAAGCACGCAATGGCTTCGCAGAAAATCAACATGGATAGTCTGCAGTTTCAGGTACAGAAATCTTTAAAAGAAGCCCAGAAAAGTCTTCAAAAAGCGCAGCTAGAATTGGCGAATGATAAAGCTTTGAAAACAGCATTGGAAAAAGATGGTTTGCTCAACACCGGCAAGCCTTATTCTATCGAATTAAAAGACGGCATTTTATATCTCAACGGAGTGAAACAAAGCAAAACTGTTACCGATAGATACAGCCGGTTTTATTCTGGTAAGAAAAACTTTACGCTGAAAGGCGATGGTGGAACGGATTTATAATTGTTTGAACGAAGAAGACGAAAAGTCTGTAACCATTTAATGCGCTTTACCTGCTTTTCATCTTCTTCGTTCATAACTCAAGCTTTTTCTAGCGCCTGTTCTATATCTGCAAGAATATCATCTACATGTTCCAGCCCTGTAGAAATACGAATTAACCCTGGTGTAATGCCCACTGCCAGCCGCTCTTCCTCCGTTAGCTTTGAGTGCGTGGTACTAGCCGGGTGAGACGCAATAGAGCGCGAATCGCCAAGGTTAGGCGTCATCGACAAGAGTTCTAAAGCATCCAAAAACTTTCTTCCGCTTTCAATGCCACCTTTAATCTCAAAACACAAAATGCCGCCACCGGCTGTCATTTGTTTTTTGGCAATTTCGTATTGCGGATGCGAAGGCAGGAACGGATATTTTACCCAACTGATCTTATCGTTGCTTTCCAGTGCGGTAGCTACTGCCAGTGCGTTCTTGCAATGCCGTTCCATCCGTACATCTAAGGTCTCTAAACTCTTGCTTAGTACCCATGCATTAAAGGCAGATAATGTAGGACCGGTGTTCCGGCAGAACAAATAAATCTCCCGTATCAATTCTTTCCTGCCTACAATTACACCACCCAATACACGGCCTTGCCCATCTATCCATTTCGTTGCGGAGTGAACTACAAGATCAGCTCCGTATTGAACAGGCAATTGCAACACCGGTGTTGCAAAGCAATTATCAACATTCAATATCAGCTTGTGCTCTTTGGCGAAGCTTCCCAGCCATTCCAGGTCCAGCACTTCCAGTTGCGGATTGGTCGGTGTTTCTAAATAAATCATCCGGCTGTTTGGCTTCACTGCCTGTTGCCAGGCTTCTTTATCGTTGGCAGCAATCATGGTATGCTCAATGCCGTAGCGTGAGAGATATTTGGTAACAATGGTAAACGTACTGCCAAACACAGAGCTGCAGCACAACAGATGATCGCCCGCCTTCAGTAATGAGAAGAGAGAGGCAAACACCGCGGCCATTCCCGATGCAGTAGAGAAGCCCGCTTCAGCGCCCTCGAGCGCCACCATCTTGTTTGTAAACTCATCTACCGTCGGGTTGTTGTACCGGCTATAGATGTTCTCGTCATTCTCTCCGGTAAAAGCGCCGCGCATGGTATCTGCATCATCAAACGTAAAGCTGCTGGTGAGATATAGGGGCGATGAATGCTCATGTTGCACCGTTTGCTCTCCACGCAGGCGGATGGCTTTCGTTTGCGGATGCCAGTTGTTGTTCTTCTTCATTATCAAATTAAACCGTCTCCTCTACTTTTTTGTTTACCGTTACTGTCCAGCTAATCTTTGCCCCGGCGGCACGCAACGTAGCGGCTACAGAGCAGTATTTTTCCATAGACAATGCGGCGGCACGCTGCGCTTTGGTTTCATCGATCGTACCGAATAAATAAAACTCCACTTCAATGGTTCTCCACAGCGATGGCTCTACGCCTGCCTGCCGTTCGCCGCTTACCACCATGCGGTAGTCCGATATTGTTTGCCGTTGTTTATTTAAAATGCTGATAACATCAATAGCGCTGCAGCCGGCAAGGGCAGCCAGCAACATTTGCATGGGGCGAAAGCCATAGTTTTTGCCACCCGTTTCGGGGCTGGTGTCCATCTTTACTTCGTGGTGGTGGGCATCTGTGGCGATAAACCCATAATCGAGCTGTTCTCTGCTTAG